>JAIXOJ010000191.1 GCA_027486835.1 Chitinophagaceae bacterium
TAACGTCCACAGAAGTTACTTCCCATTTATTGTCCAAATAAAGAAGACTTTTATATAAACTCTTATCTGTCATAAGTGCAAGTTTAAATAAATCCAACACTAAATTCCCAGTAGAACCAAATAATTAGGTAATAAAAGTTTTTTCTAGTCGCTAAGTTTTCCGAAAAAGGCTGTTGATGAAAAATTCCTTAACGACAGTTTTTTAATAATAGGAGCATTTCAAACTATTTATCATTAAAATCTTCCTAATTTATCTTATAAGCTATCGATATAGGCTTTGAAGCTATCCGTATCAGCTTTTAGGCTATCGATGTAGGCTCTGAGGCTATTCGTATCAGCTTTTAGGCTGTCGGTATAGGCTTTGAGGCTATCCGTATCAGCTTTAAGGCTATCGATATAGGCTCTGAGGCTTTCCGTATTAGCATTTAGGCTATCGGTATAGGCTTTGAGGTTATCCGTATCAGCTAGGGTATTTTTTTAGTTTTTTCGGCATGGAGCAGATGATTCGTAAGTCATCATTTGAGTAAAGTAATAGGCAAATAATTTCATAAAACCCACACCAGTCAAGCATTTCAGTTCCTTATCCTTTGTAGAGGGTTGGGGAGCGCTTAAGTTATAAGACAAACCCAGCATCCCCTAAGTCTAGTCCACCACAGTAATGTCATATGGTCGCTTAACTCCCTCCGATGGAGTTATTACTCCTTAAAATGGGCATATTACTCCTTCCGAGGGACTTATAACTCTCAATGGACTCGTAACGCCATCTGATAATCTAGTATGGGCATTTGCTCAAGTTACCCTGTGCAGAAAAGTTTCTATTCTCCACTTTATTCAATCGTTAATCAGTTGTTGTTAGCAATAACAATAGCCTTAGGGGAATACCCCTCCAAAAGCAAAAGAAAATAGGAAAAAAATGCCGCCATACCCTTAGTTAACAGCATTCCAGTTCCGTCTCATTTAATTATGGGTAGTGGCGAGGTTTGATGGTAAGCTTGTATTCACGCTTAATCACTCCAATAAAATAGGAATATTTATCGTTCTAATCGCTTTCTTATTTTATCTGCTGTAGCCCTAATTGCTTTATACAGTTTGTCTTTGTCTTTTTCTGTGTACCTACTTTCTGGAACAAAAATGCTAAGTGCAGCAACAACAATCTTATTTTTATAAATAGGTACTGCAAAACCTACAGTATGGGTAGCTGAACGAATCTTTACAAACTCTTCTGTTCTTATCTTTTGTAATTCAAGCAATAGGCCTTCTTTTGTTTCTGCCCCGGGCCAATCTGATTTAGTGGGTAAGCCAAGTGATTTAAGTAAATTATTGAGTTCCTTTTCTGGCATGAAGGCCATCATAAGTCTCCCAATTGAAGTGTAATACACTGGGGCTAACATGCCAGTTTTCACTTGCAATACCTGATCACATTCTTCCAAATGCAAAACAACCCTTTTATTGTTCTTAATCATTCCCAATAGAGAAGTTTCATTGATTTCCTTTTTCAGGTCTTGCATTGGTTCAATTGCTGCTTCAATTAATTCCTGCTGATAAGCGGGATTTCCAGTTAACTGGTACGCACCAATGCCAATAAGGTAGCCCTGCTTTCGGCCTACCTGTTCTAGATAATTTTTATCCACCAAAGTCCTTACAATATTGGCACAGGTAGGTTGATTAAGACCCACATGCTCAGCGATTTTTATTAATTGTACAG
The DNA here is from genome assembly GCA_027486835.1 of Chitinophagaceae bacterium. Taxonomy (GTDB): domain Bacteria; phylum Bacteroidota; class Bacteroidia; order Chitinophagales; family Chitinophagaceae; genus Parasediminibacterium. The sequence goes on from JAIXOJ010000191.1 coordinate 1,706, forward strand.
GTTCATTGCCATGTTGTGCAACAAACTCTAAAATGTCAATAGCTCTAACGATTACTTGAATCATAATGATAATAATAATATGCAATGATAGCATTTATGAGGTATAAAATACAGCGATTAGATGAAAAATGTTGTTAACCCTCGAAAGTGTAAACTTGTTTTTATCATTAAAATACTTGTTGGCATGCAATAATTGGTAAAAGTAGGGGTGCCACCGTTTAATTAAAAGTATGATCTTCCAAAGTGACGTTTTTTAGGAAAAAAAATTATAAGATTTGGCAAGAACCCAATTTACCTTGGTTAATAGGAAAGTCTAACCTTAAAAGCAAATCCTTTTTTAGAATAGCAGACTTAAACTAGACTATCTAAATCATCTTATTTATTGGGTTAAGCAAGTTTTGAATCTATTACTATAAAAAATTAGGAAAAATCTCAAGAAAAATTTGGCTGATTAGAAATACTCCCTAGTTTTGTCCTTTCATTATTGAATTTGCAACAACTATTATTGAATAATGAAACGATCGATTGCTCATTTTATAATTTTATGCCTAAATATGAAATACACTTTTATTTCGCTCTTGACTTTCTTCGGATTGATAGTGAATGCACAGAATTTTACACCAGGAAACGTGGTCGTTACCCGAGTGGGGGATGGCAGTACAACACTATCAACCAACAATTTTGGTGTTAACTTATTGGAGTTTAACACGAATACTGCCAATCAAGCTTCGCCAACCAAAACAGTTGCTATAGGCTCTACTACTGCTGGCTCAAGGATAACAGTGGGAGGTACAGTAACTACGGAAGGACAATTGAGCCTTTCTCAAGACCGAAGGTATCTAAACATAATTGGTTACGATGCTACATTAGGAAGTACTAGTGCCACATATCTAGCAAGTAGCATTAATAGAACAATAGGTAGGATTGATTATACCGGTACCATAGATTATTCAACAAATGTTACTGGGGCTACTACCTCTTCTAAATTGGCTGCAACCATAGACGGAAATGCTTATTACACAGCAATTGGAGGAACAGTAGGTTATATCACCCAAGGCGCAACATCTGCTGCTACTACTATAGCTACTTTGAGTCACCGAGTACTAAATATTTATAAAAACCAGCTTTATTCTTATGCGGGGTTCTCTAATATTACAGCTAGCAATACAGCATTGCCAACTGGTACTTCTGCATTTTCAACGGCAGTTTCGCTTTCTCCAAGCCTTTCTGCACTTGGTTTTGTTTATTTCGATGTGGATCCTACAATTAATTGGAATGGTACGGGTTATGATTTACTGTACGTTTCCAATGCCAATTCAGGGCTTGAAAAATATTATTACAATGGAACGAATTGGATACCCGCTAATGCACAATACCAAAGTTTAACAATCGCTAACGGGGGCACTGGTTATTCGGGTTCACCAACAGTAGCTATTGGTACAGCTTGGCAATCTGGTGGTACTTATACCGTAAACCAGCAAGTTTACAATGGTGTTAGTCTTTATACTGTTTCAGCCATTTCAACAGGAATTTCGGGTGCAACTCCTCCAACGCATACTACAGGCTCGGTTGTAAGTGGCGGTGTAACATTTACATATTCAGGTACAAATGCTACTGCAACAGTATCTGTTTCTGGAGGTGTAGTAACTGCAGGGTTCATAACTTATGGTAGTGGCGTGTATCTATCCTTACCTTCTGTTACACTAACAGGCGGTGGCGGTTCAGGTGCTAGTGTAACTTGTAATGTTGCATATGTGCCTACTGCATTAAATAATGGAACTGGTGCATTAGCTCAGCTTACTGGTGCGCTGAACGGTTCTGGGATTCCAGTAATTTATGCAGTAACAGGTAGTAGCGGTACAGCAACCAACAATAAATTGTATTCAATAGTGGATAATAGTGGTCGTACTGGAATCATGACCAATGCCAATACTACTGCTACTGTATTAGCTACTGCGGGAGCTAATTATGCCTTTAGAGGAGTTGCATTTGCACCATCGGTAGTTACTTGGACGGGTACAACCAACACTGATTGGAACACAGCATCCAACTGGAGTAATAATAAAGTTCCTGATAGTTCCGTTAATGTGATTATTCCTTCTGGTATTACCAATTACCCAAGCATAGCCACAGGCTCTACTGCTAACAATGTTTCTTGTTTAACTGTCAATGCAGGTGCTACACTTACCATAAACGACAATGCAGTTTTATATACTACTGGTTCAGTAACTGTAAATGGTCTGGTAGCAGGAAACGGAAATGTATTGAATAGTGATTTGAGTCCGTATTCTTTCACAAAAGGAAACTTGGTGGTGTCTCAAGTGGATATTTCAGGATTGTCTGCAAATACTAATTCTGGGCAGGTATCATTAGTAGAATATACAATTGCTGGTGTAAGAACCCGTAAGCCGGCCATGAAACTCAATGCAACTAGTGGTTATAACCGACTGGTTATTAGTGGCACAGCAACTTCAAATACCGAAGGGCAATTGGCCTTATCGGGTGATGGACGATATATAACCCTCGCAGGATATGATACCGTAACCAATATTGCAAACACAGATTTTCAAAAGAAAGACAAAGTAATAGGTAGGGTTGCTTACAATAGTGCTATACCTAATTTGGCTACTAAAATTGCCACTAGCGAGTCTGGTTCTGCTTGGAATGGTACGACTGCCGTGAAAGTAGTTACCGCCGTAACTAATGATGGTAATGAATACTGGGTATTAGGTAATCAAAATGAATCTATCAGGTTTATTCCGCATTACAATGCTACCCAAACTGCATCAGTTCGGGTTAATAGCGTTGCTAGTGCTACTTACGGTAGCTTGGGACTTTTTGGTGGTAAATTGTTTACAAGTTTTAGTTTCCCGAGTGTATCACAATTTAACATGTACAGTTTTGCCTTAAACAGACCTACAGCATTATCCACCAATGCAGGCTTTATTAACACTACTGTTTCTGCGGGAACAACACTTAATCAGTTTGTATTCTTCGATGTACAGACAGGTGGCGATCCTGCAACAGGATATGATTTGATGTACATGAATGATGTAAATGGTAGTCTAATTAAATTTTATAACGATGGTATTGGATGGGCCAGAATGGGTACATTCGGAAGTGCTGCCAGTTCTCCATTTACAAAACATGGTCTCACAGGCACAATTGTAGCAGGTCAACCAGTACTTTACTTTATCCGTGGTGCAGACCAAGCGACTAGTTATATAATGAAAGTAACGGATAATACAGCTTATAATGCTGCAGTTAGTGGACTTACTGCTACTGTAGTAGCTACTTCTCCAGCAAATACCGTGTTTAAAGGCTTGGCATTTGTACCTTACATTTCAAGATGGACAGGTGCGGTGAGTACAGATTGGAATACGGCTTCCAACTGGAGTCCAGCAGTGGTACCAGATTCTACCACTTCTGTAGTTATCCCCAATAATTTAGCTAATTATCCTTCTATTGCAACTAATGTTACTACCAACGTGGTGTATTCATTAGATGTTACCTCTGGTGCCACCATTACCTTAAATTCTGGTGTTGTATTCCGAGTAAAAGGAGCGTTGAATAACAACGGAACAATCACTGGTGCAGGTAAAGTGTATTTGAAAGATGTTGGTTTTCAACCAATAGTTGGTACTACTTCTACAATCAGTAATGTTGACTTGGATAATACAGAAGGTGCTACTACCTTAAATACCGTTTCAACACACACAACTACTGGTACTTTAACACTTACGAGTGGTACATTAGCAGTCAATAACTCTACCCTAGCTTTCCATACAGGAAATACACCCATTGCAGTAACAGCTGGTAAATTAGCGTTAACTACCACAAGTAACTTGGAATTTGGTACCGCTGGAAACTTAGGCGGTTCAGCATTTACAATACCTAATGATGTATTTAGTGGTACAGCACCTGCTGGACCTTCTTTCAATAACCTTACAGTTAACAGAGCAAACAGTATAACCCTTGGTAACCAAGATATCACTGTAAACGGAACGGCTGCACTAACTAGTGGTGTATTAGATGCTAGCGGAAGAACCCTAACTTTCCAAAACGGAAACACTCCGCTAAGCACTGCAACGGGTACCCTTACCTTGAGCAGTACGAGCAACTTAATTTTTGGTACAACTGGTAATTTAGGCGGCAATGCAGTTACCATCCCTAATGGCGTATTTACTTCGGATCCATCTATTACTAACCTGACAGTAAACAGAACAAATGCGTTAACCCTAGGTAACCAAGACCTGACCATTAGTGGAGCTTTGACATTAACCAATGGTGTTTTAAACGCAAGTGGCAGAACACTTACTTTCCATACAGGTGCAACACCAATTGTAAGAAATGGTACTACTTCAGTAGGTACGTTAACGCTTAGTAATACTTCTAACCTAATTTTTGGAACTTCAGGAAATATAGGTGGTGCTGCGTTTACGCTCCCTAATAGCATGTTTACTTCAGCACCTACTATTAATAACTTCACCCTTAACCGTACTAATAACTTAACGTTAGGTAACCAAGATCTTACGGTCAATGGTTCATTAACGCTTACTGCAGGAGTGTTAGTAGCAAGTGGTAAGAATCTGATCTTCCAAAACGGAGATGTACCTATCGTAAGAGATGGTACTACTTCAACGGGTACAATTACAGTTAGTAGTACTTCTAACTTAACCTTTGGTACTGCGGGTAATGTTGGTGGTGCAGCTTTTACCTTACCGAGTGGTACATTTACTGGAACTACCACTTCGGTTAATAGCCTTAACATTAACCGTACAAATAGCTTGACATTAGGCCAAGATTTAATTGTAAACGCTGGAGGTCTTGCCCTAACAAGTGGCGTTTTCAATATTAATTCAAGAGTACTTACATTACAAACTGCTAATGTTCCAATTACTAGAACTTCGGGTACATTAACTGTTAATACAAGTACAGCTATAAGCTTTGGAGCAACAGGTAATACTGGTGGCAATGCTTTCACTTTGCCAGACAATGTGTTTACGGCAGCAACTCCAGCCTTCTTTAATTTATCGATTAACAGGGCAAACGATTTAATACTTGGCAACCAAAATATAACCTTAACAAGGGTTACGTTAACTGCTGGTGTGTTAGATGCCAGCAACCGTACAATTACTTTTGGAAATACGAGTACTCCTTTGGTTACTACTGGAGGTACTTTAAAAGTAAATAGTGGTACAAGTTTGTCTTTTGGTGGAGGAAGTGGTGATAATAACGCACAAATTAACATTCCTAATAACTTTTTCACATCCACTCCTAGCCTTAACAACTTCACCGTAAACAGGGTAAACCCAATTGCCTTGGGTAATCAGGATATGATTATCAATGGCTCATTGATATTAACCCGTGGCGCTTTTGATGTAAATGGTAGAACCCTTACTTTCCAAAATGGCAACACGCCTATTACAAGGAATGGGACAACATCAATTGGTACTTTAACGGTGGGTAGTACCTCAAATCTAGCCTTCGGTAGCGTAGGAAATGTTGATGGAGATGCCTTTACTTTACCTAATAGCGTATTTACAGCAACCCCTTCTATCAACGATTTAACAATTAATCGTACTAATCCAATAACTATAGGCAACCAAGCCTTCACTGTAAACGGTACGCTTACCTTAACATCAGGGGTTATAGCTTTAGGAAGTAATAACTTAACCTTGCCTAATACAGCTACCGTTTCTGGTGCAAATACTGCTGGATATGTAGACGCTAGCGGTACAGGCAGACTTATTCGTAATTCAGTTGGCAATACTGCAACGCTATTTCCTGTGGGAACGGCAGCTTCTTATGCACCTTTAACAATCACCAATACAACAGGTACTTCTAACTTAAGTGTGGGTGTTCAACCAACCATTACCAATGCAATTGGTGACCCAACACAGCAAGTAAATTTAGAATGGTCTGTTTTAGGTAGTTCACAAACAACTGCAACCATTCAATACCAGTTTAATGGTAGCGATGCAGCATCTGGATTCTTAACGAATACCAAATGCGAAATTGGTAATTTCAAATCAAATTATGGTGTTACACAATGTAGCAACAACGGTACTGGTATCCCTGCTGGGTCTGATCCATACACCATATCTGCAATTGGTTTTGTTATCCCTAACTCAGGCACGAATTATTATGTTGTAGCCAATACAGGTAATGTTGTAATAACTTCTACCACTTGGACTGGTACAGTAAGTTCAGCGTGGGGTACTAGTGCAAACTGGTCTGATGGAGTTCCTTCAGCAACTATTAGTGCAATTGTTGGCACAGCACTAAGGCAGCCAATAAATACCACTGCTCAAACGGTAAAAAGCTTGACGGTAAATAGTGGCATAACAATTACCAACAATAGTACAATTGATGTAAAATCAACCTTAACAAATAATGGTACCATATCAGGAACTGGAACCACCATCCTAAGTGGTAGTGCCAACCAAGCCATCAGCGGTGTTGGAACAGTTAGCAACTTTACGGTTAACAATACAAATGGCGCAACTGTCACTAGTGGTGCCAATAAATTAAATGTTACTGGAACATTAACCTTGAAATCAGGAACATTAACTACTAACGGAAATGTGGTTCTTAAATCTACTAGCATTACCAATAGTGCGGTTGTAGCACCAATAGGCACAGGTGGCAACAGTGGTTCTATCAGTGGAAATGTTACAGTTGAGCGTTTCATTCCTAAAGGATTCAGAGCTTGGAGAGATTTCGGTGCTAGCGTTTATAATGCTGGTACTATTTACACCAATTGGCAAGAAGGTGGCAGTTACGCCAATTCAGGCTACGGTGTCTTTATTACAGGTACAACTGCTTCCACTGCTAGCCATGGCGTGGACGCTACTACAGGTCTTGACCAAACAGTAAACAGTCTAAAATCTGCTTACACCTTAACTGGTGGTGCTTGGTCTCCTATTACCAATACTAAATTCACAAACTTGAATCCTTTCTTGGGTTATCGTTTGTTGGTGCGTGGCGACAGAACATTCAATTTGTTTACAACTCCTATATCAACTGTAGGTACAACTGGTTTCTTGTTGATGAACAGTGCAACTGCTTTAAGGGCAACAGGTAAGTTGGTTACGGGAAATGTAGTGTTCAGCACAAGTGGTGTTACAAATGCAGTTTCTGGAGCTACTTATAGTAGTGCTGCGTTTGGATTAAATGGTACTACTACTGACGGCTTTAGCTCTATCGCTAATCCTTATGTTGCACCAATAGACTGGAAAAATATCTATGATAATGGAAGATTGGTGAACTTAACCCCAAGTTATTATTATTTAGACCCTACCATTGGTTCTACAGGTGCTTACGTAGCATATAATGCCTTGACTGATGTGGCTAGCAATTTGGCAGCGGGTGCACGTTACATCCAAGCTGGACAAGCAGTATTTGTACAAAACAATGCAAGTACTTCACCTAGCTTAACAATCACAGAGGCTGATAAAGCCATTACTTCTACCAAAACATCTGTATTTGGTGCTGCTGAAAAAAGAAGCAAATTGGCCATCACTTTAATGAAGCAAGACAATGCCGATTGGAAGAAAATGGATATGTCCGGTGTGGTTTTTGACAATCGCTTTAGCAATGAACTTCGTTCTGAAGATGCGTTGAAAATGACCAATGCTGGTGAAAACCTATCAATTGTAAACAACAACCAGTTGTTAAGTATTGAAGGTCGCCAACCAGCACAACCAGCAGATGTGTTGCCATTGAGCTTAGAAAAAATGACTACTAGCAGTTATGCACTAAACATTGATGCATCTGCTTACAGTACTGGGGATGTAGCTCCTTACTTGGTGGATGCTTATACTAATACCACAACTGCTTTGAATTTGAATGAGAACATTATTCCATTTACAACAGATAATGCAGTTGCTGCTAGCTATGCAAACAGGTTTAGTATTGTGTTCAAAGCAAAAACTGCGAACACCAGTGGAGCTGTTGCTAATACAATTGCGAGTTACTCCTTATACCCTAATCCTGCGGTAAGTAAAGCAGTGAACATTGCTTTTGAAAATGTAGTTGCTGGAAAATACACGGTTACTATTTACAACAGCCTTGGACAAAAAGTACACACCCAAACCATCAGTCATGCTGGCGGTGCAGCAGCCCATTCCTTGGGTATCCGTCAAGTGTTGGCTAAGGGAGTTTATTACGTAACGGTTGGTACGGTTAGTGGAAATAAAGTTGTTTACAATACTAATTTGTCAGTAGAATAGATTTCAATCAATAGAGCCCTCACCTGCAACCACTTGTTGTATGGGAAATATTAGTTCATTAACACGATATATTGTTATTAACTAAACGGAGATTTTAAGCAGAAGCCATAAGGGTTGTTAACATGCTACATGTTAGCAACCCTTTACCTTGAATGTTAAGGGAGGGTTTTTAATAGTTCTTTATAGACATCATTCAAGAATGGCTATGAGTATTAAAGTGGTAGGTATTAAGATGTTGGTTGTTTTCGACTTTGTTTGTGACATATAAATGGAATCGGATTCGCTTAACTAACCAAAAGGAATGATGTAGTAGAACTCAGCGATGCTTATAAAGCCAACCTCGAATGCTAACTATACCATAAACTACATTATTTCAATCTGCGAAATGGCAGGAGTTCTGAAAAAATAAAAGCGGAAGCCGTAACCAAAACAACTTGTTGTTTTTACGCCCCGCTTTTTTTGTGTTCGGTCTTGTCCAATAATCACAAAGGTGTTTCTTGAATCAGAGTATTTGGTTCTAATTGGGCTTTGCAACAGCGTTCTTTCTTGAATTGCGATGCGTATTATGGGTGTGACTGGTGTTTTTCGATAACAAACCTAGAATAGTATCGGAGAAGCAAATAGCAATTTAAGTGTGCGGTTACTGAAAATTGATTAGCTGAATAAAACAATAGTTGCACTACTAATTGAAAGAAAGGTCTTAGCAATAAAAGCCAATGTTATCTGGTTTTAAGTCTTTGCTTGAGGCCCTAAAACGGTTAATACTCGGTGAAATGTCATTTTTCAGGTAGGAGCTGCCATTTTCGGGGAGTGAGCCGCCATTTTCAGGTAGCGAGCCACCATTTTCTGGGAGTGAGCTACCATTTTCTGGGAGTGAGCTACCGTTTTCTGAGAGTGAGCTGCCATTGTCGGGTAGTGAGCCATCATTTTTGGCTATGGAAGCGCTTATTGAAAATTGCTACTAACGAAAGTTCAGCAAGCCGAGGTGGGGTATAAAATTGTTTATGTCTAGGGTTTTTAATTTTTCCATTGAATGTTCTGATTTTATACTGGTTTGTTCTAAAGGAGATCAAATAAGTGTTTATGTTTTTCCATAACGAAGGTGTTATTTATCTATTTTAAATTGATTGCATAATGCTAAGAATTGGCAAATACTTGTTTTTTACAATAGTGTTCATTTCATCAGTGATTGTTGCAAGAGCTGGTAATAAGTATGTATCCGCCTTACTAGGAAGTGATAGTTATGCTGGCACATTTCAAAATCCATTTGCCACTATTCAAAAAGCTGCTGATCTTACCATTCCTGGAGACACCGTTTTTATCATGAACGGTACTTATCTGCCCACAAAAACGGGTGTACAAGACATTTTAGATATCAAGCGTTCTGGTACGGCAGCAAAATACATTACCTATAAAGCCTATCCGGGGCATACCCCAAAACTAAAAGGTTCAATTAACCTGACTTGGCAGGTATGGTGTGCTATAGCAATTGACGCTTCTTATATAATAGTGGATGGATTGGAAGTAGAAGGCAACAATGCCAATCTTACCTACCAAATTGGTTATCAAGGTTATTTAGATTATTCCAACGGAATCAAAGATTTTGTGAAATTATCCAGAACAGAGATGGGCGGGGTTTCAATTGGTAAAAATTTGCCTAAGACCATAACGCCTAGCCAGGCTGTACACCACATCATTGTGCGTAATTGCAAACTCCACGATTGCGGTGGGAATGGAGGAAGCAAATGCGATTACGTAACTTTTGAGAACAATATTGTTTACAATAATTGCTGGTATTCCTATAATGCTGGTAGCGGATTGAGTATTTTAGGTCCTGTTGACATTGATACCATAACTAGCTATAAAATATTTATAAGAAATAACATTGTCTATAATAACAAGACTTTAGTACCGTGGGAGCAAATCAATGCATTTAGTGATGGTAATGGTATTATACTCGACATTAATAATGGAACCCAATTTGGAAATACTTTTACTTATAACGGGCGTTACCTTCTTACAAACAATGTTTGCTACAATAATGGGGGTGGAGGCATTCATGCCTATTTAGCTAAACATATAGATATCATTAACAACACTTGTTATAATAATGGCACAGTAGTAGGCTATCCAGAAATCGATGCAAACGGCTCAGCGGACGTTAGAGTTTACAATAATATTATGTATGCACGAACAGGTGCAAGTTGCAATGGAAATGATGCTGGAATTTATGATTACAACCTGTACTACAATGGCAACGTGTATAAAGCTGGGAGCAACAGCCTTATTGCCAATCCGCAGTTTATCAATTTGGCTTTAGACTCAACAGGCACCCCAACGGCCAATTTTCAATTAAAGAATTTTAGCCCTGCTATTAATGCTGGTGCAGATGCAAGTATTTCAAGTACAAATGACTTATTAGGAATAAGCAGACCTCAAGGATATAATTATGATATAGGCGCCTATGAGTTTACAGGTGTACCGTCAATGCCAGCAAATTTCAGTTCAGGAAATATGGTAGCCTTAAGGGTAGGCAATCGTTCTAGTACCTTAGATACCAAAGCCACTGGGGTTTCAATATTGGAATACACTTCGGCAGGTATTGCCACTACTAATAGCATAGTTGTAGGAAATGCAAGTTCCGTTGCGCCAAACCGAATGGTGTTGAGCGGAGATAATACTACAGGTGAAGGACAACTGAGTCTTTCAGGAGATGGTAGATTTTTAGTTATTGCAGGGTATGATGGTGCAGTAGGCGATAGTGCTTCTGTTTATCAAGCAGGTGAAAAAATTATTGCTAGGGTTGATTATAATGGTATTGTGGATTACACTACTCGGCTACCAGCAAGTACTATGAATAGAACCATTAGAACGGCTATTACAGATAGTAGTTCAAGGTATTATTTAACGGGTACTAATGTTTCTCCAGCAACAGGTAACTCAACTAGATTCTTAAATTTTGGCACTCCCTCTACAACAGCATCTACTGCTTTTACTGGCGGAGTTCGTTCATTGAAAATGTTTGGCGGAGTAGTGTATTACGCCAATAACAACATTGTTGGTTATTTAACGCCAAATCCAGCAAGTGGTAATTACGCCACAACAACCACTTTAACTGGGGTGAGTTTAAACGGATACAATTTTCAATCTTTTGTATTGCTGAATTTTAGCCCTACCGCCAATTACAATGGAACTGGCTACGATTTGCTCTATTGTGCCGACCAAAGTTTGGGGTTGGTTAAGTTTTATTGGAATGGGGCTACTTGGGTATTGGCTGGCACCAATAATCCTACCTCACCAACAGGTATAACAGGAGGGTTGCAGGATATTACAGCAAGAATAAACAGTGCAGGCAAGCCAGAGATTTTTGTAGTGAAAGGTGCAGCCTCCAACAACAATATTTTGATGTTGACTGATAATAATTCTTTGAATGGAAGTATTGCAACGAATAATCCTACCATCAATTTTTCTATTGCGGCTGGGGTCAATTATATGTTTCGGGGGGTAGCTTTTACACCAATCTATAACCAAACAAATGTTTCTTGGGTGGGCAATGCCAATACTAATTGGAATACTGCGGGCAACTGGAGTAGCAATAAAGTACCAGATAGTTTGGTATCAGTAAAAATTCCAACGGGGTGTACTAACTACCCAATTATTGATGTAAGTAACACCAATAATGCGGTAAACAATTTAACGATACAGTCTAACAGTTTGATGAACAATGGTGGTTTAAGCATCAAGAATTCGTTGAATAGTAATGGTGTTATTACTGGTAGTGGAACGGTTACATTCAATGGTAGTGCTGCTCAAAATGTTTCAGGAACTGGTAAAGTATCAAATTTTACACTTAATAATGCCAACGGAGCTACTATAGATTCATTGGGAAAGTTAACCATTACTGGGACACTGAAATTAAAACTAGGCATCTTAACTACCAATGGAAATCTTGAACTAAATTCTGATAGTACAGGAACTGCCATGTTGGGTTATTATGGCATAAATGGGAATACAGGCACCATCAATGGAGCTATTTCCGTTGAGCGATACATACCTGCTAAATCAGCAAGGAAATATGTTTTTATTAGTTCACCCATTACTCAATCCGTTAGAAACGGTTGGCAGCAACAAGTGTATATCACTGGTAATGGCACTGGAGGGTCAGTTTGTGGGTCAACTAGTGGTAACGGAACGGTGAGCACTGATAAATATAATTCCAATGGCTTCGATGTTTCCCCAACTAGTGTAGCTAGTTTATATACTTATAATGCTACCCCCAATAATGGAACCCGGTGGTTAAGTATTTCAAATACCACTAGTACTAATTTAACTGCTGGCATTGGCTATCGGGCAAATATTCGAGGCAATAGAAATAGTAGCAACACTACTTGTAACAATCAACTCAATTCTTCATTGCCAGCACCTCCTGAAGCGGTTACGTTAATTACCTCCGGAACAGTAACCACTGGAGATAGAATTATTGCACTTAATCATTTCAACGATCATAGATATACTTTATTAGGGAATCCCTATCCGAGCCCGATCAGTTTTACTTCTTTTCAGTCTGCTAATAGTAGCAGGATAAACAATAAAATGTGGACTTACAGCCCCTACAGTCAAACTGCTGGAAATTATACGACCTATTCAAATGGAATTTGTGCAAATCAAGCTTTGGGGTATGATGCTACCAATGGAGATTATATAGCGGTTGGTCAAGCATTTTTTGTAGAAGCGAATAGTCAGGGTTCTGTTACTTTCAGGGAGAATGATAAAATAATTAATAGCCCGCCCAATAACCAATACTTTGGTACATCTGCACAGAAAATTCTACGGATAGCATTGATGGCTGCTAACGCAAATACACGTTTTGATGAAGTGGTAATACAATATGCTAAAAGCGGAACGAAAACCTATAATACAGCTATTGATGCTATTTCTTTTAATGGGGGCAATCAGGTTTTGTATGCGATAAAGGATATTAGTATGCTTGCGATTGCTGCTAGACCAGACTCCTTTGTAATTGCTGATACTGCACAACTTGGATTTCGGGTTAGCTCCACAGGAAAATATCGCTTAGTTTTTAGTGGCTTCAACAGTGTAAGTAATGTTCAGTCTATATTTCTAAAAGATGCTTTTTTAAGTAGGCTGATAGACCTTTCTATCAATAACGAATATGAATTCTCAGTTACTAGCGATACATTGAGCATGGGTAATAGTAGGTTTCAAATTATTGCAAATACACCTTCTTTATTGCCTATAAAGACAATAGCACTTTCTGCTAGAAAAGAAAGCGGTGTTGTTTTGATTGATTGGAAAATAGATGGCGAAGAGGACTTATCAAATTACGAAGTACAAAAATCTACCGATGGCATTTCCTTTAAAGTCATAGGGATAGTAAAAGGAAAAGAGAACCCTGCAAGTATTTATACTTTCCTTGATAGTAATGCAATGTCACAATCATTCTATAGAATTAAAGCTGTTGGTATAGAAGGAAAGAACAGTTATAGTAATACCGTGACTTTAAATAATGCTAATGAGAAAAAGAAATTTACATTATTTCCTTCGCCATTGTTGGGTAATAAACTGCATGTTTCCTTCCCAGAAATTGGTGCAGGTGTTTATTTAATTACCATTACTACTGCCATAGGTCAGAGAATAACACAAAAAGCGATCAACCATTCAGGAAGGGCAGGTAATTATACCCTGAATGTGAACGATGGATTAATGAATGGTCAATATTATGTATCAATTTATAAAGAGGATAAGCGTTTAGTGTATAATGGGACAATTACAATACAACGCTAAGCTTAAGAGGTGTTTTAAAGTTTTTCGCTTAAAAGTTTCGTTTCAACCTTTATAGGGTTTCAAACCCTATAAAGGTTTGCAAAGGAGTCATTAATGGTATTTTGTTCGCCATAGGTAAAAATTGAATCGTTGTTTCTTGTTTTTGGTACCAGAAAAAGTAAGCTTGAGAGAATAGTGAAAAGTTGTTGATAGTGGAAGTTGTTTATGAATTATAAAAGTAGAATTTCGATGTTAAAAAAGTGTTTTTCAATCCTGTTTTTCTGTGTATCTGTTTGTCCTGTTTTTGCACAGGAAAAAGCATTCCCCTTTCAAAACCCTGCATTGTCTATTGACAAAAGGGTAAACAATATGGTATCGCTCTTAACACTAGATGAGAAAATTGGGCAAATGGTAAATAATGCTCCTGCCATTAAACGGTTGGGAATACCTGCCTACAATTGGTGGAACGAAACCTTGCATGGAGTAGCTAGAAGTCCCTATCATGTAACCTCCTATCCACAAGCTATCGCTATGGCAGCCACTTGGGATACTGTCGCCCTTCATACGATGGCAAGATTTAGTGCCGAGGAAGGACGTGCCATTTATAATGATTCAAAGCGAAAAGGGAAAACGGGTATTTACTTGGGGCTAACTTATTGGACACCCAATATCAATATTTTCAGAGACCCACGTTGGGGTAGGGGGCAAGAAACTTATGGAGAAGATCCATTTTTAACTGGTTCATTGGGTAAATCTTTTGTAAGAGGTTTAGAAGGCAACAATCCAAAATACTTGATGGCTTCTGCTTGTGCCAAACACTTTGCAGTGCATAGCGGACCTGAATGGAACAGGAGTACGTATAATGCCAAAGTATCTAATTATGATTTATGGGACACTTATTTACCAGCTTTCAAAGCATTGATTGTGGATGCAAAAGTGAGTGGGGTGATGTGTGCGTATAACCAGCTTGGTGGTCAGCCTTGTTGTGGAAATGATTTATTAATGACAGACATCTTACGCAATCAGTGGAAGTTTACCGGTTATGTTACTTCCGATTGTGGAGGGATAGGTCATTTTTGGAAAACCCATAAAACACATCCCGATGCGGAAACTGCCGCAGCCTCAGCGGTTTTGCACGGTACAGATTGCGAATGTTCGGGCAATCCTACCTATAAAGCATTAACAAAAGCCATTTCTAGTGGATTGCTTACGGAACAGCAAATTGATATTTCATTAAAGCGTTTGTTCGCCACAAGAATGCGTTTGGGCATGTTTGATCCAGAGGCCATCGTTCCTTTTTCCAAGTTTGGGCTAGATGCATTAGAATCTGCACCGCACAAGGCTCATGCCTTGAAAATGGCAAGGGAATCTATGGTGTTGCTAAAAAATGAAAACAGCACTTTGCCAATCAAAAAAAGTATCAAAACCATTGCGGTTGTTGGGCCAAATGCTGATGATAAATCTGTGTTGTTAGCCAATTATTATGGCTACCCATCTTCCATTACCACCGTACTTGAAGGGATAAAACAAAAAGTAGGCAGTGCTGCCAAAGTGATGTATGAAAAAGGTATAAACCTAATTGACAACAATGTTTTTACACCAATAGAAGCTGGAAAAGCGTTAATGTACAATGGAAAGTTGGGTTTTAATGCGGAGTATTTTCAAAACACCAAGCTAACTGGCACACCTGTGTTGGTTCGCCAAGAATCCAAAATTGATTTTCAATGGGGGGATGGTCAGCAAATAGCTAATAACTTGATTGCTCGAGATATGTCTGCTAGGTTTACTACTACTTATACGCCTACTACAACTGGGGATGTAACGATTGATGTAAAAGCAGATGATAAGTGTAAGTTATTCATCAATGGAGAAAAGAAATTTGAACCGGATGCAAAGAATACTTTGTACACTTTTAATGTTGTTCAAGGCACAGAATACAAAATAGTTATTGAATACACACAATCTGCTGACAATGCAGAAATAAAATTTGAGCTAGGTAAATTAGAACAAACCACCCCAGAAATGATTGCCGAAAGGGTGAAAAATGCCGATGCCATTGTTTTTGTTGGGGGAATTTCAGCAAGACTAGAAGGGGAGGATATGCCCGTGAAAGTGGATGGATTTAAAGGTGGTGACCGCACCAATATTGCCCTGCCTATCATTCAAACAGACCTGATGAAAGCATTAAAAGCCACTGGCAAACCACTTGTGTTTGTGAATATGTCTGGAAGTGCCATCGGTTTTGAGTGGGAAGCACAAAATGTACCTTCTATTCTTCAAGCATGGTATGGCGGTCAAGCGGGTGGGCAAGCAGTTGCAGATATTTTATTTGGCGATTATAACCCCTCTGGTCGTTTGCCAATAACATTTTACAAGAATGTAAACGACTTACCCGATTTTGAAGATTACAGTATGGTCAACAGGACTTACCGCTACTTTAAAGGAACTGCATTGTATCCTTTTGGTTTTGGATTAAGCTATACGAAGTTTAAATACGATAAGCTGACGCTAACGAAGAATAATACTGCGCTTGTAGTAAAATCAACCGTTACCAACGCAGGACAAAAAGATGGCGATGAAGTAGTGCAGTTGTACATAGCCCATAAAAACGAAACCATCAACAAACCTATTCGGGCTTTGAAAGGATTTCAGCGGGTGCATTTAAAAGCAGGAGAAACCAAGCAACTAACATTTACATTGTCCAGCGCTGATTTATCGTTAACGGATGATACAGGAAAATTGGTTCAAGTAAACAACGATGAAGTTCAAATTTCAGTAGGTGGTGGGCAACCCTCAAAGGAGTTATTAGAGAAAGGAACGGTAGTGGTAAAGGAAATTAAGTTATAGCTGGCAACATAATTAAGTATGGGTAAAGTAGTTAGGGTGAATGTAGAATCAATTGACTGTTCTCAGGAAGGGCTGATACCTAAAACCTATGCCTTAATACTTAAAACTCTCTAGTGGATGAAGTATAGATTTTGGATATTGTTTTTATGGCTACCATTTTCCGCTATTGCTCAAAAAGCAAAGCCAGATTTCTATGCCTATTATACCCACATCAAAACGGAAGATTCGTTTGAAAAAAGTTCTCCTACAGGCGAATATGCAGATGTAATTGTAAACCTTCCAACTGGAAAACTAATCTTTTGGCGAGGTACTAGTTATTTGCCCAAATGGCAAACACCAAAAGGAGAATGGACTTTGCCTGAGCTAGTAAAAAGAAATGGCGATGGAACAGCAGCCATGCCAGACAGAGCTAATACCTTTTCACATGTATCTATAATCGTTACTAATGCGGATAGCACAATCATTCATTGGCGTTATCTGCCTTCTTTTAAACTCACTAGCTATCCCTTTGCACATACAGGTTTTGATGCAACCAGTTTTGTGGATGAATATTTCACCGTACATCCGAATGGGCAAATAAAAAGGGTATTGATAAAAGGCACACAGCGAATGGATGCCTATAAAAGTCCAGCGAACGAACAAATACAACTAATAACTTTAAAAAAAGAAGGTGTCTTTTCCAGTTCATTAGTCGCTGGGAAAGTCAGTTTGCACCAAACAAAAGAAACCGTAAAACGGGTTCTGCCTCAAAAGAATAACAGTCATTTAATTGCTGCTTTCAGCTTTAATGAGGCTAAAAGAAATAATACCACCGAATTAATTTCAGGAAAAAGTCACGAGGTTTATGGAAGCAAAACCTTCTGGAAGAAAGGGATTACAGGTTCATGTCTCGCATTTGATGGATATCAATCTATGGTGAGTACCACACCTTCTTTGGTCAATACAAATGCAATTACAGTTTCTTCTTGGATTGCAATTGGGGCATATCCTTGGAACTGGGTGCCCATCATTCAAAGTGGGAATAAGCAAGGCTTTTTTCTTGGCATCAACGCTTATGGAAATCCTGGTTTCCGAATGTTGATGAAAGATAGCGTGTATGAATTGGTTGGAAAAACACATCTGGAAACCTATAAATGGTACCAGATTACAGCAAGCTATTCTGTAAATAAAGGATGGATCTATTTGTATGTAAATGGCAAGGCAACAGATAGTTTGCACTTACCTAATACACAGCCAATAGCTTTTGGAGAAGAAGGGTTGCAATTAGGCAGATCTACAGTTGCGCTTAAACCCACCGACGCCGTCCGACCCGAAAGAACCTACCCAACCCTCTTTGGATTTGATGGGTTAATCGATGAAGTGAAGGTCTATTCAAATAGCCAAGACGCAGCACAAATACAACAAGACTATCAGCACTCAATGCCTAAAGAAGGAATCGCTGCTCATCCAGATTTAGAGCAAAGACATTTTCCAATAGTACAACCAAGTAACCAATTCAGGGCTTATTACACACACCTAAAATACTATGATACTTGGGATAATCTTTGGCGTTTTGGTCCATATCCCGATGTGGTGGTTGAGTTTGCCAACAACCCATCGAAATTTATTTTCTGGCGGGGTACCAGTTATATACCCCAGTTGGTGAACGACAAAAAACAGTGGTTTACCAATGAGTTTAATGAAACTTGGAACAAATCAGGGGGCGAGGGTTGCATGGAACCCATGTCTGATAAAGAAAATTACACCGCTCATGTCAGGATTGTGGAGCAATCGCCCGCAAGAGTGGTTATCAATTGGCGGGTGGCTTTGATGGATGCGAACCGCCATGTATATGCCAATTATGATACGGCTACGGGTTGGGGCGATTGGATGGATTGGTACTATTATATCTATCCAGACGGCGTAGCTGTAAAAAAAATGCGCTTGTTTACCCATGGAGAACTGAATCATGAATGGCAAGAATCCATTGTGTTGATGGAGGAAGGCCAAAAACCAGAGGATGTTTTAGAAAGCAAACCCGTATTCACATCTATTGATACGGCTGGCAAAGAAACCTTTTACGATTGGGTGACCAAACCCCCTACTTCAGTCAATTTTAAAGATGCCCTTGTTCATAAAACCAATTTAAAATCTGATTGGGATGTATTTACCATACAAAGATTTACTGGGGGCAATGTGTACAATTCAGAATTAACCCCTTATTCTGTTTTTTGCACTTGGAACCATTGGCCAACGGCACAAATTGCATCTGATGGAAGGAATGCAAGCTTCAATGACCGCGCTTCTCATAGCTCAACTACCCATTTGAAATGGGGCTTTTATAAAAAAGAAAAAGGTGCACGCCCCTTTGCTGAAAAGCTACTAATGGAAGGCTTGTCCAATAAAAATGCTTCGGAGCTTTATTCATTGGCTTTGTCGTGGTTGCAACCTGCCTCCATAATTCCCCAAACAGGAATCCAACAAGTTTATTACGATTCTGCTCAACGTGCTTACCAACTATTTAGTAAGGAAAATACTTGTTCTTTTTCGCTCTTGCCCACAGCTAAAAATCCTGTTATAAACCCCGCATTTGTCATTCATGGTTGGGATGCTCACCATGTTGCAGAAGTGTACCTCGGCAAACAACATTTGGTGAATGGAAAGGATGTGGAGCAGGGGGTGATTTATGACACAGAAGGGAAGCTGACCTTGGTTGTTTGGGTGAAGATTTCAGGAGTTACACAAATTGATTTAACGATTAAAAAATAGATAGATTCATGCGTATTCAAAAATTAGTATTGCCAGTTTTCCTGTTGTTAGACCTCTTTTTGGTGGTCAAAAAAGCCGAGGCTAAGGAAGTAGTTGCTTCATCCAAAACCTATTATGTAGCCACTACGGGCGATGATAGCCGTTCCGCAAAAGAGGCTTCCAATCCTTCCACACCGTGGAAATCCATCCAAAAAGCCGCTGCTACCATTTCGGGAGGTGAAACTGTTGTTATTTTGGGTGGGGTATATCATGAAAAAGTAACCGTGCCAGTTTCTTGTAATGGCGACGAAAAAAAGATGACCATCTTTAAAGCCAAAGAGGGCGATTCGGTAATTATTGATGGTGATAATGGGGGCAAAATTTGGCAGGGCTTCTTTAGCCTAAAGCAAAACAAGTACATAACTATCAAGGGTATTCGGGTGCAGAATTCCTCTTGGTATGGATTCGACATCTTTGATAGTGAGCATATCACCATCACGGGTTGTTCTACTTACAATACGGGTGCGTCTGGTATTTATTTGAATACTGGTGCTAACATGAATGTATTGAACAACAATGTACGCAAGGCTTGTCAGCGGCCATATAGGGAGCCCAATGGTAATGGTACTCAAGAGTGTATCACTTTGGTGCGCATTAACAATTTCATGATTAAAGGAAATGAAATCTGGGATTCTAAAATACCCAACATTGCCGGCGGTGAGGGGATAGACACCAAAGCCGGATCCCACGATGGTGAAATCAATGGAAATTATGTGCACGATATTTTATTGTTGGGTATTTATGTAGATGCTGGCAGCAAGGAAGGATACAACATCAAGGTTTGCAACAATAAGCTCATTAGAACTGCTGGACTTGGCGTGGCTGGCGAATTGGGCGGATATGCCCATGACATCTGTTTCTACAATAACCTTTTGGTGGAAACCATTGGCTCTGGCTTGGTGCTGCAATCAACAGGCAATGGCAAGTTTGTGAATATTTATGTGGTAAACAACACCTTCTACAACAGTGCGCACAAGGGTTTTGCGGGAGAAATTGGCAGTTATAGCAAGAACCCCGACAATGCCAACATCATTATCAAGAACAATATATTTTACAATAAAGTGGCCAATGCACGGTTTAGTATTTGGTTCAATGTAGCCGCCGCCCATATATTGAGTAATAACTTGTTTTTCGATTTTAAACCTAGTAACAATGGTACCAACAGTTACAAGGCAGCCAATCTTACCCCAACTGATTTGCAGGCAGACCCACAATTTAAGAACGTTGAAAAGAATGATTTTTCGTTGATGGCTACTTCCCCTGCATTGAAAAAAGGCATCCCTATTACCTTAACTGGTACCACTACGCTACTATTTACAACAGATATAAATGGGAAACCTCGTGGAAAAACGAATTGGGACATGGGAGCTTATGAGTTGTAGAATATTTGGTGGAAAGCATCGATTGAGCGGTTGACTATTCTTTAATGTGGTAAAAAGATGCTGTTGAATTCTTCGAAATTTAACTTCTTCAAAGCATTAATCTATCGGGAAGTGGATGCATTGATTTTCTCCAATTTCGATTATTTCAACCGCTTTGACATGGTTACATAGTTTTTTCCAGATTCGATTTCCCCTTACGCCCCCCACCAAATGTTGTGAATATTAACCCAAGAGGTTGGGCAGCTATCAGAACATCTGACAGTCAGCCGCTAACTAGCGGCAAGGTTTCAGAAAATCTGAAAGGCTGCCGATAACTTGTGGCGAGGTTTCAGGAAATCTGACAGTCAGCCGCAACTAGCGGCGAGGTTTCAGAATATCTGACAGGTAGCCGTCAACTGTCGGCAAGGTTTCAGAAAATCTGAAAGCTTCCCGACAGTTGGAGTTGCTGTCAGAACATCTGACAGCAATAAAAAAACGGCGGCGAGGTTTCGGAAAATCCGAAAGGTAGCCGACAACCTTCGGCGAGGTTTCGGGAAATCTGAAAGCTTGCCGCCAACTATAGACAGGGTTTCGGAAAATCCGAAAACTTGCCAACAATTAAAAACAGGGTTTCGGGAAATCCGAAAGCTTCCTGTCAGTTAGCGGCTGCGCATCGGGAAATATTTTTTGGATGATGTGGATTTTATAAGTGGAAATGGATAATTAAATGTGGTTAGAAAATGTATTCGCAAACCGTCACCGTAAAGACAAGGCATGTCTTGTGCCTTGTCCCTACAAAAAACACCCTAAGCTCCTAAAATGAATAAATAACTGAAAAAATGAAAAAAATTATTGCAACACTGTTCACATTAATAGCTAGTCTATCCCTTTTTGCGCAAAAATTTGTGTCCGAAATTCCCCCGCTTGCTAATGAGCGTTGGTATGGGGCTTATACTGCCAAAGCCTTTTGCAATACCCCATTAAAAGATCTCACATTCCAGCCTTATGAAGCCAATGAAAAAAAGAAGGATTTGGCTACTGACAATCGAGGCAACCAAGCCGCACCTTTTTTATTGTCTAATAAAGGAAGATACGTTTGGAGCAACGAACCTTTTTCTTTTGAGCTAAAAGAAGGGGTGTTGTCTGTTTATTCGGAGGTGGAAAAAGTGCAGCCAATAGTGGCAGGTAAAACCTTGCGAGATGCCTATGTTGCGGCAAAAGACAAGTATTTTCCAGCCTCTGGCAAAACGCCCAATCCCTTAATGTTCACTGCACCGCAGTACAATATGTGGATTGAACTCAATTATTACCAAACCCAAGAAAAAGTGCTCAACTATGCGGATGCCGTATTGAAAAATGGATTTCCATCAGGGGTTTTTATGATAGATGATAACTGGTCTAAAGGCTATGGAACGTATGAGTTTGATGCTTCTAATTTTCCTGACCCTAAAAAAATGACCGATGAGCTACATGCCAAAGGATTTAAGGTGATGATGTGGCTTACCCCCTTTGTAAGTGCCGATTCTAGGAACTTCAATACCTTAAATAAATTGGGTTGTTTGGTACAAAAAAAAGACAGCAAAAAACCTGCACTCATCAAATGGTGGGATGGATACAGTGCTTGTTTAGATTTAACAAAACCTGCCGCTGTGGATTGGCTAAAAGGCCAACTTAAAAATTTACAAGAAAAATACGGCATAGACGGGTATAAGTTTGATGCAGGCGACTTTGATTTTTACACCAAAGGCTCACGAATTTTTCCCAATGAAGAAACCAATACAACAGGGCCAATACAAGCGGAAGCGTATGGAAAATTAGGGGCAACTTTCGAGTTCAATGAATTTCGTGCGGGCTGGAAAAATGGCAACCAACCCCTTGCCCAAAGGCTGCAAGACAAAAAATATTCTTGGGACGATTTGAAATTATTAGTACCCGATATGGTATCAGCAGGCATCATAGGCCATCCTTTTTCTTGCCCTGATATGATTGGAGGCGGTTTTTTAGGCGATTTTGAAAATATAGATTACACCAAGTTTGATCAGGAGCTATTGATTCGTTCTGCCCAAACACAAACACTCATGCCGATGATGCAATTTTCTGTAGCCCCTTGGCGAGTGTTAGATGGAGAACACCTTACTATTTGCCGCAATGCCGCACTGCTTCATGCCAAAATGGGCGCATACATCTATGGACTTGCAAAAGAAGCCGCCATCAATGGCGAACCGATTGTAAGACATCTGGAATATGCTTTTCCCAATCAAGGTTTTGAATCCTGCAATGACCAGTACATGCTCGGCGATAAATATTTGGTTGCACCAATGACGGAAAAAGGATACAAAAGAGAAGTGAAGTTGCCTATAGGGAATTGGGTAGATGAGTTGGGCAATAAATTCAAAGGTGGAAAAACGGTTGCTATAGATGTGCCGATAGGAAGGCTGCCTTATTTTATGTTGCAGAAATAATACAAATGGGCGGCCTGCACCCGCCCATTCTTGGGTAACCCATTGAGAAAGTAGTTAGTCGCAAGGGGTATAAAAGTCGAGTTAGACCTGACAGGTTTTAAAAACCTGTCAGGTCTGAAGAAAATGGAGGGTTTGATAGGAGTTTCTCATAGGCGCACCGATGTTTCGCTAAATAGAACCTGTTTAGTATTGGTTTAAAAGTCGAGTTAGACCTGACAGGTTTTTAAAACCTGTCAGGTCTGAAGAACAACGATCGAATTGGATTTCTAAAATGAATGTATGAATTTGAAAAAAAAGAATTTCCGCTTAATGGGTAGTAGTTATCTACTTGCCTTTATTTGGTTGGTAAGTATACCTATTGCAAATGCCCAGGTTAATACCAAAAAGGCATTTCAATTTGGCGAAGCCGCATTCCAATCGAAGACCTTGCCTGCTCACCCCAGACTTTTTGCCAATAGCCAAAGAATAGCAACTATCGGTTTGCAAAAAGATGCGGTAACCAAGCAATTGCTAGCATTTATAAAAGCAGATGCCGAGAAGAAATGTGCCTTAAAAAAGATGGAGTATCCGCAAAATGTGATTACTAACCTGTTTATTTCAAGAGAGGCGGAAGACAGGATAATATCCCTTGCCTTTGCGTATCGGCTGTTTAAAGAACCCCGCTATTTAGAAAAAGCGAAAACAGAAATCTTATCCTTGGCGGCATTAACCAATTGGGGTACGGGTCATTTTTTAGATGTGGGTGAAGCATCGATGGCAGTAGGTATTGGGTATGATTGGTTGTACAATGAATTAAGTACTAAAGAAAGAGCCACCATTGTGGCAGCTATAAAAAACAACGCATTACTTCCTTCATTATTAGAAAAAGAAGCCGCTAACGATAAAAGTTGGGTAAATGGCAATTTCAATTGGAATCCTGTATGCCATGGTGGATTGATGGTAGGTGCATTGGCAATAGCCGAACAAGAACCTGCATTGGCGAAGCAAATTGTAAATCGTGCAGTGAAAAATATTCCCATAGCGGGCGAAGCGTATGGCCCAGACGGTGTTTTTGCAGAAGGCACTAGTTATTGGTCTTATGGTACCATCTTTTATGTAATGGGCTTAGAGGCATTAAAATCTGTATTGGGAAATACTACAGGACTAGAAAAAATTCCAGGGTTCATGAAATCGGCGGATTACTATATCCAAATGTCGGGGCCAACGGGCAATAAGTTTAATTATTCAGATGCCCACCATGAGCAATTGAATGAACCCGTATTGTTCTGGTTTGCCAACCAATTGTCAAGAAAAGACTTGGTGGAAGAAGAGTTGACCAAATTGCAAGAATCAGTTACGCCAAATTTGGGCAAACTCAAATACGATACGGCAGGATTAAAGTATAGCCGATTCAGTCCCTTTGAATTGCTTTGGTGGAAACCCAATTTGCTCCAACAAAAAGAGCGTTTACCACGGAGTCGGCACTACACGGGTGCGGGTTTGCTTTCAATGGGTGTGGCAAGAAGTGCTTGGAATGAGGAGAATGCAACCTTTTACGCCATCAAAGGCGGCACGCCCAATAATTCGCACGGACACATGGATGCAGGAAGTTTCATTGTAGAAGCAGAAGGAGTTCGTTGGGCATTGGATTTAGGTAGTGAAAGCTATGATTTAATGCGGGCAGCCAAAATAGACCTATGGAACTATGCTCAAAACAGTACCCGTTGGTCAACGTTTAGGCCAGGGCCAGAAGCACACAATATTTTGCGGTTTGATGGAGAAAGACAGTTAATCACAGGCAATGGCGAGGTGAAAGCTTACAACCAAGGAGGAGTAATGGGCAATCGTGCCAACCTCACGTCCCTTTATTCCAATAAAGCCAGTAAAGTGGAAAGAACCTTGCAATTGCTTCCAGATAATTCCATCAAGATTTTGGATGAATGGACTACAAAAGACAATGAGGTGGAAGTAACATTTCAATGGATTACAGGGGCAGCCGTAACAAAAACCAAAAATGGGCTGCTATTAACCCAAGATGGAAAAACACTACAATTAGTGATAACCACAAAAGTGGATTCTATCCTAATTGAGGATATTTCCAAACCAGTGAATAAGCAAGATTCGCCCAACCCAGGGAAAAGCAGGATCTTGATAAAGTTAAAAACACCGGCAAACAGCAATGGACAATTGAACATTCGAGCCATTCCTGGAAAGGCATTGAAAAAATTTAAACATCCTATAGCCCACTAACCCCAAATACTTACACCTTAATACCTACAACTTAATACCTACAACTTAATACCTACTACCTTCTTAGTTGAAATAAAATAAACAGTTTACCATGAAAGTATTTTCGCTATTAATCTTTATTGGACTAGCCCATTTGTCATTTGCGCAGCCACTATATAAAGATAAAAAAGCCCCCGTAGAAAGCCGAATCAAAGACTTGATACAAAGAATGACAGTGGAGGAAAAAATACTCCAGTTGAACCAATACACTTTTGGCGAAAACAGAAATGTAAACAACATTGGAAAGGAAATGAACGAGCTGCCAGCAGGCATTGGGTCTCTCATTTATTTTAGTGCAGATCCTGTGATGCGCAACCGAATCCAGAAAAAGGCAATGGATTCTTCCAGACTGGGTATCCCCATCCTTTTTGGTTTTGATGTAATCCATGGTTTCCGCACGGTTTATCCTATATCCATTGCCCAAGCCTGCTCCTGGAATCCAAGTTTGGTAACCCAAAATTGCCGAGCAGCGGCCAAGGAATCGGTGCTTTCGGGCGTAGATTGGACATTCTCACCCATGATAGATGTGGCGCGCGACCCAAGATGGGGAAGGGTTTCTGAGGGTTATGGCGAAGACCCTTATACCAATGCCATTTTTGGAGTAGCCACCGTAAAAGGATACCAAGGGGCAAGCCTTTCTGATTCTTTTTCAATAGCGGCTTGTCTAAAACATTATGTAGGCTATGGTCTCAGCGAGGGTGGTAGAGATTATCATTATAGTGATGTATCGGCACAATCGCTTTGGGAAACCTACCTCCCGCCTTACGAAGCTTGTGTAAAAGCAGGTGCAGCCACATTGATGAGTGCTTTTAACGACATCAGCGGTGTTCCTGCCACAGCAAATCATTATACTTTGACAGAAATATTGAAACAACGCTGGAAACACGATGGCTTTGTAGTGGCAGATTGGAATGCCGTGGATCAGTTGGTGGCGCAAGGGGTAGCCAAAGACAGAAAAGAAGCAGGATTAAAAGCATTTACTGCTGGTGTGGAAATGGATATGCGGGACAATATTTATCGGGAGAATTTTAAACAACTAATCCAAGAACAGAAGATAACGATGGCGCAAATCAACGATGCCGTTTCCCGTATTCTGCGCGTAAAATTCGGGCTGGGGCTTTTTGACCAACCTTATACGGCTATTGTGTCTGAAAAAGACCGATACCTCCAACCATATAGCGTTCAATTGGCGGCAGACCTTGCTGCGGAATCGATGGTGTTGCTAAAAAACAAGAACAATACTTTACCCATTGGTATAGGAGTAAAGCAAGTGGCAGTTATAGGGCCAATGGCAAAGGACAAAACCAATATCATCGGCTCATGGTCTTTCAATGGTCATTCGGCAGATGCACAAAGTATTTATGAAGGATTAGAACACGAATTTCAAGGAAAGGCATCCCTTAATTATGCCAAAGGCTGCGCATTTGATGGACAGGATGAAGCGGGTTTTGACGAAGCAATTGCAGTTGCGAGTAAGTCAGATGTAGTGATAGTTTGTCTTGGCGAAGAAAAAACATGGAGTGGCGAAAATGCCTCTCGCTCCACCATTGCCTTGCCCGCCATTCAAGAAAAATTAGTAGCAGCCTTGAAAAAAACAGGAAAGCAGATTGTGTTGGTTTTGTCCAATGGACGGCCTTTGGAATTGCTTCGCTTAGAGCCACTGAGCGATGCAATTGTAGAAATCTGGCAACCGGGCATTGCTGGTGGAGATGCATTGGCAGGCATTCTTTCTGGCAGAATCAATCCTTCGGCTAAGTTGGCCATCACTTTCCCACTCACAACAGGACAAATACCTACCTATTACGATATGCGCCAAAGCGCCAGACCCAAAGAAGGGTTGTATCAAGATATCGCCACAGAGCCATTGTATTGGTTTGGGCATGGATTGAGCTATGCTAATTTTAGTTACGCACAGCCAGTTGCGAGTGCTATTAAAGTGAAGAAACAAGGAAAAGTCTCCGTTTCCGTATCAGTAAAAAACACTTCTGAGGTAGAAGGAAAGGAAACCGCCCTTTGGTATATCTCCCAGCCAGTAGCTTCCATTTCTAGACCGATGAAGGAGCTAAAGTTTTTTGAGAAAAAGAACTTAAAAGCAGGGGAGGAGGCAACATTCACATTTGAGATTGTCCCCACAAGAGATTTAAGTTTTACGGATGCCAATGGCAATAGACACTTAGAAGCAGGGGATTATTTCATTGAAGTAGGGAAGAAAAAAGTAAAGATTGAGTTGGTTGATTAAAAGGTGTAGGCAGGGATACAAAAGTTTTTCGTTTTGCCCCTCGCCTTTGTTCTTTCTCCCTCTCCCTTCGGAGAGGGCTGGGGTGAGGTTAATCTAAATGATTGCGAAAAACATTTAAGCACCACAGGGTAGTTATTAAGACATCCATATTATTCATTGGGAAATAAATTTTCCTAACAAAGCATTATTCATTAGTATGAAAATTATCGGTTTAGCTTGTTTGGCACTGTTGGCGGTTCAGTTACGTATAAACGCACAGCAGTTGGTGCCTTTAGACAAATCGCTTGAAAAATTAAATCCAGTGAATGTTTTTCCATTGAACCCTGAAAAAACGTACAACTTCAATGATAGAAATAAAAAAGATCGACCATCCGAGTTTACGGTTAAGATGTTGGCCGACTCGGTACGTTTGTTTACAGCAGAAGTAACAGTTGCGGGTAAGGGCTATAATGATGTTCAGGTTGAGTGGAGAAGCCAATTGAAAATAAAAAAGGGCGATATTTTGTTGGCAAGAATGGCCATGAGAGGTGTCTATGCCAAGCAAGAATCTGGTGAAGCCATGCTCAATTTTGCGGTAACAGATGCAAGACCCAATGGAGAAAGAAGCGTGATTGTAGATTTAAGCATCGGCCCCGATTGGAAAACTATCGATATTCCGTTTATTGCCGCATCAGATATTTTGCCCAACAATGGTAAGATAACTATTGGCTTGGGGGCATTGGCGCAAAAAGTGGAAATTGCTGGGATAGCCGTATTAAATTTTGGAAACAAAGCAAGCCTTGCGCAACTACCGGCTACCAGATTTACGTATGAAGGCAGGGAAAAAGACGCCAAATGGCGCAAGGATGCATTAAAACGAATAGAAAAAATACGAACAGCACCATTGCAAATCAAAGTGGTGGATGCTGCTGGAAATGCAGTAGAAGGCGTGAACGTAAAAGCTCGGATGATTCAATCTTCCTTTATATGGGGCACGGCTGTTAATGAAGCAGAACTAGCAGATAACTTGCCTACCTCTGAACAATACAAGACCTTGCTCAAGGAATTGTTCAATACCGTAGTGATAGAAAATGGGTTTAAATGGGAACGGTGGGCTGGTATTCCTGCTAGAAAAGTGCAAACACTTAAAGCTTTTGAATGGTTAGATCAACAAGGATTTAGGCAAAGGGGGCACAATCTGGTTTGGCCCGGATGGAAGTTTGCTCCAAAATTTGCCAAAGGCATGGCCGAAAAAGACAGTGCCGCTTTCCGCAAGTTGATTGAGGATGACATTCGAGAAAGGATGGCAATAACCAAAGGAAAAGTGATTGCTTGGGATGTGATTAATGAGCTAATGCACGAGCATGATTTTTTCCCCTACTTACCCAAAGATGTGGTGGGGCAGTGGTATAAGCTGGCAAGAAGTCTAGACCCAAAAGCACAGCTTTTTATCAATGAATATGCAATGCTCAATGGAAAATACAGTCCAAAGAATATAGAAAAATATATTGAGTTAGTGGATAATTATAGAAAAGAGGGCGTACCTATTGATGCCATGGGCGTTCAAGGCCATGTGGGCAGGCAGCCCCGCAATCCAGTAGATGTTATTTCAGATTTGGATTTGTTTACTCCAATCGGTGTACCCATCCAGATTACAGAATTTGACGTAAACACCACCGACGAGGAATTGCAAGCCGATTATACCCGCGATTTTTTGATTGCTTGTTATAGCCATCCTGCCATTACTGGTTTTATCATGTGGGGCTTTTGGCAAGGAAAGCATTGGAAGCCCGATGCCGCTATGTTTAGAACTGATTTTACGCCCAAACCCAATGCCGCTGTTTGGCGCGATTTGGTGAATAAGCAATGGAAAACAAGCTTTGAAGCTAGTACAAATGCAAAAGGTAAAGTTGCCTCAAGAGGTCATTTTGGAACGTATGATGTGGAGCTGAGTAAAGATGGAAAAGTGGTCAAACAGCAATACCAACTTACCAAAAATGCACCTGCTTTGGAAATAAAATGGTAAAGAAATAGGGTATTTATCCCCGGTATAGAACCACCATTTTGTTCAGACCTGACAGGTTTTTAAAACCTGTCAGGTCTAACACTAACCCCTAATGACTAAATATGCGTATAATCAATCAAGAAAAAAGTGTTGCAAAGCAGTTATTGCAAATCCCCATTATTGTAGCTGCGCTTGGGTATTTTGTAGATGTGTATGACCTGCTGTTATTCAGCATTGTGAGGATTCCGAGTTTACAAGCCATTGGCATTTCGGGTTCAAGGCTATTGGAAGATGGTGCATACCTCATGAATATGCAAATGATAGGCATGTTGATAGGTGGTATTTTCTGGGGCATCATCGGCGATAAAAAAGGAAGGCTTTCGGTATTGTTTGGCTCTATTTTAATGTATTCGGTGGCCAATTTCGCCAATGGGTTTGTAACCAATTTAGACCAATATGCCATCCTCCGATTTATTGCAGGTATTGGGCTTGCGGGCGAGCTTGGTGCGGGTATTACCTTGGTAGCAGAAATTTTACCCAAAGAATTGCGTGGTTATGGTACCACAATGGTGGCCTCCGTTGGGGTATTGGGTGCAATATTGGCCTACTTTGTAGCAGACTTATTCGACTGGAAAATCGCATTCATGATTGGTGGTGGATTGGGAATGGCACTCTTGCTCATGCGGGTGAGTGTATTTGAATCAGGCATGTTTAAGCATACGCAAGAGCAATCCGTAAGCAGAGGCGATTTCTTTTATCTATTTAAAACTTGGAAAACCTTCGTTAAGTATGCCCGTTGCATCATCATTGGGCTACCTATTTGGTTTGTAATTGGGATACTCGTTACGTTTTCACCAGAGTTTGGAAAAGCATTAAACATCGAAGCTCCTGTAATGGCGGGCAAAGCAGTCATGTTTTGTTACATTGGTCTGTCCTTAGGCGATTTTTCCAGCGGCTTCTTGAGCCAAGCCATTCGAAGTAGGAAAAAAGTGGTATTGATTTTTATCACACTCACTACCACAGCCATTGTTAGTTATCTTTTTCTACCTAAAACAAGTCTTTTTTCCTTTTATAGTGCCTGTTTGTTTTTAGGTTTCAGTATTGGCTATTGGGCATTGTTTGTAACCATTGCCGCCGAACAATTCGGTACCAATCTTAGAAATACCGTCACTACTACTGTTCCCAATTTTGTGAGGGGAAGTGTCAATATTATTACCCCCGCCTTCTTGTTGTTGAAGCCAAATGTCGGTATCGTAAATGCGGCATTTATGGTAGGAGGCACCACTATATTGGTTGCATTGCTTGCCCTGAAAGGATTAAAAGAAACCTTTGGAAAAGATTTGGATTATGTGGAGTAGGTATTAAATTTTAGGTAATAGGTATTAAGTTTTAGGTTATGGGTAATAGCTATTAGGTTTTGTGTCAACCTTTATAGGGTTTGAAACTCTATAAAGGTTTGCGAAGCGGTGGAAAACAGGTCTGATTCTGTTCGATTTGCGTTGGCGGACGGGTCGCCGACTCCAATCGTGCACGATTTACGTTGGCGGACGGGTCGCCAGCCCCAATCGTGTACGATTTACGTTGGCGGACGGGTCGCCAGCCCCAATCGTGCACGATTTACGTTTGCGGACGGGTCGCCGGCTCCAATCGTGCACGATTTACGTTTGCGGACGGGTCGCCGGCTCCAATCGTGCACGATTTGCGTTGGCGGATGGGTCGCCAGCATCATTGGGGTATGATTTGGGTTGACAAATAGATTTGTCAGCTTCTCGAAAGCAGATTTGAACTGAAGAATATGTTCGTTAAATGCTAATACCTAATACTTACAACCTAGTACTTACAACTAGCACCCTTTTTTCAAAATAAATTTTAGATGATTATGAAGTACAATTGTTTTGTTTTTATTGCCACAGTATTCATTGCTTTCTCCGCCTCCGGGCAAAAGGAAAAGCAACCGCTCGATTATGTAGATAATTTTATAGGGGTCAGGGATTTAAATAGTAGTTGTGTGCTGGGGCCGCAATTGCCGCAGGGGTCCATCAGCCCAAGTCCACAAACTGCCCCGGGATCTATTAAGTACGATATGGATTGTTATGTGATGGGGCAACCTATCAGAGGTTTTGGGCAATTGCACGTGAGTGGCACCGGCTGGGGGAAATATGGGATGTTCTTGCTTTCCCCTCAAATTGGATTAGCAACTGGAGAAACCGAACACGATTCTCCCAAAGAAAATGAAACAGCTACGCCTTATCAATATGCCGTAACACTAAGTAAATACGGTATCAAAACGGCAGTTACTCCTGCTACACACTCGGCTATTTATCAATTTACCTTTCCTGCTTCCGATTCTGCGCATTTATTATTGGATATCAGCCACAACATTACCGACATTGCCACTTCCATGAAAAACAAAACACCCGCCTTTATTGACGGGAAAGTGTCTTTTTCCAACAAGGAGAATACAGAGTTGAAAGGCTACGGCAACTATATCGGTGGATTTTCTAATGGGGCATATAAAGTATATTTCTGTATGCGGTTGAGTAAGTCACCTGCCAAAGCGGGCACTTGGTTGAACGACCGAGTAGCAGATGGAAAAGCAAAAAGTCAATCTGCGGGAAGTGGGGAAAGATTAGGTGCTTATGTGCAGTATTCCACCAAAGAAAATGAAGTGTTGTATGTAAAAATTGGCGTGTCTTTAAAAAGCATAGAACAGGCAACGGCTTGGCTTGATGAGGAAATTACGGGTTGGGACTATGATCAAGTGAAGCAAACGGCGGTTAATAGCTGGACAAAAGAATTGAGTAAAATAAAAGTGGATGGCGGTACAGAAACGGAAAAGCAAATCTTTTATACCGCTTGTTATCATGCCAGCATCATGCCGAGAGACCGGACAAATGATTTTGTTGGGTATGAAAGCAAAGTGCCTATGTGGGATGATCACTTGGCAGTTTGGGACACTTGGCGTACGCTATATCCTTTAAAAGTATTGACAAACCCGGCGATGGTGAGTGGTACGATTAACTCATTTATTGCTAGGTACAAAAAGTACAATCGGGTAAAAGATGCTTTTGTAGCAGGAAATGAAAAGTTCCAAGACCAAGGGGGAAATAATACCGACAATATTATTGCGGACGCATTTGTAAAAAATGTAAAAGGGGTGGATTGGAAAGAGGCATATAAAGTAATGAAAGGCCAGGCCGATCAAGAAAGGCTAGGTATCAATTTCGATAAGCCCGACAGCGCCAAGTTGTACAAAGAGTTAGGCTGGTTGCCCGCAGGAAAAATGAGCTGCTCGGTTTCTTTAGAGTATGCGTATAATGATTTTTGTGCTGCGCAAATGGCCAAAACATTGGGTACATCGGAAGACTATAAAAAGTATAAAGAAAGAAGTGAAAAATGGATAACCCAATGGAACCCCGATGCAGAAAGCGATGGCTTTAAAGGGTTTATCAATCCAAAAGAATTGAACGGCAATTTTATAGCTATTGATAATAAAAAGAATTGGGGTTCTTGGAAAAACTTTTTCTACGAAGGCAATTCTTGGACCTATTCTTATTTCGTACCCCATCAATTTGAAAAACTGGTACAGCTTTCAGAAAGCAAAGCCGGTTTTGCAAAAAAGCTGCAACATGGCTTTGAGAAAAACCTAATTGACTACGGAAATGAACCGGCTTTTCTAGCAGTGCATGCATTTCACTATGCCGATAGAAGCGATTTAGCCAGTTACTATGTGCGCAAACTCATGAAAGAAAGGTTTACCACGCAAGGCTATAGCGAAAATGAAGATAGTGGGGCAATGGGAAGCTGGTATATATTCTCGGCAATGGGCTTTTTCCCCAATGCAGGTCAAGACATTTATTACCTAACAGGGTCTAGTTTTCCTGCTGTCACCTTAACACTTGGCAATGGCAAAAAGCTAAACATCAAGGCAAAAAATGCTTCTGAAACAAACGTCTATGTCCAATCATGTAAAATAAACGGAAAGGAATGGAGCAAACCTTGGTTTAACCACCATCAAATAGAAAACGGCGGCACCATAGAATTTGTAATGGGCGATAAACCGGTACAATAAGATAGAAACGCTTAACTAGCGATTTTATATAGCATTGTTTACCAAAAAGGCACGGATGCCAATCGTTCTTTGGGTTGGAGTCTGTGCCTTTTTTTTGTCCAGGTACATTGCAAAGTGTATGTTCAAACCAAATTGTATACCAATATGGCAAGTTTAAGATTGCTTTTTTGGTCAAAGTTTTTCAATTTCATCCTGCGTAAGTCCAGTAGACTCTATAATGGTATCTATTGCGATTCCGTTTTGTTTTAAGGATGCAGCTACTTTTTTTACGCCTTTTAATTCTGCTTCTATTTCTGTTTTTTGCACAGCTTTTTGTACAGCTTTCCTTATGGCTAAATTCATTCTTCCCCTGTAATCTTGTTCCCGCATCAGTACATAATCGTAGGCCTCTAATTCTGCTTGAGTCCAATTGTGCTTATAGGCGTCCTGATAGGCCATTTGTAATCCCCCGTCTTGTATATTTTCAGGAATTACTTCCAATTCCTTAGCATTCTTAATGAAATAGACCCATTGTTCAACAATGGTTTCAAGTTCGTTGGCTTGCTTGATAAATTTGGGTAGTTCGATAAAATTGAATTCTATATCCTTTATACAATGCTCACCAGTGGCTACATCAGTTATTTTATGTCGGTTCAAAAAGCTAGGATTGTTTGTAGCAACAAAGTCTAAAATGCCAATGAAATAAATTGGGTTTAGTTTTTCATAATCATCACCGCTATGTATTTGAGCAGTATAGCTTTTAGATGCATAATAAAGCACCCGTTTATCGAAATCATCCACTTCTGCTACCTGCATTTCTACAATATAGTTTTTGTTGTTCTGGTCTTTTGCCCTTACATCTACAATCGTAACCTTGCCTCCCCTTATATCAGGCAATTGGTAGGGAGTTAAAATTTCAACGTCAATTATTTTATACTGATTTGTCAATAATAAAACGGCATTTAGGAAAGAAATTAGTACTTCTTTCCTGTTTTCGTTTCCAAATATTTTTCGAAACGCTACATCATTTTTTACGTCTACAAATTTCATTTTGTAATTTTTATATAGAAAAGGAGGTTTCAAAAATAAATAGTAACACTTAAAAAACAATTCTAGAAAGGTTAAGTTGACTAGCGTCTATCTATGCATGTAGAGAACCATACAAGGAAATACCCATTATATGGAATGTCAGGATATTTTTTATACTATTTTTTTTGGGCTAAAGCAAAAAAAAAATTAGGTGGGGAACAAAAAGAGAATATTTTCGCGTCATTAATAATGAATAGTCCGTAATTAATATTGAATAGATCCCGACTTAAATGCTTTCAGCACAAATGAATCAAACAAAGGTTTTTCTTTATTTCAGTTTTACAATTCTGCTTTTTTTATCGCAGGTAACGATAGGTTTTAGTCAAAACAATTGGTACACGCAAGGAAATTTTTCACCTGCTAAAAGAATTGCCTTAACGCTTACCAATACATTGGATTTTGAACGAAAGGATGTGCCAGTAGCTATAAAGAGAAATGAATTTGCTTTTTCCGATTACCAAGATTTTGAAATTACCATTGTGGATCCTATGCTTGAGCCCAGACCAGATCCAGGCATCAAACAGCAAGGCAATTTTGGGGTGCATGAAATAAGAGGGGAACATTATGGACGAATGATTTTTCACCAGTTGGATGATTTAGACAAGGATGGAATTTGGGATGAATTGTTTTTTATCACCAACATGAAACCAAAAGAAACCAAAACAATTTATATCTACATTGGATACAATAATCGAGGTTGGAATCCCTATACTACTGCTGCTACAATAGGTAGTTACGTACGCCACCTAGTACCTTTTTGGGAAAACGAATACGTGGGGTGGAAGCTTTGGTATCCTGCCGATTGTGATGTTTATGGCAAAAGAAAACCACAGTTAATTACATCAAAACTTAGTTTGGATAATTTAGATGGTTACGGTGTGCCGCACGATATGGGTAGCGACATTATGGGTGTGGGCGTTTCCTTGGGTGGTGGCGGTGTTGTTATGTTTGACGATACCAACAAGCCTGATACGGTTTCAAGACCCAGATTTACCCCTGCTAGAAAAAAGGCAGGTGTTAAAACCCCTTTCAACGTAGGACAATTGAGCGATACAAGGTATTCGTTTGATGTGGTTGTAAACGGGCCGATTAGAAGCATTGTTAAAGTAAGAACCTTCAATTGGAATTCAGGTAATGGTTTTTATGAGTTAGAGCAAACTTATACCGCATATACAAGGCAAAACTATTCCACTTGCCAGGTGAAGTTTACCACATTTCAGCCCAAAAATAAAAACGTGTTTTTTGGTTGCGGCATCAAAAAGCACCCAGGCATAGAAGCAACATTGTATAAAAAAGACAACATAGTACTGAGTGGCGGACCAGAAGAAATAGTAAACCCCGATGATCCTACTAATAAAAATCAAATTGTAGATTATATATCCACCGCTTTAGTCGTTAAAAAACAATACCAACCACAACTACAAGTTGTACGATCCGATACAACTAATAATTATGCTTTTAAAATAAAACCGACAAAAGACTTGAAATTTGAGTACCTCATAGGTGCTGCTTGGAGCGAAGGCCCACCTTTTAAAACCAATGCAGATTTTAAGGATTATATGGTGAAAACGGAAGAGGAATATGAAAACCCACTTCAAGTTAAAGTAGGGGAAATAGAAAAAAAATAAAGCACTCAGCTAAAAAAATTATAGAAAATGGATAGAGAAGAATTTTGGTTATTGAGGAATAAAAAGTGGGTGTTCAACGCCTTACTTACGCCCATTTTATTGTGCTTGAGTATAAATGCCATTGATGCGCAGAAAATTGACACCAGTTCTAAAAGGGTAATAACAGACGTCAACATATCACTGCCTAGTATTGGCAAACTGAAACAAAGAAGTACCAATGAAATTGCCTCTTCCAATTGGATTATCGGTTGCGAAACACTTGACAGGGACTTTACAGATTATGACCAATACAAAGAATACATAGTACCCTTAGGCATCAAGTTGTTGCGAATGCAGGCAGGTTGGACAAAAACAGAGAAGGTAAAAGGGCGGTACGACTGGGCATGGTTAGATCATATTATTGATGATGCAACAAGCAGGGGTTTTAAACCTTGGCTACAAACCTCTTATGGCAACAAGTTATATCCTGGCGGTGGCGGGGATAACCTAGGTGCAGGTATGCCAACCTCTAAAGAGGCTTTGGAGGGCTACAACAAATGGGTAGCTGCCATGGTAACAAGGTATAAGGACAAAGTAAAAGATTGGGAAATTTGGAATGAACCCAATTTTGGGGACAATACAGTCAATACACCCGAAATAACCGCCGATTTTAATATCAGAACAGCAGAAATTATTAAACGCATCCAACCAGAAGCGCGTATTTCTGGTTTGGCTTTAGGGCATTTTAACTATGAATTTGTGGACGGGTTTTTAAAATACATAGCCAAAAAAGGAAGGGCCAAATTGTTTGACAACTTCACTTACCATGACTATGTGTATAACCCTGACGCCAACTACTACCAAGTGTATCTATTGCAAACTTTATTGGAAAAATACACCCCCGGTGTGCAACTAAGGCAGGGAGAGAATGGGGCACCCTCGGGGAGTGGGTCAGGTAGAGGTGCTTTGTGGGATTATGAATGGTCTGAGTTGACCCAAGCAAAATGGGATATCCGCCGAATGCTGGGAAATTTAGGACATGGTATAGAGTGCAGCATTTTTGGACTAATAGAAATGGCGTACACCAATGGCCCAATCAATAAATTGAACTATAAGGGAATCATTAAATCAGATTCTACCAAAAAAGTGATTCGCCCAAAAATGGCTTATTACGCCATCCAAAACGTAACCTCCATTTTCGATGATCAATTAGAAAGAATTAAAGGCTTGGAATTCACACATAATATCAACGGCGTAAATCCTGAGGATAATAAATACACTACCAATACTGACAGAAGCATCTCTGTGTATGGTTTTCGCAACAAGCAAACGCAAAAACAATTGTACACTATTTGGATGGATGACCATATTCCTGCCGAATCCAATAAAACAAATTCGATGGAATTTATCTTTTCCAATGCAAACTTCTCTGATCCAGTTTTGGTGGATATGATTACAGGTACAGTCTATGAAATACCCGAAAACAAATGGAGCAAAAAAGGCAATGTTTATACTTTTAAGGACATCCCAATCTATGATGCCCCAATTGTAATTGCAGATAAATCAACGATTCATTTTAAGCAAATTAAATCAAACAGTAACAGCTTTTTGTATGATAAAGAACTTCCTTGGGACGATTTAGGCGGCGGTGTTCAAAGGCAGGTGGTTGGCTATAATAAAGATTTGATGATTGTAAAATTCAAGTTTCAAAAAGGAGGATTAGGTGCGCCTCACCACCATGTTCATTCTCAAAGTGCGGTGGTACTAAGTGGTGTGTTTGAGTTAACCATCGATGGAAAAAAGAAAATACTCAAAGCGGGTGATGGCTATATGGTAGAACCCAATGTTGTACACAGTGCTTTATGTTTAGAGGATGGGATATTGGTAGATGCTTTTAATCCTACTAGGGACGAATTTTTATTGTCACATTAGGTTGGTGGCGCAAATTACGAGTGTATTTTTTTTATTGCTTTCCATAAATTTAACATGAATAAGCTTCAATTATTAGATTATATAACCATCATTATTTACATGGCATTGATGTGCGGTATCGGCCTTTTCTTAGGCAAATACATTAAAAACATTGGTGATTATTTTAAGGGGGGAAGTGCGGTTTCATGGGTGGCTGGTGGCATCAGTAATTTCATGACCAAGTTTAGCACATTCGTATTTGTGGCTTATGCGGGCATTGCCTATTCTGACGGTTTGGTAGCTATTACGTTGATGTGGTCCACGATATTTCCTTCATTAATTGCGGTGTTTGTCTATGCAAAAATTTGGAAAAGAGCGGGCATCATCAGTCCAGTGGAGTTTTTAGAAACGAGGTATAATGCCCCAATCAGGCAGTTATTTTCTTGGAGTGGTGTATTGCTCAAGTTGTTGGATGACATGATTAAGCTCTATTCTATTGGCATATTTGTAACTGCTGCCTCTGGAATCCCCTTCCAAACAGCCGTTGTTTTTTGCGGATTAGTGGTAGCAGTATATACGGTTGTGGGAGGATTTCTAGCAGTAATCGTAACAGATGTTTTACAATTTGTCATTCTTTTCCTATCCACTTTCATTTTGGTTCCATTGGCTTACAACGCCGCAGGTGGAATAAGCCACATGAAAGAAGTGATTCCCGCCAACATGAGTTTTTTTAATGGCCACAAGGGTGTCCCTTTTTTTATAGCTGTTTATTACCTCACCATTATAATTAAATACTTAGGCAACTGGACCTTCATTCAACGCTTTTACAGTGCCAAATCAGAATCCGACGGAAGAAAAATTGGGTGGCTTACCGCTGCTTTGTTCCTAGTATTTCCAGTAGTGTTTCTTTTCCCTTCAGTAGCTGCAAGGGTAATTATTCCCGACTTGAAAAACCCCGAAATGGCGTATGTGTCTTTATGCCTTAAACTATTGCCATCCGGTATTATGGGTTTAATGATTGCAGCCATGTTTGCCTCCACCATGTCTGTATTGAGTGCAGAATTTAATGTTACTGCAAGTGTATTAACCAGAGATATCTATCAACGATTATTTAGAAAGAATGCCTTGCCAACGGAAACTTTATGGGTGGCGAGGGTGATGACATTATGTGTTGGGTTGATTGTTTCTTTTGGGGCTTTGTATGTAGATAAACTGGGAGGTGCATTTCAAGTGAACCAATACATTTCTGGTATATTCTCCATTCCGATGATTATTCCAGTAATCATGGGGGTCATTTTCTGGAAACCCCAACCATGGGGTGCTATTGCCTCCATGTTCGTGGGTATTGGTGTGGGGATTTTCCTCAATTCTCACAAACAATTTAGTTGGGAAGTTGCTACCCTTATAGAAGTATTGGCTTGTATCGCTGTATTTCTCTCCTCTGGCTTTTTCCTTTCTTCTGATGAAGCATACAACACTCGGGTGAAAGCTTTCTTTAAAAAGTTAGCTACTCCCGTGGTAAACCTTGCGGAATCGCAGACTGGTGTAACGGGTGCTATCATGTTATTATACGCTATTGCTTTTTTCATTACAGGTGCATTGTTTGTCA
Source organism: Chitinophagaceae bacterium (assembly GCA_027486835.1). GTDB lineage: Bacteria > Bacteroidota > Bacteroidia > Chitinophagales > Chitinophagaceae > Parasediminibacterium. Next base: position 41,939 of record JAIXOJ010000191.1, read on the forward strand.
TGATGAGCATCCCTTCCATCGGAAATTCAAGTGGTAAGTTGGCGATGGGTTCTGGTGCAGCATGTATTATAGCGGCATTTATTTTTTATACAAAGCGGACAAAAGAAACGAGTGCATAAAAGTTTTCATTTCGTCCCTCTCATTTGGAGAGGAGTTGGGGTGAGGTTTAGCTAAAAGGGTAACAATTATGAAAGGGTTTAACGATAAAGATTTTCTACTAAAAAGCGATTATGGTAAAAGATTGTACCATGAAGTGGCTGCTGCTTTGCCTATTATCGATCCACACAACCATATTGACACGGCTTCATTGGCTGTCAACAAACAATTTGAAAACATCTACCAATTATGGGTGCAAAACGATCCTTACAAGCATCGCGCTATGCGCATTTATGGCATAAGCGAAGCCCTAATAACTGGTAACGAGCCTGATTATGAAAAATTTCGAGCTTGGGCAGAATGTTTTCCAAGTACTGCTGGCAATCCGTTGTTTCATTGGAGTTGCATGGAACTGAAACAATTGTTTGGTATTGATTGGATATTAAACACCAACAACGCAAAACAAGTATGGGATATTGCCAATGAGAAACTATCGAAAGGCAATTTTGGCGCTTTGGATATCGTGAAAAGTTTTGGAGTAGAATTGCTGAGTACTTCTGATGACTTAACGGATACTTTGGAACACCATATTGTATTTGCCAAGCAGCAAAATGGAATTACTTGTTTGCCTTCTTTAAGGGCGGATAGCATCATCAATTTTAATGCGGCTAACTTTTTTGCATGGCTCAACCAATTGCAATCGCAAACAGGCGTTTCGGTTACAGATATTGATACTTACCAACTCGCAATTATCAATCGCCTAGATTTTTTTGACCAAGCTGGCTGTTTGTTAAGTGACCATTCTTTAGACGGAGGCTTTACTTTTTCAGCAGTGACTAAGCTTGATGCTACCGAATTGTTTGCTAATCTATTAATTAGTAAGAAATTAGCTGATAATGAACTAGTACAGCTTCAATCTTATTTTTTAGATTTTCTAGGTAAGGAATATGCCAAGCGCAACTGGGTCATGCAATTGCACATTGGCGCACATCGCTTCACTAGCACGGTATTGCGAAACAAAGTGGGGCCGGCTGGCGGATATGCTTGTATTGGCAATACAGCCCACATTCCTTCTTTATGTCTTTTCCTTGATGGACTAGACATTGAAGGATTATTGCCCAAAACCATTCTCTATACATTAAACCCTGCCGACAATGCCGCTTTTGCCAGCCTCACAGGTTCTTACGCTGAGGATGGAGTGAAAGCCAAAGTGCAATACGGCCCGGCTTGGTGGTACAATGATCATTATGAAGGCATTCTTCAACAATTAAAGGCACTCAGCAGCTATGGTTTGTTAAGCACTTCCATCGGCATGACTACTGATTCAAGAAGCATCGTTTCTTTCATTAGGCACAATTACTACCGCAGGATTCTCTGCAATCTTTTAGGCGAATGGGTGGAAAATGGATGGTTACCCAATGATTGGGATTTTGTATCGGAACTGGTGAAAAATATATCGTATCACAATATTAAAAATTGGCTAACAAAATGAGTGAAGTAGGAAACGGAAAGATTGCAGTGGTTACTGGGGCAGGCGGCACATTATGCTCTGCAATGGCTATCAACTTGGCAAGTCAGGGTTACAAGGTTGCCCTGTTGGGAAGAAGCTTAGATAAGTTGAAAAAAGTGGAAGAAATCATTCTTGCAGAAGGTGGCATTGCCATTTCGGTAGGTGTGGATGTGTCAGACGAAGCATCTGTTATCGCAGCAAAAGACACCGTTGAAAAAGAATTGGGCGTGTGTACCGTATTGATCAATGGTGCAGGTGGCAATCAAAACGATGCATTGACCAATATCACCGAATACGACGAACGGGAACTGCTAGATGATGGTTCTGTAAAAGGGTTTTTCAACCTCAAAATGGACATTTTCAATTCAGTCATCCAAATCAATACCATGGGTACAGTCATCCCTTGTTTTGTATTTGGACGCAGTATGGCAGCAAACAAACAAGGGAGTATCATCAATATTGCCTCAATGAACAGCTATAGACCCCTATCCAAAGTGGGTGCTTATGGTATTGCAAAAGCAGGTATCGCCAATTTCACCCAATGGTTGGCCGCTTATTTGGCTCCCGCGAATATTCGTGTAAATGCTATTGCACCTGGCTTTTTCTTGAATGACAGGAGTAGAAAAATCATGTTCGAAGCAGATGGTAGCCATTCAGCCCGTGCTAAAAATGTATTATCCCATACGCCTTTGAAAAGATTTGGCGAAGCACCCGAACTACTTGGGTGTATGAATTGGCTAATCAGCGAAGAAGCTGCTGGCTTTGTAACCGGAATAGTAGTACCTATTGATGGAGGCTTTCTGGCTACCTCTGGCATATAAAATCAATAAACGGCATAAAATTTCTTTTCAAAGCCCCTCGCCTTTGGAGAGGGGTTGGGGTGAGGTTCAACATTAATCGTAAACAATAAAATAAAAATAAAGGTGTATGAGCGTAGATCAGTATAAAAAGGAAGTAGGGATGATGAACCTAGAAAAACTCATCGAAACAAGGGAAAGTATTTCAACTGCCACTTTTCCAATACCTGAAAAGGAATTGCTTTCTCGGTTTGAGCAGTTATATACTGGAGCGGTAAATGATGTGTTAAGGGAGTTTTGCCTATTAGATCAGGCATTGCCTAACCATATAATTCCTTTACGGGATTATAGAACGGTGGCTGGTTTTGCTTTTACGGTGAAAAGTGCACCTAACGTAAAAGTGAAAGGGGAAATGGAGTTTCGTACCCAAATGTTGGATGCAATGATTGAAGATTCATTTGTGGTTTGGGATACTAGCCGCGATCAAAAAGCTACCTTATGGGGTGGTGTAATGACGGCAACTGCGAAGGGGAAAAAACTAAAAGCAGCTTGTATTGATGGTGGTATTAGGGATACGCACCAGATTTTAGAAGCAGATTTTCCAGTATTCTATGAGTACAGAACATCAAATGGAAGTTTGGGGAGATGTTTAATTACCCATTACCAAATTCCTATTAAAATTGGCGATGTAACCATTAAACCAGGTGATGTGGTGGTAGGTGATATTGACGGGGTATTGATTGTACCAAGAGATATTGCTTATGATGTGCTAGTGAGAGCGGAGCAAATAAAAGAAAACGAGAAAACCATTTTTTGTTGGGTAGAAGCAGGTGACTCTGTACAATCTATCACTGAAAAAGGGGGTTACTTCTAAGGAATATTGATGTCTCCTTTTGCCCCTCGCCTTTGGAGAGGGGTTGGGGTGAGGTTTAACTATCAACAGCGTAATCCTATTTAGCACACTGTTAATTGAAATAATTACAGTAGCAATAATTTGTTGTAGATACGTTTTCATGCCTATCACCTAATACCTAACACTTATTACTTACTACTTCTAAGCACATGCTGAATAAGCCATTACATGAATTATCCATTGCCCTTGATGGGGAGTTGTTTTATAATGAAACGGCTCATCATCAAGGGCAATTATTGGCCTATTCCACCGATGCGTCAGTGTATCAGGAAAAGCCATTGGCTGTTGCGATACCTAAAAATGAGCAAGACATTGTTTTGCTCGTTGCATTTGCCAACCAGCATGGCAAAACATTGATCCCACGAGCTGCCGGCACTTCCTTGGCGGGGCAAGTGGTAGGGAATGGTATTGTGGTAGATACTTCTCATTATTTCCAGCAAATCCTAGAAGTGAATGTGGCGGAGCGTTGGGTTCGTGTGCAACCTGGCGTAATAAGGGATGATTTAAACAAACACTTGAAGCCCTTCGGACTCATGTTTGGTCCGGAAACATCCACTGCAAACCGTGCAATGATTGGAGGTATGGTGGGCAATAATTCCTGTGGCCTACATAGCATAGTTTGGGGTAGTGTAAGAGACCATTTATTGGAAGTAAAAGTGGTGTTAAGTGATGGAAGCTTGGCAACGATCAATGAAAATGTGGCAACGGAAGCCCACGAAAACAAGCCCGAACTTTTAAAACAGATAGAGCAGGACTTGCTGCTACTATTAAATAATACCCAATCAAAGGAGACCATACAAACCAACTTTCCGAAAAAAACAGTCGTAAGGCGAAATACAGGTTATGCCTTGGATGCAATAGTATCCATGCAACCAATTAACCCAGATGGGGCAGCCCTCAATCTTTCCAAACTCATTGCAGGTTCAGAAGGCACTTTGGCTATTTTAACCGAATGCAAATTGCAATTGCTACCGCTACCACCAAAGTTTGCGGCATTGATTTGCGTGCATTGTCGCTCCATAAAAGAATCGCTGATTGCCAATCGATTGGCATTGCCTTTTCAGCCGATGTCTTCCGAGCTGGTGGATAAGTGCATTTTAGATTATACCATTGGACATCCTGTATATGCAAGGAATCGTTTCTTTATATCGGGCGACCCAGAAGCAATATTAATGGTGGAGTTTATGGCGGATTCTGTGGAGGAATTGAACCAGAAATCCCAAGAATTAATTACCGCTTTAAAGGAAGAAAATTGCGGTTATGCCTATCCCGTTTTACATGATAATGAAGCCCTTTTGGCTTGGGATTTAAGAAAAGCGGGACTTGGACTTTTGCGAAATGCGGCGGGTGATGCCCAACCAGTAAACCTAATTGAAGATTGTGCAGTTGCACCGGAAGACCTTCCTGCCTATATTGAAGACTTACAAAAAATACTGGCTCGATACAACGTAAAAGCCTCGTATTATGCACATGCTGGTGCGGGCGAATTGCATGTGGAACCCATGCTGGATTTAAAAACCAAAGCAGGTGTTTTTATTTTCAGAAGTATATTAAAAGAGACGGCTGGCCTCATTAAAAAATACCAAGGTTCACTTTCGGGAGAACATGGAGATGGTAGGTTGCGTGGCGAATTTATTGGCAGCGTAATGGGTGAGGAAGTGATGACCCTCTTTAAGGCAACAAAAAGAATTTTTGACCCCAATAATATTTTCAATGCTGGCAAGATTGTCAATACTCCAGCTATGGACACCCATTTGCGGATGAAGCAGGATTTGCCTCCCATTCAGATTCCTACAAATTTTCAGTTCAGTGGTGATGGGGGCATTCTGAAATTGGCCGAGAAATGTTCTGGTTCGGGCGATTGCAGGCGAAGTGCTGTGTCCACGGGTTTGATGTGTCCCAGCTATATGGCTACAAGAAATGAATTTGACACTACCCGTGCTAGGGCAAACGTGTTAAGGCAATTTTTGGGAAATCCCGACGATGCCAATCCTTTCAACCACCAAGAGATTAAGGAAGTGATGGACTTGTGCCTTAGCTGCAAGGGTTGCAAAACAGAATGCCCTTCTGGCGTGGACATTACTAAGATGAAAGCCGAGTTTTTACAACATTATTATGATAAAAATGGTACGCCCCTTCGAGCCAAACTCATTGGCAACTTTTCTTCCCAAATGCAGTTGGCTGCTATCATGCCCTCGCTGTACAACAAACTCATTACCACTCCTTTTATTGGCAAAAAAATCAACCAATTAATTGGTTTTCATCCAGAACGTTCCATGCCTTTATTGGAAAAAGAAACGCTTGTAAAATGGGTGGCAGGAAGACCGAAAAGCAAATCTAAATTAAAAAAAGTCTATCTTTTTGTAGATGAGTTTACCAACTATCTCGATGTGTCCATCGGCAAAAAAACCATCCTATTGCTAGAACAATTGGGCTATGAAGTGCTTATTCCCAACCATAAGGAAAGCGGCAGGACTTTTTTATCTAAAGGCATGGTGCGCAAAGCAAAAGCAATAGTGAATGAAAACATTCAATTATTGGCACCGCTTGTTTCCGCTCAAACACCATTGATAGGCATTGAACCCTCTGCCATTCTCACCCTTAGGGACGAATACAAAGATTTGGCAGAACCCGCATTGTTGGAATCAGCAAAGCATTTGGCGGCAAATACCTATACAATAGAAGAGTTTTTGTATCAAGAAATGCAACGTGGGGCTATTGATCAAACACTTTTTACCAGCGAACATAAAACCATTGTTTTTCACTCCCATTGCTACCAAAAAGTGTTGTCTTCTTCAAAATATGCAGCTTTTGTGTTGGGCTTTCCCACCAACTACGAAGTGAAGGAAATACCCTCTGGTTGTTGCGGCATGGCGGGTGCTTTTGGCTACGAGACAGAGCATTTCGAAGTATCCCAAAAAGTAGGCGAGTTGGTTTTGTTCCCCTATTTGCGCAATGTTGCAAAAGAGGTGGCAGTGGTGGCTGCTGGTACATCTTGTCGCCATCAAATAAAAGACGGCTTGGCCATGAAGGCTTTGCACCCTGTGGAAATATTATTCGATGCATTGTTGTCGTAAACACGCAATGAATTGCGTCTCTACCAAATAAATTATTATCATGAAATTATCTTTTTTATTTTTTGGCAATACACCCGACGAAAAATGGCAACTCTGTAACCAGATGGGTATTCAATATGCCATTGGCAAACTAGCCCCAGAAATTACAGGCAAATTACCACCTTGGGATTTAGAAGCACTTAAAGCGGCAAAAGCAATCTATCAAGCCAATGGCTTTCAGCTTATTGGTTTAGAAGGCGACCAGTTTGACATGAATCGCATCAAATTTGGATTGCCTGGCAGGGATGAAGACATTGATTTGTACAAAAAGATGTTGGTGAATATGGGTCAACTCGGCATCAACTTGCTTTGCTACAATTTTATGGCGGGCATTGGTTGGTACCGCACCGAAACCAATCTTTCCGAAAGGGGAGGAGCTTTCGTAAGCGGTTTTGACACAACCATTGCCAATCAGCAACCATTAACCGAATATGGAATCGTGAGCGAGGAGACAATTTGGAACAACTACCAATATTTTATCCAGCAAGTAATACCCGTGGCAGAACAAGCAGGTGTGAAAATGGCATTGCATCCCGACGATCCCCCTGTTTCGCCCTTGCGAGGAATTGGTAGAATATTTATCAATGCCGATGGAATAAGAAAAGCTTTGGCACTCACCAACAGCCCGTCCCACGGATTAACCTTTTGCCAAGGCACATACACCACCATGGGCGAGGATGTACCCGCATTAATTGAGGAGTTTAAAGACCGCATACATTTTGTACATATTCGTGATGTAGTAGGTACACCCAATCATTTTAGAGAAACCTTCCACGACAATGGCCCAACGGATATGGTCGCCCTATTCAAAGCCTATAAAGCCATTGGTTTCAAAGGCCCCATCCGCTCCGACCATGTACCCACCATGGCTGGCGAAAGCAACCAACAGCACGGCTATGCCATGAAAGGCAACCTGTTTGGCATTGGCTATATGAAAGGAATTATGGAGGCATTGGAAATGGAAATAGAATAAGGTACGGGTAGTTATTATGACTTTGCAATAAAGTCAATCTAATAACATGTCTTTCCTGCAATAAACACCCTAGCTAAATTACCTCAGTCATCTGTTACACAACAGATGACTGTGCACGAATTACCTCAAGCATCTGTTGTGTAGCAGATGCCTGTCTAAGAAGTTTTTCGACCTTCTGTTGTGTAGCAGATGACTGTCCAAGAAGTTTTTCGGCCTTCTGTTGTGCAGCAGATGACTGTCTAAGAAGTTTTTCGACCTTCTGTTGTGTAGCAGATGACTGTCTAAGAAGTTTTTCGACCTTCTGTTGTATAGCAGATGACTGTCTAAGAATTTTTTCTTGAACTTCTCTTACTCAAGCTGATGAAGTAGTTTGGGTAAAGCATTTCGTCTTAATAGAAAAATGGGATTTCCAAATCCCATCTTCTTCAAGTTACACAATACCATTTTCTATTGTCAAGGCGGTAGCAACTACTACCATTCAATTATTTCTTTGCATTGTTATCCTAAAAATGAATACCCATTTTCAACACAATTACGATTGAACAAATAGCATTATTTGCAGTACTAAGAAAAGCAATAACACCAATTTGACTCTTTTAGCTTGCTTTTTTTGCTTTCGCAATCACCCTATCTTGCTTTTTGATTACCGGCATTAAGGTCTGCCATATATCTTTGCCTATGGCATCAATAAAATCTACCGCTGCTAGCAAATCGGCTAGCTCAAGAATATTTGGCGTTGGGCTCACCTTTGACGATGTGTTGCTAATGCCTTCTTATAGCGAGATACTTCCTCGCGATGTGAATATTCAATCCCACCTCACCAAAGAAATCGTGCTAAATGTTCCAATGCTGTCTGCGGCAATGGATACCGTAACCGAAGCCAACTTGGCCATTGCATTAGCAAGAGAGGGCGGTATTGGCATACTGCATAAAAACATGAGCATTGAAAAACAAGCCGAGCAGGTGCGAAAAGTAAAAAGAAGCGAAAGCGGAATGATTATCGATCCGATTACGCTGACTGAAAATGCCACAGTTGCCGATGCATTACGATTGATGCGGGATAACAAAATTGGGGGTATCCCCATTGTGGATAACAACCAATTGCTAGTAGGGATATTGACCAATAGGGATTTGAGGTTTGAGATAGCCCATAAGACCAAAAAAATTCGTGAGGTGATGACGGCTACTAACCTCATCACTGCTCCAGAAGGAACCGATTTGAAAAAGGCAGAAAAAATTTTACAGCAATATAAGATAGAAAAACTTCCTGTGGTGGACAAAAAAGGCCAATTGATTGGACTGATTACTTACCGCGATATTCTTCAACTTAACAATAACCCCAATGCAGTAAAGGACCAGTTTGGACGACTATTGGTGGGTGCTGCATTGGGCATTACAAAAGATTTGCTGGATAGAGCAGCAGCATTGTTGCATGTGGGGGTAGATGTAGTAACCTTAGACAGTGCCCATGGGCATACTTTGGGCGTGATTGAATCCTTAAAAACGCTACGAAAAAACTTTAAAAGTTTACAAATCATAGCTGGTAATGTAGGTACCGGAGAAGGAGCAAAGGCATTAGCACAGGCTGGTGCGGATGCGGTGAAAGTGGGAATTGGCCCAGGCTCCATTTGTACTACAAGGATAGTAGCTGGTGCAGGGGTACCACAGCTCACTGCCATTATGGAGGCAACAAAAGCGTTGAAGGCAAAAAATATTCCTGTAATTGCCGATGGGGGCATCCGCTACACGGGCGATATGGTAAAGGCACTGGCTGCTGGTGCTAATGCCGTAATGATGGGTAGTGTGTTTGCGGGAGTGGAAGAAAGCCCCGGCGAAACCATCATTTTTGAAGCGAGGAAGTATAAAGAATACCGAGGAATGGGCAGCTTAGGCGCCATGAGCCAAGGCAGTAGCGATCGCTATTTCCAAGATGTGGAGGACGACCTGAAAAAATTAGTACCCGAAGGCATTGAAGGGCGAGTGGCCTATAAAGGCAGCTTGAGCGAAATTGTATATCAATATGCAGGTGGTTTAAGGGCTGGAATGGGTTATTGTGGTGCAAAAACTATAAAGGAATTGCAAAAAGCCACTTTTGTACAAATAACCAATGCTGGTATGCGCGAAAGCCATGCACACGATGTGGATATTACTAAAGAAGCACCTAATTATAGTAGGAAATAGTGGTTGGGTTTACGACCACTACTGGGAATAACGAGTAGGTTCATTGGAGCCAATTGAATAACAAATAATGCCCGAAAGCCAATCTGATAACTCATCAGTTAGGCTTTCGGGCATTGTTTTTAACGTTAGGGGTAATAATATTCTATTGTGGATTTTCTTTTTAGAACATCATTAAAGTCTTTATAGTTGAACGTAACTAGATAATCTATTTTAAGGTTTTCGTCAGCTAACATCTGCCTTATTACTCCGTCCCCTAGACTAATATTCCAATCTTTTTCCTTTGATTTAGCCATAGAATAAATTAATGCTTGTTCCTTGTAATTGCTGTCATCAATTTTTGTTACGGTTGGTTTTTGTAAGAACCGCTCAAATCGTTCAATCCATGGTTTTTCTGACAGAAAACTTGTATTCAAAACTTCATATAACGTAGGCCATGGAACAATTAAAGGGGAGTTCTCGATTTTGCTAAACATGGCAATGGCTTGCTCATGATATTGATCTGCTTTGTCATAAATAGCATACCAGAATCCAGTATCTATCAAAAAGGTTTTAGGAATGAAAGGAGCCATAGTTAAACATCGCTTTGATTATTTTCTTCCATTGAATACCCTACCCATGGCGCCCTTTTTCTTCCACCAATAATAAAACCTGCCTCTAAGGGATTGGTACAAAAAAGATAGACCCTATCCGTTTTTTTTAATTGGACTTGTCCTTTTAAATCGTTAGTTACATACTCTTTTAAATCACCAGTAAATTCATAGTCTTTTAAAACAGCCACGCTGTCTCCACATTCTTCTGCTTTATGATTATCCAACCAGGTGTAAAGACTTTCGTAATCTCCGTTTATCCCTAAATCATAAGAAATCCAAATTTTCGTTTTTTCCATTTTAAAATCATTTTTAGTATTGAGTTATTTTAGTAATGAAAGGTTAAGAATAAGGCATTGCTAATTAAGCTATCCCTTGTAAATCGGTGACATAAAAATAGAGCCACATGGCTATTTTGTCCATGCGAAAATAGGGCTTTTATATATTCTCATTATTTGAGAGGTTTAAGGAAAAGAGTAAGAATTGCTCCGATTATTTGATAGTAGTACGCATGTCATTTTTGAATAGGTCAATTGCAACACACAGCACGCAGATTACAATTTTGCGGAAAAGCAAAAGGAAACCTACTGTTGATTGCGAAATGATATTATGCTTCGCAAATTTCTTTCAGTTTGTCGAGTGCCTTAGGGTAGGTCTGGTTCATGAAATCTGAAAAATCCTCCGTGGTGTCTAAATCAACCGTAACGGTTGTAGTTCCATTATTTTCTACGAACGTATAATTTTCCAATCCGTTTGCCCATTTTTCTACGTCTGGTCCATCTGTAATTTCCTTGTCCGCTTTTATTAGTCCATAATGTTGAATCGAAACAAATTGGTAAGGTATGTTTTCTACTATTCTGGAAACCAAGCCTCCCTTTTCTCCATGCTCATCTACCCCAATAAATAAAATTTTGCTCCCCTTTTCCCAACTACCTTCATAGGAGGATGTAGGGTTAAAAACGGCAGTCCATTGCTCATAAGTTGTTTTAGAATTAATGCCAAGCATAAAATCATAAACCTTAGTCATTGAGGCATTGATGTTTACATTGAATTGTAACTTTTCCATTTTTGTAGTATTTATTTAAATTAATCTTTCTAGTTGTTATTTTCTGTGGTTGTAAGTGTATCAATAATTTATTTTTTCCACCCACATACCTAACGGCGAATATCAAGCTTTCTTTATTTCAAAGCACTCCCAGCTAACTACCTACCACCATTCAATGACCCAAAATACTGATCAATCGTAGCTATTGCCAATTGTAACCGTGCTTCGTCATTACCTGAAATAATGGCCCAAGGGGTGGATTGTCTGGTAAGCAATTGGTGATAAATATTAAATAGTTCTTTACGGTTGGCCTTATCAGGGTATTCTCGTAGTTCGTCTTTTACCCAAGGCAAATCGGTATTGCACAAAAGATACAAATCATACTGCCTAAGGACAATTTGTCCTTCTATAAAAGGATGGCATTTTCCAAAAACATATTCGCACCACACTTTCATCACGTGCATATCGGTATCGATAAATAAATATGGGAAATCAGTTCTACCTTCTGGTTGTTGCAAGTGTTCGATAGCAGCATCTTCAAGTGCTAGTTGGCCTTTGGCAATGTCGAGCAATTGTTCAAAATGATAATTGGTGCCGTGTTGTAATAAATAAGCCCGAGCATATTCCTCGCACCAAATAGTGCCATAATGGGCGGCCAATTGGCTACAAAGGGTACTTTTTCCTGTTGATTCAGGGCCAAGAATGACAATTTTTCTGATGAGCTTATTCAATTTAAAATGATGAATTACGGGTTAAAGTTTAAGAACTAGCTATTTAAAGATGGGCAAAAAGCAAATTCAGGGGGTATTGCCACCAATGCACGAGTGGCGATTTAGACTTGTTGAATGCTACAAGTAGTGATTTTAGTCGCATTCGCTCCAATGGTACGAATCGTTGAATAATCCAAATTTATTTTAGGATTACGGAGCTAATTGAAAAAGTGACATCTTGCTAACACTTTTTTAATAATTAGTGCCCAATCATAAATCATTAAGCATTGAAGCGTTGTTGCTCATTTTCCGCCGCCATTCTTGCAAACCCAAAATGGCCAATACAAAAAACACCACAAATTGCACACTGGACAAAACAAACCCTTTATAGAAATACAGTGGGCAAGAAATGGCGTTGGTAATGATCCACCATATCCAGTTTTCTACCTTTTTCCTAGCCATCTGCCACATGCCCACATAGGCTGTGGCTGAAGCAATGGAATCGGCAAATGGCACAGTACTATTAGTATAAAATCTAAGTACTCCATACAACAATGCCATAGCTACCAATAAAAAAACCCCGCATTGTATCCATTCTTGTCGGCTATTATAACTAATGGCCAAAGTGCTGCCCGACGATTTACGTTGCCATACATACCAACCATAAATACTCATGCCTGTATAATAGAAGTTTAAGCTGCCCTCCGCGTATAATTGCAAAGGTTTAAAGCAAAGCCATGTATAGAGTAATGTGCTCACGATACCTGTGGGATAAACCAGTATGTTTTCCTTACGGGAATATAATACGCTGATGATACCAAAACTGGCCGCTACTGCCTCCTGCCAACTCGTATGCTGAAAGTCAGCAACGAGCTGTTGCATAAATGTTCCCAAAATCACAATAACAATTTGATGAATTATTCAAAGATAAACGCCTAGTGTTGTTTACTTTGCGGCCTCATTATTTCATCTTAAAAAAAATAAAAAATGATACGCAATGCAACTGCCGTTTGGAACGGTTCGGGTAAAGAAGGTAATGGACATTTAACTACCCAAAGCACTACCTTAAACCAAACCCAATATTCTTTCAATTCCCGTTTTGCGGATGGCGTGGGTACTAACCCAGAAGAGTTGGTGGCTGCCGCACACGCTGGTTGTTTTACCATGAAGTTGAGTTTTGTAATTGGTGCTGCAGGATTTACCCCTACCAGCATTGAAACCAAATGTGAAATTACGCTTGACAATGGTGCTATTACCCTGTCTCACCTAATTGTGAAAGCCGTTATTCCTGGCATTAGCGAAGAAGTGTTTCAAGCTAGTGTAAAAGATGCTGAAGCAAACTGTCCTATCAGTAAATTGTATAACACTACCATTACTACCGAAGCTGTATTAGCATAAACTTCCTTTTTTTCGTTTGTCGTCACAAGTAGGGGCAAGACCAATTTGGTTTTGCCCTTTTTTTTTATGCTCTTTGAAACCACCTAACTCTTGCAATCATTTTTAATTTTAAAAAGATGGGGTATTTCAACATTTTTTTTGCGTTAGCGAAAGTTGAGGTGCCTCATTTGGTTTTAATATCAGTCCCCAAATGTGTTGCATTAGTGGTTCTGCGCACGAAGGATGGCTTCCACCGTTTTGCAGATGCGGTTCTACGGACGTAGAATGGCATCCGCAGTATTGCAGGTGCGGTTCTACACACGTAGAATGGCATCCGCAGTTTTGCAAGTGCGGTTCTACGGACGTAGAATGGCATCCGCAGTTTTGCAAGTGCGGTTCTACGGACGTAGAATGGCATCCGCAGTTTTGCAAGTACGATTCTACGTCCGTAGAATGGCATCCGCAGTTTTGCAAGTACGGTTCTACGTGCGTAGAATAGCATCCGCAGTTTTGCAGATGCGGTTCTACGCACGTAGAATAGCATCCGCAGTTTTACAGGTGCGGTTCTACGGACGTAGAATGGCATCCGCAGTTTTGCAAGTGCAGTTCTACGGACGTAGAATGGCATCCGCAGTTTTGCAAGTGCGGTTCTACACACGTAGAATGACATCCGCGGTTTTGCAAGTGCGGTTCTACGTGCGTAGAAATTACATCCGCAGTTTTGCAGATACGGTTCTACGAGCGTAGAATGGCCTCAGCAGTTTTGCAAGTGCTGTTCTACGTCCAGAAACAGCCACTTGCAGTATTACAGATGCGGTTCTACGTTTTATTTGACTGCTTAAAAGCTTCTCGAGTCAATTATTTGGACTTAAAGCAGTATTAATCGTGCATTCTGGGTAGTTCGATAAGTAAAAGATTGGCAACTAATAACCAATTAGGTGCTGGGAATAGCCATTATTTTTGAAGCCTAACTATAGGAATATTATTTACAAATAAAAAGAGTAGTATATGCCAATAAGAATGGTAGATGATCCAGAAGATCAGGAAGATAATAGTGACGATTATACGGGTGGCGGCGGCAATGGTGGTGGTGGCTTCGGGTTTAACAATGGAAGCGGCGGTGGGGGTGGTTTCCAATTTATCTGGTTCATCCTTGGGTTGTTGTTTCGTTATCCCGTGCTATTGCTGGTGGTACTGGGTTTTGTAGGCATTAGCTATTTCAAAGGTGGTTGCACTAGTGGAGGGGGCAGAAACAACAGTCGCTCCCATCAATCATCCGAACTAGCAACGGGGGGTGTATTAGATGCCAAGCAATTTGAAAAAGCACCCGTTTATGAAGGGTTAGACCCCAGCAAAACCGACCTTCCAGAATATGTGTCCTTACTCAAGTTTGCACCAGAGCGCAGAAATCAAGGTCAGCAAGGAAGTTGTGTGGCATGGAGTAGTGCTTATGCCGCAAGAACCGTTTTGGAAGCGGCAGCAACTGGAGAAAATCCCAATCAACTGGCTTTTAGTCCTTCCTTTTTATACAACCAAATTAAACTGGACGGCTGCCAAGGGAGCTACATCATCAGAGCCATGGAAACCATGAGCAGGGTGGGGGCGGTGCCATTTAATGAATTTCCTTATGACGATCAAGACTGCGAACGCCAACCAAATGGGCAATTGCTGCAAGAGGCATCCTCTTTTCGTATGCTGGGTTACAATCGCTTGACTAGTACAGAAAGCACCCGTGGTATTGACATCCATGCCATTAAAGAACACTTGTCCAAAGATGTTCCCGTGGTGATAGGCATGATGGTAGGAGGCAGTTTTATGCACGATATGCTTGGGGAAAGTATTTGGCATCCTACGGAAGATGATTATTCCAAAATGGGTTTTGGGGGTCATGCCCTTTGTGTAATAGGCTACGACGACCGGAAAGAAGGGGGTGCTTTTCAAATCATGAACAGTTGGGGCAAAGAGTGGGGGCAGGATGGTATTGCGTGGGTGAGATACAAAGATTTTAAACATTTTGTGCAGGAGGCTTATGGCATCAATCCCTTACCCAAAAAAGGTGCGGCGGCAGTGGAGCAATTGGCCTGTAGCATCGGATTGGTGAATGCAAAAACCAAAGCATATATCCCCCTTCAACTCACCCAAGATAATCTTTTCAAAACCATTGAACCCATTGCCAAAGGCACCACTTTTAAAATGGAAGTGAAAAATAATACCGCTTGCTATGTATATGTATTGGGCAAAGAAACCGACGGCAGTAGCTACGTATTATTCCCTTACCCCAGAAAAGACGACCCGAGCAAAACAAGGTTTTCCCCTTATTGTGGTATTACCGGTTATCGGTTATTTCCAAGGGGCATGAGCATGCAGGCGGACGAAGTGGGGGAAAAAGATGAAGTGGCTATTATTACTACCCTGAAACCCTTGTCCATTTTTGAACTGAACGAAACCGTAAACCAATTCAAAAGCAAGGGATTTGCCAATGCGGTCAATAAAGCCGTAAAGCACCAGTTGGCAGGTAAAGTAAATTTTTCCAACGGTTCAAATGGTACCATCAGCTTTGAAACAGACAGTGGCAGTGTGGATGCCGTAGTTTGTATGGTGGCAATTGATAAAAAGTGATGCCCAGATAAATGAACTATATCTAAAATAGGAAAGAAGCGGGCATCAATTTCCCGAAAGGTTTCAACTTTCGGGATGTTTAAATAGGGGTATCTCCAACTGCATTTATTTATCCCATTTTTTTAATGTAACCAATAGATTGTAATGAAGCCTTTTTTTAGAAATCTTGGCAAAGCAATAATAATTGTAGTTGTTATTGGCTTCCTGCTACCCCAAGGCTATCGGATGCCAGTGGATAAAGCCCCTATGAATAGCTATGAACAAAATTCTTATTGGTACTACCCGTGGGGAAAATCAATTACACACAAGGGGGTGGATATTTTTGCTAAAAAAGGCACCAAAGTGTGTGCTGCTACTAGTGGAATAGTATTGTTTCAAGGGGAAATCAATAGAGGGGGCAAGGTGGTTCTGGTGCTTGGGCCTAAATGGCGTTTACATTATTACGCACATTTAGAAAGTATCCATACTAAAACATGCGCTATGGTATCCCGACAAACAGAAATTGGAAGGGTCGGTAATACGGGTAATGCAAAAGGAAAACCGCCGCATTTGCACTACGCTATTTTGACACTCTTCCCTTACATCTGGCGAATAGATAATAGTGTACAGGGCTGGAAAAAAATGTTTTATCTGAATCCCATTGAGTTTCTAAATTCTACATATTAGAATCACTATTGGTAAAAGAGAAAAGCCATGTAAAGAATATGGTATCTAACTAAGCTTTGATGGAAAGTTTCTTGGTGTTGCATTGTTTGAAGGGGCTAGCCATCCATTGCAATAACAAAATGATGGGATATCTAGATTTTTCTATCATCATGTATAATATCCTACTATCATTCAATAAACTAGACCACCAACTGTGGATAATTTGGCCTCATTTTTTTTACAACGTAGCCACAATCAAACTTTTCAAGAGATGTAAACGTTTAGTTTTACGCTTTTAGTACATCTTTTAATTATTTACACCTATTTAATATGCAAGTGACAATTGGTTTTTCGCCTTGTCCAAATGATACTTTCATTTTCGATGCCCTCGTAAACAAGAAAATTGACACCAAAGGAATTGATTTTAAAGTGTATATGGCCGATGTTCAAGCATTGAACGTGTGGGCAAAACAAGGTAAACTAGATTTTAGTAAAATAAGCTACGGTGTATTACCACTGATATTGCAACAATACCGCGTACTTACCAGTGGGGGGGCCTTAGGGAAAGGTGTAGGGCCTTTGCTGATTAGTAAAGCGCCACCTACTCCAGATTTAGATTTGGAATCGGCTGTTAACCAAGCTTTCGTAGCTATTCCTGGCAAAGACACTACGGCTCATTTGTTGTTTTCTTTAGCATTTCCTAAAGCAGTAAACAAAGAGTTTATGTTGTTTCACCATATTGAATCGGCGGTACTTTCTAATGAGGTAGATGCTGGTGTTATTATTCATGAGAATAGATTTACGTACCAGAACAAGGGATTGGTAAAATGGATGGATCTTGGTGAATATTGGGAACAACAACTCCATGTACCTATCCCACTTGGTGGCATAGTTGCGCATAATAGAATAAGCACCGAATTGGCACAGACCGTAAATAGTTTAATAAAAGATAGTCTAGTATATGCACTAGATCAATATACCAAACTGCCCGATTATGTTATTGCTAATTCCCAAGAATTGAGCGATGAAGTAATGCGTAAACACATTGACTTGTACGTGAATAATTACACCATTTGCTTAGGAACGGATGGCAAAAAAGCAGTGATGCAACTACTAAAAGTGTACGGGGACATCAACCATTCTACATCTGATTTTGGAGAGGAGATTTTTATTGGTATTTAATGCTTTTTGGTTTTCCTGTACCGATGCAGGATTTCACAGATCCCCCACATACTGATGAGTGCGAGCAAACCCCAACTAGCGACTAGCCGAATAAATATTTTGCTCCATTGATTTTGGGAAGTGGAACTGTATAAACTATAATTTCTATCAAACCCATAAAAGTCGATTAGGGCATGAACCAATGAGGTGGAAGGGACAGACGAGTTGGGTAGTGCAAAAAGAAAGTGTGCGTTGCTTCTATTATAATAATAGTGAAAGCGGTTAACGCTATCATAAGCAATGGACTCCATTTCCCCTTTTGAATAACGGTAAGCCCATTTTCCTGTAGTGCTTTTCTGCTGAACAAGCTGCTTAATGTCCACTATATTCAAATAACGCCCTTGGCTATCGTGTGGCAAATAAATATTATTGACCCCATCTAATAACACCCATTGTTGTGCATCCCGCAAATAAATTTCATTCATAAAATGTGCGCCATACTGCCAAGTATCAATACTTCCAGTATAGCCAATTCGTCTGTTGGCAAGCCCGCCTACAGAAGCCAGAAACGAAATAATGCTGGTATAATTTCCACAAACCAATTCTCCACGACAAGCTAGCGCAGAATCTAGCTGTTGCACTGCCGGTAGTAAGTTAAGTGCTGCAAATGGGTATCCTTTGGGATTATTACAAAGACTAGCTGCAAAAAGGCAGAGTTCCATCACCCTTGCACTGTCAGTAGTTGCTTCATAAAAATGCGTTTTGGAATGTAAAAGGGTTGTTGCTTTGTTTATTTCCGCTTTAGATAGTATGGAAGTGCCCGTTTGATAATCTGCCAAATGACCCACTCTGATATTCGGGCCGGGTAAATTACAGTAGGTAAATTCATTTACAACCTTGCCATCCATTTCATCATGATCGATGATAATCGTGATGCGTTTTTTGCCTTTCAACTCATAAGTATGAATACCTTTTTGCAATGGAATCTTTATGCTTTTTTGGTTAATAACCATTAATTGGTGTGTAGAGACGGCATTGCTGTCCACCAATAATTGAAAAGTGTCTGTAATTGGGAGCGATAACTGTAACTCCACTTCATTTGCATTAAAATGAAGCTCTTGAAGATAGCAGGTGCTATCTGTTACATAGAGTTCGCTATAGGTTTTAAATGGATAGTACCTAAAACCTTCATTTCTGTGTGTAAGCACATAAACATTCGTTAACCCTAAGATTAAAAGCACCAATAAAAAAATAACCCTAATCGTTTTCAATTTAAAATGTATACGCTATAATGTAAATCGCAAACCAAGCGTTTATTCATAGCCGTTCAGATAATCTAGCAGGTAATTCATTTCCCTTAAAATAACAATCCCCGAAACCAACGAGTTTCGGGGATTATCTTATTTTATCAATGCGCCCAAGGGCAATGGTTTGTACTTTTTATTCTGTTACAACAAAGTTGGTGGAAGCCAATAATTCGTTGGAGTTATTTGCCAAACACTTAATAAAGTAAGCTCCAGATTTTAAAGCATTAGATGGTAATGAAAGTGCATTGCTACCAGCTATTACAGTATGGCTATAACGACCTACTACCTGACCATTTATATTCAACACTTCAAGGGTAATGGATTGATTTTCTAATGATTGAACCAACACTTTCACCACTCCACGGCCTACAACAGGATTGGGATAAACCAATATGCTGTTTTTGTCTATGGCCAAACTGTTTATTTGAACCACGGGAGAGTAACTGATTTTACCATCAGCCTCAATTGCCTTAATTCGATAAAACACTTTACCTGAGGTTAATCTATCCGCATCTGTAAACTGATATTTAGCGGTGCGGTTTGCGGGTAAGCTGCCTATGCTAGAAAAATGGACACCATCTGTACTGCGTTCAATAGAAAAGTTATTAGCAGTTGCGTTTAAGCTAGTACTCCATTGCAACAAAGCCAATCCGTTGGTGCGTTTTGCATTAAACGATATAAAATCTACTGCAAGAGGATTCGCAATTTTTATTTGGATAACAATAGTGTCCGAACCAAACGTGTTATAGCTGATTAGTTTTACTTTAAAAGTTCCAGCTTTTTTGTACACATGATTGGGGCTTTTCAAACTACTTGTAGTTGTAGAATCGCCAAAGTCCCATAAATAAGTAACGCCTTTGGTAGATTGGTTGTTAAACTTAACGGTATCCCCAATTTTAGGTGCTATTGGGCTATAAGCAAAGAAGGATAATGGTTTACCACTCACGGTAATTACCACCTTCTGGGTATCTGACACGGTGCCATTATAAGCTATTAAGCTAACGGTGTAAACTCCTGGATTGTAGAAAATGTGGATGGGGTTAATTTCAGTAGTTGTTCCAGTGCCATCACCAAAGTTCCATAGGTAGCTTGTGCTAGCGGTACTGAAATTGTAGAAAGTAACCGTATCACCAGGATTGGGTTGAAATGGAGTATAGTAAAATACTGCATTGGGGGGGAATGTTTTCTTAATGTCAAGGTATTTTACACTTTGTGTAACATACGAAAAGCCATTGTAGGTTTGGGTTACATAAAGAACAGGGTAGCCTTTTGTGGTGTCTAACCATTTTAACTCTCTGTAGCGTGTGTACACTCTAGGAATATTAAATCCAGTAACGCCAAAAGTATCTTGTTGCATCACCTCGCTTACTACACGAAGGCAGTTATTGAAAGTACCGTAAGGGGTGATTAATTTACCCCAGCCATCTACTTTATTGGTACGTTTTAAAATCTCTTGGCTGTAAAATATAAATGGTACGATGGTGGTAAAACCAGCCGTTGAGGAAAAAGTATCCAAATATTTCAAAGGGAATTTGTAAATGGAATCTACGGTAGTAAATGTGTTCTTTAAATCCAACGAAGTACCTGAAGCACTTAATGTGTAACTGGATGCTTTCTGTAATAAAGCATCTGTGTTTTTAAGGTAAAAATCGTTTCTGTTGCTTACGGTAATTTGACCAAGTGCGTAATCCTGACCAGTTGCGGTAGAGACATTTACATTGTTGGTGTTGTAAATATATGGCCACTGTACAGCAGAGAAACCAACTTTAGTAGGGTTTCTAAATGCTAAAGCCTCTTGTGAAACGCCATTTATTGTGGCGAAATTCCAAGTGTAATTAGCGCCAGATTTTAAAAAATTAAAGGCGGTATCCAACTGCACCGAGGTTAGATAAGCAGTGTCGCCCATGTTAGCATAATTGCTCGCTTTGTAAATGGGCTGTGCCATGCCCACAAAGAACGTGAGCATCACAAAAAGGGTAGTAAAAATTTTGCGCATAATCATCCGTTTAGTAAATAATAAATTTAATTGTTTTAATAGAAGCCTAAAAGTAGGGTTTCGTTGTTTACACTACTGAATATCGTTTAGAAAAACTATAATTTCTATCCATAGTTCGTTTTTTGCAATAGAAATTCGTTGTTTAGATGTAAATCATTACCCCCAAGATACAAGAAAAGGAAACCTCCAATAAGTGAAAAGTAACCTATCAATCTGTTAGCACAGGTTATTAGTTACCAGAAAAGATAAGGCAGATATAACACTTATTGAAGAAGTTGAAGTTCAAATTAACCAGTTTGAAAAAGATATAAAAGAGCAAGAATCATTAATTGCCGATAATAGATGCAAAAATATTCGACCTAAAAGCCGTTAACACAAGTGCAATAGTAAAGGTAGATACAAGAACAACATTAGATGTTATTGAAAACATTAATAAACAAGCATTAGTAGTAACTGAATCAATGAGTAGATCAAGGGAGTTAATGTCAATCAAATAAAATAAAGCAATGACGGAAAAATGAATTGAGAAAAATATTTAATGGAAAGAATGAATATATAGACCCCAAAGGCAAACAGAAAGAAGGTTTTATAAATACCACTTTTGAGAATTTCAACCAATGGTTTCTTACTAGTAATTTTCAAAGGGGCTTCCATTATTGTGGTACAACCAATGAAAGAACGTTAGAACTATATAATGCTTAGCGTAAAATTTTAGGGTTTGATGCTACAAGAGGCGGAAAAAGAGGTAAACTTTTACAGCTATACAGGGAAGACCCCAGTAAAAAAAATGACGAGTTAAATAATATAGTAAGGTGCTGCTATAGGTGCAATAATGCATAGTCAAACTTCTTTTCAGAAGAGAAATTTATTCCAATAGCTAAGGTCATAGGTGAAACAATAAAAAAATTTAAAATGATCGGCATGAGTTTCAAGCTTCTAGCAATAAGACCACTTTAGGATTGTGGTAAGAAGTATCTGCTGGGCAACAGTGTTCCGAAAGGCATGTAGCCAAAACTGATGGTGGGGATTTCCTAATCGCATTTAAGTTTGATTTAGATAGGGTGTTCAGTGTAATTCATTTGCTTTACTTGTATTTTTACTAACCTCATAAATCTTTCATTTGTAAGTGCTTTCCTTTTAAATTTTTATCAAAACAAAACAACCGTTCCATTCAAGTTTATATAATCGCCAGTATCGCATTGGGCTTGTGCAGTGTACACATAGGTGCCACTAGTTTGCTTGATACCTTTAAATGTTCCATCCCACCCTGCGGATGTATCATTTAACTGCATTTCTTTTTTTTCGAATATTAATTGACCAGACCTATTGTATATTCTGAAATATTTTATACTCCTTATACCCTTTCCTTTAGGATAAAAAACAGGATTTCCGCCAGCTGAGTTAATTGCTGTAGGGAAAAAGATGGAATTAGAGCAGACAATATTTACTGATATACCTGAATTTACGGAACACCCAAATTTGGTGGTAGCTGTAACTGTATAATCAATATTAGACCTTGGAACACAAAATGTATTTGGACAATTTATACACCTCAAATAACTAGTAGGAGACCATGCAAACGATACAACGTCAGGTGATGACAACGTTTTTAATATAACAGAGTCGCCAGTTTTAACAACAACCTTACTTACGGTAGTAAGTGTTGGAAACTGCCTTACATTTACTTTTATTAATCCTGTATCGTTAAAGCAACCAAATTGGTCTCTAGCTACAAATTTGTATATCGTAGATGGTGCTACCGGTGTTGCTGTTGGGCTTGCTGGATTGGATATTGTGTTTGAAAGGGTTGCACTATCCATTAGCCAAGCATATTTATACGCCCCAGAAACTGGTAATAAAACGGACTTTCCTGAACAAACAAAAGTGTCTCTAGGATAAGTTAATGAAAAATGTTTTTGGACTACTATGGTGGTTGAATCTCTATTTTGACAACCAAATTTGTTTGTAACAGATACAAAATAGCTTGTGGAAATATTTGGGCTAACTATTTGTACTGAATCGTTACTGGAAAATGTAGAAATTGGAACAGATGACCATTTGTATCTGCCTTTTTCTCCATCAAAAGCAACAAGTTTTATGGTTGTTCCTTCACAAACTGTTTTGGACCTTGGTTGTAAGCCTACCACTGGTTTAGGAAATACTTGAATTAGATGTATGGGGGCTGTATCAAAACAATTTTTATAAACCGTTATAAGTGATACAGAATAAGTTGTTACTGAATCTTTTTTTGTTGTAAAATAAACAGGAGGAGGGTTTTTAGATAAAGAGGTATCACCATTTCCAAAGCTCCAATTCCACATTACGCTATCTGTAATGTTTGTATTTACAGTAAAAATTACAGCCGTACTATCGCATGTTTTTATAGGACCAATAATTGTAGCTTTTACAGGAGTAATATGACTATTTGAAACACCGCTTATAAATAAATATTGTGTATTTGCTTGCTTAGATGCAATTACAATATTGCCACTTGTGTTACCAATAGCTACTGTACTCATTCGTACATACATTATTGTAGAAAGTAGTACACCACCTGTTGGAAACAATGTTTGTGCAGTAGCGAACCCACTAAAAGGAGACATTGATATTTCAAAGCCAATTGGTGCAGTAATTAAAACACTATCAACCAATTCGCTACCTGAAACAACAAAACTATTATAGGTAGAAAATGGCCTGCCCGGACACCATGATAGGGAACCAAATGATCCTTTTGTAACGATGGATAATACTGCTTGATATTGATAAGCACCCATATCAATATTACCACCAATAATTCTTGGATTACCCGTTATATCTTCATTTGCTTGATTAAACTTAGTAAATATTGCCACATTGCCTACTGAAATACAAGGGCTTATTCTTGTAAGGGTTAGTCCATCATCGGCCGTTCCAAAAAAACCGTCATTACCCAATGGATTGGTATTATCAGTAAGTAAGGGATTGGTACTAGCAGCTAAGCATGCGTTGCATTTTTGAGTCGATTGAATGCAGGAATAATTTATGCTAAGGTTTCCCGCCGACAACCCATTGCTTATATCTGCCTTAGTAGAAGTGTAATCGCTGCCACTGTAGTTACCACTGAAAACACAGTTATTCACGTACAAAGTTGCCGTACCAAGACTAGCAACCCTTATAGCACCACCCGTATTTGCACCATTATTCGTAAATGTACAATTGATAATCTGGTTTGAATCATTACTACCCGATACCCTTACACCACCACCAAGGCCATTTGAATTAAAGTTATTGGCAAATACATTATTCATAAATATTATCGATCCGCCAGCTTCATTGTTCACTCCCGCACCATATTTTACTGATGTATTATTGTAAATGCAAGAGCCAATCATCGAAATTGTACAATTATAGTCTTGTATGCCCCCACCACTTTCTGAGGAATTGTTATTTTGAATTAGACAATTCTTGATAAAAAAATTATTAATGGTTGTTCCGCTATTATTGTTAATGAAAATGCCGCCGCCACAATTATTGGCGAAAGAGACACCATTTACTACAACTGTTGAATTGCTGTTTGCATTGCCTTTTTCTATATTAATACCGTCTAACAATAATGAATCGATTGTATTGGTATTAATAGCTACTAATAAGACATGGTAAAGGTTGTCATTGAATAAACCAGCGATGCCAATATCCCCGCTAAGCCTAGTTACATATTGTTTGCTATTTCTTAGGCCTCCACCTGCTGGAAAGCCACCGAAAATATTGATACCTTTTCGGAAGATAACAAAGCTGGAGTCCCGATTTTTTGTAGTTGAACCAAAGACATCAGTAGGCAAATAGGTGCCTTGAGCTACGTTTATGGTAAAATTTCCTCTGCTGTAGTTGGCAAAATTCAATGCATCACTCAACCTTTTAAAAGCAGTGGACCATGATTTGCCATTTCCTGAAATTGTTATGCTAGAATCCACGTATATTTTTGTTTGTGAAAACAGCTTAGTTGTAAAAATAAAAAAGAACAGGATTATAGTAATTATACCTAATTGGATACTTTTGTAACTCATCTTTTTATTTCAATCGTTGCATGATAAATTAAATAACAAACCAAAACCAATGGTTATGAATTAATGAAAGCAATGTACTGGGCAATTCATCTTTGGCAAATGATTTTTGGCTTTTTGGAAATCTGGTTTTACAAAGCCCTACAAGTAATTTTGAATCTGAAATAGTCTGGTATAGTAGCAAAAATCAACAAGCAATTTATAATTTAAACTAGCTATCTAGGCATTATCATATTTTAAGCATCATTTTTCAAAATTAAATGATTTAAGAACAATAAAATACTTCAATAGGTCTCATTGAAAGGTAAAATTGTTTCAAAAAGAAATTGGAGGACTAAGAATTATATTGGCCTATTGCTTCCGAGCCATCTTATTGATGGCATCGACAAAAAACTATTTAAAAGGTTGAAAATAATCTCCAACAGACTTTAAAGAAATACAATATTAACCTTGATATTATCACTTCTTTCATCATTGGCAACATTGCAGGTGTACCCTTTTTTGATAAAAGCAGTAAAATAACATGGGTAATGATAGTTCAGTAACTTTTGCTAGGGATTGCTTACGGCTTAAGGTGTTTAAATTTCAAATTGTTCAATTTTCTAACAGCAACAGGATTAGAATGACAATTTTTTACCTGATTAGTTTCTGCGTTGGCGTGCTTATTAACCCACCCACTCAATTTTAATCCCTCAATTCCTAGTAGGCACTTATTGAATCAACTCGCATAATTCTAAAGAATTTATCGCACTCTAAAATCAAAAAGGCCCCGCAATTTGCGGAGCCTTGTGTTGATTAGGGGTTTGATTGATTATTATTCTACAGCTAAGTTTGAAGTGGCTACTAATTGGTTAGTCGTGCAAGATTTTATGTTTAGCTGATATACACCAGTAGCCAATTTACTAGAAGTAGTAATGGTTTCAGTTGCATTCGCTCCGCTGTGGTTGATAATGGCGGTGTACACTTGTTGACCTAAGCTGTTGTACATACTCACCACGTATTTGCCTACTGCTACTTCGCTACCTAAACGAACTGCCACTGTTTTGCCCACCATCGGGTTGGGGTAAATACTCATGGTGCTGGTGGCAATGTTAGCTGGGTTGGTGGCTGATTTTGAAGCCGCTTTAAATACCAAACTGAATCGGTTAGCATAAGTGGCTTTATCTGTAGCATCAACTTTGAAACTGATATTGTTGATGGCTGCTGTCAACAAGGTTTCGCTGTTGTCTATTGTATCTACCAAGAAAACATCTAGGTTTTCCGCTTTGAAAGCAGAAGCGTCGATTGAAAATTGATAATCGCTGCTGGCTAATTGGCTTAAAGTCAATGGCAAGCGTTCATTTGCAGTAGCAGGCAGGCGGCCTTCGATACTTAAAGACTGACCATCGTGGTTGATAGCTAAGTTTTCGCCAGGGTTGGTCATCTTCCTAGCATCTTCCCTGCCGATACCATTGCTGAACTGTTGGTCAAACAGTAGTGTGGCTCCATCCATTTGTTTGCTTTCGCTTCCTTCTGTTTTCATCAAGTTGATGGCTAAACGGCTGCGGCTAGTACTTCCAAACACAGTGGTTTTAGTAGAACTAATCGCTTTATCAGCTTCTGTTATGGTCAAGCTTGGGGCAGTGCTGCTGTTGTTCTCCACAAAGAATGCCTGACCTGCTTGGATATAACGACGTGTACCTAATGAACCATTGCTGGTTGCGTCGGTAATGGCGTTGTACGATACATATGCACCCGCTGAGCCAATGGTCGGATCGAGGTAATAGTAGGAAGCTGTTAGGTTCTCTGCACGGTTATTATCCCAAATGTTTTTCCAATCGATTGGTGCCACATAAGGATTGGCTACAGAACTAAAACCATTGGCGGAACTACTGTTTAAGCCAAAGGAGGCATTGTTATAAGTAGCACCTGCCACGGAATTGGTAATACCAGATGTACTATAAACTACATTACCTGTAATCAAATTACCTGTTGCACGAAGTGCGGTGGAAGTGTACATTAATAACCAACCTGTAGTGCCTACCGTAGAAACAGGAGTGGTATATAAATTAGCTGTTCTATCGCCACGTACTAGTAACCTATAGCCTAGGAATGGGTTGAGGATGGTGGTTTTAGCGTTAGTAACCGCATTCCAAGTACCATTAGTAAAAGTATATGCAGATTTCACACTGTTGGTGGTTTGGTCAAGACCAGTAGTGGCATCAACTGCATGGCTGGCATTGGATGTGGTGGTACCCGTGATGAACAAACCATAGCCTGCGTTGGCATAGCTGCCCGCTTCTTGCCAGTTGTTAAAGATACTTCCTGCACTGATTCCTGTATTGAAGACACCAGGTGCCATATCCCTCCAAGCACGGTATCCTTTAGGAATAAAACGCTCTACTTGTACTGTGCCAGTTATAGACCCTGTACCTGTTACAGGTGCAACTACTGCAGAGTTTGCAATTGAAGTTGATTTCAAGATTATTCCTTTAGATCCTGCATTCAAAACTCCGTTTGTTACAGTTAAAGTGCCACTAATTGATTGTGAGCCAGTACTAACAGTTGCCCCGCTAACTGAATTATTTAATGTTAAATTGGTAATTTTTCCAGTACCACCAGTAATGGTTTGCGCAGTAACGCTTGAACCATTAAGGGTAACAGTGCCAGACAAAGTACCCGTATTTACTAAGTTACCTGCAACTGAAACAGTGCCAGGCATTGTACCAGTACTATTATTGGTTAGGTTTCCTATAACTGAAACGGTTCCGGATATAGTACCGCTATTTGTTACGTTACCAGAAACTGATGCAGAACCTACTACTGAACCAGTACCATTTACGAGGTTACCAGATAATGTTACTGACCCATTGCCAATTGTCATTCTACCTGCATTTGACAGATTTGCTAAAGCAGTAATGCTAGAAGGTAATGTTATTGACCCTGTACCCGTATATGAAAGTGATGAACTAGAAGTAGTTACTAATGTTCCACCTGTATTAGTAAGGTTAGCAAAGGTTAAGGTATTTGCCCCTATACTAAAGTTTCCGGATGCCAAAGTCAAAGTGCTAGGTATAGTTAAACTAGAACCCAAAGAAACACCTGCCGAATTATTAGCCCTTAAAGTTGTATTAGCTCCTAAAGTAAGGGTACCACTGTTTGTAACAGTTTGCGCTGAAGTACCATTTAGGTTAATAACTACTGCGGAAGCAGGGCTAGCATTTAAAGTAGCACCTGTTGCTATTGTAATATTACCAGTTATATTTACACTACCTGTTTGAGCTAAGGTAAATGTACCACTGTTCACCGTTAGGTTATTACAAGTAAAGCCATTTGCACCTGGGGTTGTTGGATTTACTGATTGGGTAAAAGTTAAATTACCAAATGTATTGCCATCTATTAGTAGGGCGGTAGCACTTGTGTAGTTATTAACTAAGGAACTAGTTTTACCAAACGACACTACTTTACGAGTACCTGCAAAAATATCAAATGCCTTAGTTATTGTAAGTAAACTACCGTTAGCAAATACTACAGAACCAATACCAGCCACTGGAGTGGTAGATGCTGTACCAAATGGATTGGTACTTGTGTTTAAAGTACAAGTAGAACCACTATTGAAATTAATACTATTGGCTCCTACACCAATTAGGGTTGCAGTTGATGTGCCACTGCCTAATACAACTGCTCCTGTTATTGTAGCTGTTGTACCCGAAGCTAAGGTAACGCTTGCAGTACCAGAACCAGTAGCAGCAACATTAAGTGTTCCTCCGATTGTGGCAGTTGAACCCGTTGCAAATGTTAGTGTTCCAATTGCAACAGAGAATGTACCACCACTTGCCAATACGAATGAAGTACCAGATTGTAAAACCATAGCAGTAGCAGTATTTGAATGTGTAGTTAAACTACTTGTTCCGCCAGCTATATATAAATCTCCTGAACTTCCGCCATTAGCACCTAAAACAGTAATAGTGGAGGTAGCACCAGCAGTTGCCAATAAAGCAACTTGAGCGTTGTTGATAATGCGAAGCTGACCTACAGAAAAGTTGCCACTATATCTAAGTGTTACTGCTACGGTTGATGCTGAAGCTCCACCTACATTAGTACCATCTACTACATATATATCTGTAGAGTTGATGCTAGAAGGTGTAGTTCCAGAACCATTCAAAGCCGTATTCCACAATGTAGTAGCACTTGAACTCCAAGCTGTTGCATTTTGAACACCACCCGGTGTACCTACCCAATAGTAAGTAGTTGGTTTCTGAATGGTCATTGGCGTAACACCCGCACCAGAAGTAACACTCGTTAATCCAGAAGAGGTGAAGGTAATAAACCCTGTAATGTTTGTAGCACTACGGTTAATGGCTGTAATACCTGTAAAAGTAGCCACACCACTACTAGCAGCAACTGCTGTAACACCACCTAATGAAAAATAAGTGCTAGAACCAGAACCTACAGTAGCATTAATAGTAGCCGTACTTGATGTTACCGTATTACCAAAAGCATCTTGTACTACAATAATTGGTGAAGTGGTTAGTACCACCCCATCTAATGTAGCAGAAGGAGCAGGCTGTGTGGTAATAGCCAATTTCGTTGCTGTACCAGGACTTACTACTTGAGAGATAGTTCTTGTTGTATAACCTGGTGCCGCAACTAAAATAGTAATGGTACCTGACGCTCTTAAAACAGCAGCATTCGAACCAATGTTTGGAATAATGGTAATACCTGATGCTGAAACCGTATAGTCTGTATTTTTTGTAAGAACTACACCTCCATAAGTAATAGAACCTCCTCCATTTAATAATACATTCTGCCAAGTAGCATCATAGCTGCTTAATGTGTAAGGTATCGTAAAATTGGCACTTACTGTAGCCCCTGAAGCGGTGCTAAATGTAGGAGCAGCCAAACTAACTGTTTGGTTACCGATGGCAAATTGACCAAGGGTAGTGAAAGCGGTAGTAGAAGTGATAGTACCCGTTACGTTTGCTGAACCAGTACCACCTAAATTCGTCCAGTTTAAACCAGAGGTATTTTGTGCTATCCTTATATTACTAGCAGTTGCTAACGAAATAATATTGTCATCATCATTTGTAGAATAACTCATTGTGATAGACCCATTGGTAAATGAATTACCTCCTGCGGAAATGGTATAGTATCTAGAAGAAGATACGCCTTGTACATTACCTAAACCAGCATAGCCATGTGTTACAGTACCTACTGTTGGTACTACAGTGTAAGCTGTAGCAGTTGCAGCGGCTTGTGTAAAGCTTAAAGACAACGGCAGATAATCGCTATTCATGCCCACGGGAAAATTTAATGTTTGGGCAGAAGTATTTGCTGCAGAATACAAAGTAACTGGTCCAGCTATATAGTTAGTAGAACTAAAGGTTGGTAAAGTAGTAATTAGACTATTGATTGTGAGTACTGCTGCAGAAGAAGAGGCAGTTAAAACCGTACTCGTTTGCCTCAAAGTATCAGTAACAGTTGTTGCACCCGATAATGTGATACCTGATGCATTAGACAGGATTAATCCTTTAACAGTTGCTGGCAATGAAGAACCAGTTGCCTGTGCAGCACTATTAATATATGCGTATGCAACTGAATTGTCAGTAAATGTTCCTGTACCAGAAGGAGCAGTTGCACCAGAAGTACCCCCAGTTGTTATGGTATAAATGTTACCATTACTAGTAACTTGCTGGCCTATTGTATAAACAGTAGCATTTACCCATGCAGTAGGTGCTCTAAACGAATAAATAGTAGCCGCACCATTAAATGTTTTGCTACCCGATGCCATAATTGCATTTAAACCAGTTGAGCTACCCAAATAAACGATTGGTGCTGGATAAGTGCCAGTACCAGTGAAATTGATAGAACCTGCACCAGAAAAAGTTTGACCACCTGCTACACTGAAATCTGCCACAGTGCTAATGTTCAACTGACCACCACTTGCAATGTTAATTCCAGTATTTCTACCATAACTAGTAGAAAATCCAGTTGATGTAACGCCATTGCTGCCGTTTGGATAAAATTCTGGAACATTTATTACACCCGTGCTTCCAATGTTTAGAAAACTACCCGTGCCTGCACTACCAGTATTGGCAATGGTAGAACCCATGGCTAAAAATCCATTATTGGTAAAAGCATTCGTAGCTCCATTTCCTGCACCATCAGTAAATGTTAATGTGCCATTTACATTCAAGGTAAAGTTTACAGGATAAACACCTGTTGTTGTATTTGTTGCTACATAAGGGGCTATATAACAAGACTTATCCATGGTAACCGTTGCCCCATTATCAATAGTAATGGTAGCAGTGGGAGTCCTAACGTAACTTATAGTGTTAAATGCATTTTGAAGTGCCAATGCATAATTGCCACCATGAGCACCACCATTGTAGTGTAAGTTAATACTACGTGCAATCTGTAAGGTAGGCGTTCCTGTTCCATCTCGGTAAATGATTATTCTTCCAATATCAATAGTTCCACCCGTTTGAGATGCATAATTATCTATTTTGGTTGTTCCACTATTCACTAAGTAAAAGGATATACCATTAGATGTTGGTGAAAGATTCGTATTTCCTATCTTACCATTGGTTCCTACTTCTATCGCAGTTCCAGAAACAAATACGCCATTCACAGGCCCAGTTGCTGCTACAACAGTTGGGGTAGTTTGACCAGCAGTACCATCTGTACCAATCAAAGAACCATTCACTACATACAGATTTTTACAATTTGCATTGCTAAGAGAATTGTCAGCAATAAAAGCAGATGGTAATTGAGGAGCATTTAGGCCTGTAGTAAGTGAATTTGTTACTGTATATCCACCTGCTATCCACACATTATTGGTAGAACCAGGTGTTAACACAGTAGATTGTAAAACTGTACCATCCCATACATTCCAAGTGCTGCTTGCACTATAAGAACCTGTAGCGGTACTTACAAAATCTCCAGAAGTTAATGAACTGATTGGTAATGCCATTTTAGTAACACTAGTTGCTGCACTCCAAACACTTCCGTGGCGAACATAAACTGCATAATTATAATTAGTAAAGTTGGTTAGCCCAGTAACTGGTACACCCGTGCCAGTACCTTTATATACTACAAAACCACTACCATAAGATGTACCTGAACCATAAACTGAATTTGATGTGTAGCTACTACCATCCCCTGTTGGAGCAGTAATAGTACCTGTAGAGGCAATTACAATTACTTCATCCCAATAATTAGATTGGGTTGCATTGAAAGTAGGATTGGTCCATGACAAAACACTCTGTGCTGAGGCATTGGTTGCGGTAAACCCTGTAACGGGTTGCATCGCAGTTGTCGCACTAGTTGATGTACCCGATGCAGCAGAAGAGTAGGTACTACCATTATAGCTAAAAACTTGATAGTAATAAGTAGTGCCATTGGCGAGACCGGTAACTTCTACATTACTTCCAGTGCCAGCAGCCACCAAATAATAGGTATTACCGCCTGAACTAAATGTGGATGCACTACCTAATGCAGCATTTGCACCTGTATATACTGTTGTTGCATCACCACTTGGTGTATAGGCATCACTTGCTGTGCTTGCAAATACCAATATGTTGCTACTAGCACTACCCCAAGTAAGGTATTGTCTGTTGTCTGTACTGTTTGCAATAGTTAAACTTGTAGGTGTAATAATATTGGTAACAGAACCACTAAGCGTAACTGTTTGGGTGGCAATGCCCGTAGAAGATATGGTTATATTATTGCTTATAAAATTACCAGCAGAAAGACCACTCTTTAAACGAACAAATACTTGATTGCCATTAGTAATTCCACTATTTATCAAATTGCTTGAAGGCGTATAGGTAAGTGTGCTACCCCACCCTGTAGAACCATCTTTAGAAATTTCCCAGTTGGTATTGTTAGATACCGCTACAGTAACAGAATTACTGATACCACCAGAGTTTATAAAAAATGATTGAGCTACAGATGGCCCACTCGTACTTTGTACATAAGTAAATCCGGACATAGCAGTTAATGCGCTAACAGGTTTTGTTAAAGTATTAGAGCTTGTTACATTCAAAATAGGGGTGGTAGTTATATAGTAGTTATCAAAAAAATTAGAGCCTCCTGAAATTACTCCATGAAATCCAAAGTGAGTCATGGCAGTTGAAGTCCAAGTAGTATTAGTAGTAGGGGTTGTTGTATTTGTGTAAGTAGATAATGTTGGATCTACAGATGTAGTATTTCCTGAATTTACTGCGGCTAATGTCCATTGCTGCGTAAATGGATTATACGTTACTTTCACGTTCACGTAATCTTGGGCTGCTGCAAAATTGTCAATAGTAGCTATAGCTGATCTAGTCAATGAACTTGCGCCACCTGTAAAAGAGCTCAATTCAACTTTATTATTAGTAGTACCTGGTAAAATTGACACTGCATAACCTACATTATCATTGCTACCACTATTATTAGTAGTCGTAAAAACACTATTATTAGAAACCAATACTTGAGAAAGGGTTGTAGCTGTTGTATTTTGATTTCTAATAGTACTATACCAAGTTACTAATCCAGTATTGTTAGACAAAGTTGACGTAAATGGTGCCAAAACATTGGTAGAAATGCTAGAAAAAGCAGCAGATGCATATCCTATTGTACTGCTAGTTTGAAATCTAAGAGCCTGAGAAGCGAGTCCAATAGGACTGCTACCCCCAGTTGTAAATGTAACACTAGGTGTACCTCCAGTAATTGTTACTGGGGGGCCTGCTGCTGATGTATTTGTAGTAGTACTAAAATTATTTGCATAATAAACATAGCTATTTACTACACCAGCACCTGTAGTATAAGTTCCACCACTATTGGTAAGCGTACCGCTTAGGTTGATAACACCAGCAGCAGTCATATTGAGTGTACCACCCGTTTGAATAGTAATAGATGCAGCATTTAGAAAACCACTTGCACCAATAGTTATTGTACCACCACTAGCAATAGTAATTGCAAAACCTGTATTTACCACTATTCCATTAAGTGTAATAGCTCTGTTTACTGTTATAGTGCCATTAGTTGCGGGCAAACCGCTCGGCCATGGAGCATTTGCAGTTGCAGTGTTCCAATCGCCTGTGCCTGCGGTCGTTTGAGCCGATGCGCATATTACGCCAACTGCAAAAAGAAAGATTAGGGTTAGTGTTTTGTACCAACTTGAATTGTAATTGTACTTTTTCATATTTAAATTATTATTGTAACCGTTAGAAATGTTATGGGTATTCTCATTTGAGTAAATGGCGTTCTATTCTCGTCTAGGGCGGGGAAGGCATGTAAAGCGTAAAACGGGTGTTTGTCTTTTTCATGAGTAGCAAGTGTTTTAACATTATTAGCCTTCAAAAACGTAAATTGTTCTACATTTTTTAAGCGGAGTTAATTAGCAATCGATATCATGCAAAACTAATTTGGGTGGTATAAATAGACCGATAATATTTGGTTCAATAACCCTGTTTTTTTGTTTCAATAAGTAGCAAAAAGGGTTATCCGTATAGCTGATTTACACTTAGATATTGAAAAAAAAGAGAAAGGGCAGCGAAAAATGATTCAATATGCTTAATGTTTGTTTTTACTTCTTGAGTAAATAAAAGTCCTGCTTTGTCTGTGCCATAAAAGTTGCGTTGCTTATTAGCTTTTTGCTTTTGTTATATTCCTGAAACGGCAATTACTAGTTCATTGCTTACTTGCCCAACTTCTTCATCATCTATGATATAGTAGGCTTTATATTTCCAAATAGCAGTTTGTCCGCTGGCTGGTAAAGTAAAATTGTCATCAAAATCTGGTTTCATATCAGTGTAAGGCACTGCACCATACCCCTTGCCATCACCTCTATCTATATATAGATGAATGCCGTCCATTTTGTTCTTTTTCCATTTGATTATTGGTTTGCCACCAACCAAGACAAATGAAATTTCTGGTTTAATGAAATCAGTATCTAAAGTTTGTTCATCAATTCCATCAATACCTAAATCTTTCAAAATTGCTAAAGTGGCATTTTTATTTTTCTTAATAAGCTGTACTTGATTCATTAATCTGCCGAAAATATCGGTTACTGGACTCGTTGTAAAAGTAGGCGGAGTAGGAGGGGCTGTCAGTGCAGGTAAAGGTTTGTTTTCACTATCGTCATGCATTAGTTGTTTACCAAGGGCTGTAAGCGATTTAGAATAGCTTTTCAATTCTTCCACATAGTTAAAGAATAGCTCCAAAACCACTGCGTCTAATGCTACTCTGTCTGTATCAGTCTCGGTAAGGCCAAAAAGAGCGGCATGTTTCGGCAATTTTGAGGAATAATTTTTCAAAAAAAGAAGCTTACCAGCTAAGGTTAAATGCAGATAATATTTTTTCATGCCTCATGATTTAGACGCAAAATAATAAATATTGCTAAATCACAAAAAAAGAAGTCAATTTTTTGTGTGGAGGTTGGATATAATCTAATCCATATCCCCCAATCATTTCTAGGATACTAAAAATGAAGAACTACCGCATTATGAATTAGTCCTAGGGTTCTTGGAATGAAACCTAGGGTAATAGGAATGAAAACTAGAGTACTAGAAATGAAAACTAGAGTACTAGAAATGAAAACTAGGGTACTAGAAATGAAACCTAGGGTGCTAGGAATGAAAACTAGGGTACTAGGAATAAAACCTAGGGTCCTAGGAATAAAAACTAGGGTACTAGGAATAAAGAATAGTGAAGTTACAGCCATTACGCTTTGAAGTTTTTTTCAAAAATCACGATACAAAATGAACACAATTCGCAAATGCTATGCTAATTACCTAATTAGTAGTTAGCCTTTAATAAGCGTCCCTTTTATAATCTACGCCTATGTGTTTATAAAATGAGATATTGTTCCTATTTCAGTTAAGACTTTGCGCCTTCTTTGCGTACGAAACTTTGCGTGTTTTGCGTGGCAAATACTCCACCAAGCGTTTACCAAAAAAGGATGTTTGTTATTTTTTTACTGCTTAAAGTTATTATATAGGGACAGTTTTTTTCCAAGTGCTGCAATAATTGACAAATAAATTTTTGTTCTTCTGACCTTAAAAAAGTCTTCCCTTTTTTTGATTATAGAAAACTGGTTTTTCTCTTTTCTTCCAATATTTCGGCGTTATGTCACTAATTAAAGTTGCAATCACCTTTGATTCTCAATAATTGTAATTTCAAAAAAACGTATCAACTGGTTTTGTGCTGTAAAATATATTCCGATGGGGATACCTTATAATGTGCTTTAAACCATTTGGAAAAATATTGGGGATTGGAGTGACCAACTGCGTAAGCAACTTCTGATATGTTCATCCCTGAACTGATAAGTAATTGAGCGGCTTTTTTTAATCTTATTGAGTCAATAAATTCCTTTCCAGTAGTGCCAGTAATAGCTTTAATTTTTCTGAAAAATGTGGAGCGACTCATGTTTAAAGTTTGTGCCAAATAATTCGTGTTTAATTCATATTCTTCAATATGGGTTTCTACATATTGGATTAACCTTTCCAAAAATTCTGCATCCTTACTGTTAGTAGTAATGTCTTTAGGATTTGGAAATTGGTTGTTTATAAAAAGCTGTCTTAGTTTTTCTCTTGAATCAATTAAATTCTTAATTGTTAAGCTGAGTAACTTTACATTGAATGGTTTGGGAATGTAGTGATCTGCACCTGATTCTATTCCCTCTATTTGACTATCAGAATCACCTTTAGCTGTTAATAAAATAATGGGTATGTGCGATGTGTTAATGTCGTTTTTAAGCGCATTACACATTTCTATACCATCCATTAAAGGCATTACAATATCACTAATAATTATATCAGGATGATAGTTATTAGCCATTTCAATACCAATTTTACCATTTGGGGCTACAATTACATTATAGTTATCAGACAAGTAATTGCTTATGTTTTCTAGTAGTTCTATATTATCATCTACATAAAGAATGGTGGCTTTGGCTGTTTCAAAATCATCTATATGGTTGTTGATTATTTCAATTCTTTCTTCAGGTATATCTTCCAAATCATGGCTCTTTAAAACTGAATTGAAATCAGATTTCCAAATAATGTTTCCAGCTTTTTCATCATTGGTGTAAACATGCTCTTTAATTGGCAAACTAATAATAAAGGTTGAGCCACTACCCGGTTTGCTCGTAACTGAAATAGTTCCTTTATGCAAATCAATAAGGCTTTTTGCAAGCGATAAGCCGATGCCGAATCCCTTTTCATAAGAATCTTTATTACTATCTATATGATAATACCGCTCAAATATTTTAGAAAGGTTTTCTTTTTCAATACCAATGCCATTATCAATTACGCTTATCTCTATAAATTCAAAACTTTTGGTAGGGTTAATCAATATTTCAATTTTGCCGCCTGTTTTGGTATATTTTATGGCATTAGAAATTAAATTATTAAATACCTTTTCAAGTGCATATATATCAAACCAAATGGTAAACTCAGGATGAAAACTAGTAAATGCCAATTGTATATTTTGCTTTGCCGCCAAAGAATCAAAAGCATCTACTTTGTTTCTAAGAAAACCAACTATGTCATTTTTACTTACATTAATACGATAATCACCAATTTCAATCTTTTGAATTTCTAATAATTCATTGGTAAGATTCAGTATTTGGTTAACGTTTTTTTCTATGCTTTTGGCCTCTTTCTCTTGTTCTTTATTTAGTTTTAAGTTAGTAATTAGTCGCTCTACAGAACACACAATTAGCGTAAGTGGTGTTCTAATTTCATGAGAAATATTGATAAAAAATTGAAGTTTCGATTCATTTATTTTTTCTATTTGTTCATGGTATTTTTTCTCTAAAAGTTCTTTATTTTTAATTTTAAGTCGCTTTTTAGTTATGTACGACACTAAGTAAATTAAACCTATCAAGATTGTAAGATACAGGATAAATGCAGGAAAAGATGCCCAAAAAGATGGGCGTATTTCAAAAGATTTGATTGTAGGCATTGTATTCCAAACGCCATCTTCGTTGGAGGCTTTTACCTTAAAAACATACTTTCCAGTTGGTAAATTCAAATACTCTACCATGCGATTGGTAGAAGTTGTATACACCCAATCTTTGTCGTAGCCTTCCAACATGTAGGCATATTTACATTTTGATGGATTTACATAATTAAACCCTATAAAATCAAACTTTAGATTGTTTTCAGAATGAGATAAAATAAGTTTGTTGTCTTTATCAAGGGTTCTTTTATTGCCTTCGGTTTTGCCATTTATCAAAACACTTTTAATTAATACAGGCTCAATAAAAGTATCATGA
The DNA here is from genome assembly GCA_027486835.1 of Chitinophagaceae bacterium. Lineage (GTDB taxonomy): Bacteria > Bacteroidota > Bacteroidia > Chitinophagales > Chitinophagaceae > Parasediminibacterium. Next base: position 80,255 of record JAIXOJ010000191.1, read on the forward strand.
CTCATATTTTTGGGTGAAAATTCCGATACACCATTAATACCCCCAAAATACATTACTGTATTATTGTCTAAATATGACGCGTGCTCCGCAAATTCGTAGTCTTGAATTCCATCATTAATGTCATAATTTAATATTTCGTGGGTTGATTTATTAAATTTAACCAATCCTTTATTTGTTCCTAGCCAAAGATTGCCTTCTTTATCGCTTTGGATAGATTGAAGCAAATTACTTGGCAAACCATTTATGGTTGAAAATACTTTAACATATAAAATTTTACCAATAACGTTTGTTTTAAAATGAATAAGTCCATTTCTAGTACCAATCCAGTAATTATTGGCAGTATCAAGATAGATGTCACAGATATATTTACTGATTGTGTTGTCTTTATACAATTGGTTTATAGAAACAAACGTAGCGATATTGTCTTTGGCATCTAATTCGGCTTTGAACAAACCACCCATTTCCAATCCTATCCAAACGCAATTTAATTTAGGGTCGTATTTAACGCATCGAATAGTATTTTGAGATTTAATGTCCAGTAATTCTTTGTTATTGTAACTTGTAATTTCGGAAACTTTATAATTGTTTGTTAGTATAAAACTGAATAGTTGTTTACCTGTTCCTATCCAGTATTTATTTGATTTACAGCATATCGAAAAAACAGTTCCTTGCGCTTCATTACTTAGGAGTTGTTTTTTAACTGTTACATTTTCTTTATCATAAGTGATCAAGTACAATCCATCTGATGTACCTGCCCATATATGTGTTTTATCAATTTCGAATAAAGCAAAAATGGAAAGATTGTTAAGTAATAGTTTTAAATTTTTTTGGCTTTCCTTGTCATAAATGTACAAGCCTCCAAAAAGTGTTCCAAGCCACAATCTATTATAAGGGTCTTTTATTATTGATCGTATATAGTTGTTGCTTAATCCTGTGGATACGTTATTAGAGTTGTCTGTTAATTGATAATTCTTAAACTTAATAGCAATATTGTTTTTATAAAAAACCCCATTCCCAAAGGACCCGAGCCATAAAGTATTATCACGTGATTGAAAGATTACTTTAAACTTATTGCTAGGAATTTCAGATTCGCTTATTTTTATTAGCGAAAAATTATTGTTTTTTAAACTTTCATTAGGTATAATAAAAACCCCATTTATTCTGGTAGTTACCCATAGATTATTTTTATTATCCTGTATAATGTCTGTAATTCGTGATAAAGAGGTATTTGCATATTGGAGATTAGATTTTAGGCTTGAATAGATTCCTTTGTTTTCTTTTATTTGATAAAGGCCGTTGTTGTCTGTACCAGCCCATAAATTTGATAAGTTGTCTTTATAAATAACCGTTATTACTATTTCTGAATTGTTATCAGGTATTATTTCACTAATAACAGATAGTTTCTTGTCAATTATTTTTGAAACGACAATATGATTATTAGCAATTAATAAGTAATTATTGTAAGTATCTTTTTTGTATATTCTTATATTTTCTAAGTTGTTCGGTAATTTTATTTTGTAATTATCTACCTCACTACAAAGCTTTGTTGCAATTTCATTTGTGAAAAGTTTATTGCCAGGATTTATTTCCCACAAGCCATCATAACTGCTTGCTAGAATTTTCCCATCAATAAGTTTCATGGAAAGAATGGTGTTTTTAAAAATATTTTCTTTAGTACTAAATTTACTTAGGTTATAGAAAGTTTCCGTTATCGGGTTGAATACTGACATTCCTTCAAGTGTAGAAATCCAAATATTGCCAGCATTATCTTGTAGAATAGACTGAATTGTATTTCCACAAAGGTCATTAATGGAATCTCCTCTGTAATAAGATTTGAAAGTAAATCCGTCGTACCTATTGAGACCATAATGTGTACCGAACCACATATACCCAACTTTATCCTGAAAAATTGCCAAAACACCATTTTGGGATAAGCCTTGTTTGTTATTTATTTTTTTAAAATTCATATTTGACTGGCCTATACAAAATAGACTAGCCAAAAAGAGAAAAGAGAATAAGGCAAAACGCATTTGAAACATTTAATGATATTGAGATACAGCAAGTATAGTAATAGTTATTTTTAATTTATACTAGTATTAATCAAATAAAGCAATCTTTTGTTTGCAGATAATATCAATTTTGGAAATCATAAGCTACAACGAAAATAAATAAATTGAACCACTATTTTCAGAGATTAAATGTTAATTCCAGATTTTATTGACTGAACCTCATTTAGTTGGGTGCAGAAAATTTTAAAACTAAAAACTTATGGGTAGGGTACATGTTGTAATCTGAAAATAAATAGGCATCATGCTCGGACTTTGGGGCCATAATACTTTATTAGGCTCACTTTTTTCTTTTTATCAGCAGCTTTTCCCCTCTATTTTTTAGAATTTCTTTGAACAGACCTTGTCAGGTGAATAAATGATCTATAAGATTGAAAGTATTTCTTTAAGCAGTGTGCCGTCCGAGTTTGAGTTATTATACTTCGTGTTTAGGTGATTGAAATTATCAAGATTAACAGCAGATATGCAGGGAATTTTCATATTGGACATGTACTTCTTGCAGGCACTTCTACTAAATTGATGTAATTCATTTTGACCTGATACGGTTAAAGCTTTATTGCTTGTAATTCAAGATCAGATTTAAAACACCTACGCCGCTGAAAAGAATTCCTAATTATTAGGAAGTCTTTAAAAGTGATGTAAAGGACAGATTTATTTTGAAGGGGCGGGGAGATAAGTTGTATTTTCATCATTAGTTAAGGTCTAGCTAGAGTCAATATGGTACTTTTCATTGCAATTGAAACAAATTAACCTTTCAATGAGACATATTTGAGTGGTTTATTGTTCTTCAATAATAGACTTTTGCACCATTAACGTATTGTCTATGCTATTTTCCAAATACAAAATTTTTATCGTCAGCTGCTATTTGATTTTCAATACCGTGGCAGCCCAAAATGGGATTAAATTAATCTATAAGGGAGATCTCTTAGTGCTTACAGACACTACCTTAACAGATGCCCTTGGTTCTTTTAAATTGCAAGATTTACCTAGTGTTGCAACTAAGAGTAGTATCACATTAACAGAAAACGCAACTCCCTTAACCAAAAAAATGTGGAAAATTGCACTTCACGATGTTGAGCAAAATCTTGTAACAAATGAATATGGTACTTATTTCGCCGCTGGGCGTCGTTATACAGATAAAGTTTATACACGAGACATTGCTTTTGCTGGAATACTAGGACTTAATTATGTGTACCCGCAAGAAATGTTGCAATCATTAAAAATTACGAGAGAAGTAATTTCGAAACAAGGGTATAAAGTCTCTAGTAATCACGTAATAAAGGAAATTGATGCCCCTTGGGATATCATTACCGACGATGAGAAGCAAGTAATGGTAAAATTTAAAACCAATAGCATTACGCGTAGAACCGATGACGTTGTTTGGATTTGGGCTGCTGACGATTTATTTAAAACTCATCCTGAAATTGCTGATTGGCAATGGTTGTATACTAACGGTAAAGATAACTTCAAAACAAATTATGACCCTTGGTTTGATAAAACGGATGGTTTATTTAGAGCACAACCTGCATTTCAAGATTTAACATCAAGTGCATATCCTAAGGGTATGACTATATCAGATTGTGTTTTATTGAAAGGAACTTCAACTAATTGCATTTATTATAAAGCAATGGTATCACTTGCAAATGCAGCTAAAAAATGTAATTTACCAGATGAATCAAAATATTGGAATAAACGTGCCGAAACACTAAAAACAGCTATAAGAAAGGAATTGATATTACCTGATGGGACTTTTACTTATTATAAAGATAGAAATGGAGTAGTAATGCAAAATCAGCATAATTTAGGAACAGCCTTTGCAATATTATTTGGTATTGTAAAAGGAAGAGAAGCTAAAAAAGCGATTGACAATTACCCAACTACAGATAAAGGAACTCCTTTGATACATCCTTTTTTGACTTCTAATAAAGGCGATCATAACAATGCTTCTTGGCCATTTTGTGATACTTATTTTCTCCAAGCAAAAGAATTAGCGGATGGTAAGGATTATACTGGTTATAATGCAGCTATACTTGCACGTACCATGGGAACTAAGTTATCACTAAAACGAGAATCAGAGTGGGGAGGGTTTGGTTCATTCCATGAAAAGGTAGAGCTTCCTGGTGGTCTAATATCTGGTTCTGGTCAACAACTATGGACTTCTGCGGCTTTTATTAACATTTGCATACGAGCAAATTTAATTTCAAAAAAATAAATAGTAGGTAGTTTTTAAAATTATCTTATTCTATTTTATGTTTACTATAAATGAACCTAAAATAGAGAATAAACGGGTAAAGTAAAGGAGATTTAATTAGTATATAAGCTATATGAAAACGATTGTAAAATTTGGATTGTGCATTGTAACGATGCTAGCATTAAGCCATTGTGTTTTTGCACAAAAATCAATTATTAAGGGACAGATTACAGATGAAAAAAAGGAGCCGATTCAAGGGGTAACTGTAGGGGTTGTTGGCAAAACAATAACGACACGAACTGGCGAAAAGGGTGAATTCTCTATTGCTGCTGATTCTTCTGATAAATTGAAGTTTTCATTCATCGGAAAGGAAAGTAGGATTGTGGATATTAGAAGTAGATTATACGTAAACTTAGTTTTAAAATCTGAAGTTGCAGGTTTGGATGAAGTGATAGTAGTTGGATATGAAACAGTACGACGTTCGGATGTTACAGGTAGTATATCTAGTATTAAAGGGAGCGACTTAACAAAACAACCAACAACCAATGTTGTTTCTGCTCTAGTGGGAAAAGCAGCGGGTGTTTATGTACGTAATACTGGTAGCCAGCCTGGTAGTAGTACTTCAATAAAAATAAGAGGGATTAGTTCTATTAATGGAACTGGCGAACCTTTGTATGTTGTTGATGGTATTTACGCTGATGATATTGATTTTTTAAATCCATCAGATGTAAGTTCAATAGAAATTTTGAAAGACGCAGCTTCAACAGCTATATACGGTTCTAGAGGTGCAAGTGGTGTCGTTTTAATTACAACTAATAAACCCAAAGCAGGCCAAACATCTACAACGTACTCAAATTTCTTAACATACAAGGATTTGGCCAGACAAATTGAGGTTGTTAATGCAAAAGAATATGCGACGCTCTTTTATGAAATGAAAACGAATAGACCTGATTTAATATTACCTTCTGTTGAGATTGTAGGTTTTCCACAAAACAATCCCGCTGCTTGGGGAAATGGATATGATTTAAAAAAGGAAGCGCAACAGCCCTGGCTGGCTCAAAATCATAGTTTTAAGATTAATTCGGGTAAGGCTGAGTCCTCCTTGGGATTTGGGGTAAACTATGTGAAAGATAATGGAATATTTAAAAATCAAAGTTACACAAGGGTAAATGTTAATTTGAATGGCATGTCTAAGCTATCTAAAAAAGTTGAATTCTCATACACTGGAAATTTTACACGTTCTGGATATAATAATCTAAAGGATGGACAGTTTGCAACAGAATCCATTTACGGTATCACACCAGTTACTCCAATTTATAATTTAGATGGAACTTATAATTTTAGCAATATGTTCGGCACTCCAAAGACCTTTGAAAATCCATTAGCAAGGTTAGAGAATTCTACAGATAAGGATAAAAGAGATGTAGTTTTAGCTAATTTTGATGCAACTTATTCTATAACATCAGCGCTTAAATTTAAAACCAGTGTAAAATTGAATTATTTTAATCGAGACAGATTAAGTTATCTACCTTCTACAACATTAGAAGGCAGTTTAACTAATGGTAAGGCAAATGTACAGGGACAAAAAAATGAAGAATATACAAACAATTATATTCTTACTTATGCATTGACACAAAGCAAACATTCTTTTACTTTTCTTGGTGGCTTAGAGATTTCTGAAAAAGTTAGAAATTATTCTAATTCTGGCGATGTTACACAATTCAATACAGACATTTACGGACCATATAATTTAGGCGCAGGTGCAGTAGCTACAGGATACAATTCATCTAAATTGAAAGAATCACTTGTGGGTTTTTTAGGCAGAATCAATTACAAGTTTGATAATAAATATTTTGTAACATTTACAAGTAGATATGATGGCTCTTCTAAATTTGGTGCCAATAACAGGTGGTCATTTTTCCCAGGTATTGCACTTGCATGGGATATGGCAAAAGAGAATTTTCTATCAGAAAGCAAAATAATATCAAGTTGGAAATGGAGACTTAGTGCCGGACTATCTGGAAGTTCAAGTATTCTTCCTTATCAATCTCAAGGGTCAATTTACAATCTTGGTTTAGCAGTTTCAACCCCAGTTTATGGTTTTGGTAATACTGCTGTTCCTGCGGAAGCACCAGAAACATTTAGTAATCCCAATCTAAAATGGGAGGTTACAACTCAATACAATCTTGGAGTAGATATTGGTTTTTGGAATAACAGAATGAGCTTTAGTGGCGAGTTTTACATAAAGAAGATAGACGACTTGTTGGTGAAAGAATTTGCATTGCCTGGCGTTTCTGGTTTTGCTTCACTAACAAGAAATGGTGGTGATATGAAGAATACTGGCTTTGAGTTTACATTACGTGGTGATATACTAAAAGATAGAAATTTTAAACTTAGCTCAAATATTGTTTTCTCCCAGTACAAAAATATCATTACCAGATGGGTTGGAAATGGCCAATTTATAAGAGAAACTAAGTATACTGGATATGTTGGTACGGGCTATGCTTATGGTGTATTTTGGGAAGTACCTCAGTTAGGTATTTTTGCAGATCAACAAGAGATTGACAATTACACTAGTAAAAATGCAGCAGGAGGGTCAACTCTTATTCAACCAACTGCAAAACCAGGTGATATAAAATATAAAGATGTAAATGGGGATGGAAAAGTAGATTTAAATGATCGTACTGTAATTGGATCGCCGCATCCTAAATTTACGATTGGATTAGGGTTTGACATAATATACAAAAATTGGAGTTTAAATATATTTACGAATTCTGTTTATGGCAAAGACGTTTATAATGCATCCAATGAACAATTAATGAACACAAACCTTTTTAATACCAATAAATTTGATGAGCCATTTGGTGAAGCAACAACTTTTTCTACCAGAGTTTTAAATAGGTGGACACCTGACAACATTCATACTAACTTACCTAGGTTAGGTTCAATTAGTACTAACGGCTTGTCTCCTAATGTTAGCAATGTAGAAGGTGGTAGTTTTATACGGGTTGAAAATATTGCTTTAACTTACAGGCTACCAAATAAAATAATATCTTTTATTAAAACCGCTTCTGTATTTGCTAGTGTACAAAATGCCATACTAATTACTAAATACAGAGGTACTGATCCAGAGAATGTTCAACCAGACCCAGGTGGATTTGCACAACCGCAAAGTACTAGCATTTTAGCATTTGATAATTTCGGTTATCCTAGGCCAATTATATACACATTCGGATTAAATATAGGTCTTTAAAAAGTTAAATAATAAGGCATGAAAAAAAATATTTTAGTTACATTGGTTATTCTAACTTTCACAGTATCATCTTGCAAAAAATATTTGGAGGAAACTGTATATAGCTCACTTCAAACGTCAAACTACTACGAAAATGAACAACAAGGTATTTCTGCATTAAATGGTGCTTATGCTGGGTTAAGGGACACCTACTTTTATTACGCTAATGATAATACTTTATTTCGAATGCTAGAAGGACCGACTGGGACTGTTAATCTTACGCCTGGTTTTATTGCAATGAGTTATACGGATAAAGATTTGTCTGATATTAAGAAAGTTTGGGATCGCATGTGGGTTTGTATTAACAGGTCTAGTACACTTATAACTTTATTACAAGTGGATAAGATCAACCCAAATTCAGCTAAAAGAATAGTAGCAGAAGCAAAATTTGTGAGAGCACTATGCTATTTCAATTTGGTAAGAATGTGGGGTTCGGTTCCATTGAATTATGGTGTTGTATCTCTCGATGATGCATTTCCTGCAAAAGTTCCTGAAAATGTTGTTTACAATCAAATAATTCAAGATTTAGTATCAGCTTCTGCTGATTTACCAAAATGGAAGTCGTATGCTAATTATGGTAGTTCTAATAATGGAAATCCTCTGATTGATTATCAAGGATATCAACCCGGAAGAGCAACTAAAGGAGCAGCTCAAGCTTTATTAGCCAAAGTATATCTTACCCTAGCATCTTCAATCGCTTCAAATGCTAATTTGTATAATAATACTTTTGATAAAACGGATATGTACACAAAAGCAAAGGATATGTGTGATTCTGTTGTTAATGGTAACCATGGATATGGATTAACAGCCAAATATTTTGATGTTTTTACTGAAGCCAACGAAAATGGAAAAGAGGATATCTTCTCTATTAAGTTTATGGAAGCTTCGGATTTGAAGTTAGGTAATTCTCTTGCTACAAACACGGGAAGTAAAGGAGCTGGTATTTTAAGCAGTGAAGTTGCATCATTACGGTCTATACCTGCATTTTTAAATGAATTTATTGTTACAGATTCACGAAGGGCAGCCACATTTTTTCTTGAGTATATAAATAAGAGCAATGTAAGTGTAGTTTATCCTGGTGGTATAAAGTTTTTAACTTTTAAAAAATATTGGAGTGATTATCAGTTATCGCCAAATAACGTTCCAATGCAGCCTACAACATATGTGTATAAAACTAGTGAGGCAGATAAAGGTCGCTTTGGTGATGATATTCCAGTTATAAGATATTCAGATGTTTTATTAATGTATGCAGAATCGCTGAATGCGCTTGGTGATGTAACAAATGCTCGGGAGAGAGTAGCTGACGTAAGAGAAAGAGCTGGTTTAGGAAGAGTGATTCCAGCTGGTAACTTAATGGATTTAATAATTGCAGAAAGGCGCAGAGAACTTTGTTTTGAAATGCAGGTATGGTTTGATTACCAACGTTTAAATATCCGTCAGAAATACAGATTAGATTTGGCTGACTCTAAGTATAAATATTTTCCAATACCAAATAGTGATTTAACAATGAATGCTGGATTACTTCCACAAAATCCAGGTTGGTAGAAGGTACCTAAATCTATGATGTTATTATGACAAGTAGTTAAAGTTGAATTTCAATATTTAAAGAATAAGTATGAGTAATACAATTGTAAAAGTATTTAATTGTAGCCTATTAGTATTTGTAGTTATTTTAATCTTTATGCAATCTTATGCCCAATCCCTTCCCATATCAAGTTATGGTGCTTGGGATAGAGGAGGTAAGATTAATAATTTTACAGATCCAAATGTTGATTTTGTTAAGGGCATTGAGGCTTCCGATAAATGGGAAAATATTGAACTTGTTAAAGGCACTTTTAATTTTTCTTCTTTTCAGACAGAAATAGATAAAGCCGCGGCTAATAATAAACCAATTCGTTTAAGTATAGACGTAGGTCCTGATGCACCACTTTGGATGTATGATAATGATAAAAACCCAAATAATAATCCATATCCACAAGTTCAAAAAGTAACTACAAATGGTGGAAATGCTAAAACTGGATGGCCTTTTTATCCAGAATATCTTAGTCAAACGTATCAAGATTATTTATGGATTCTTATAAATCAGTTTTCCAATTTTCTAAGAAATCAACCACTAAAGAAATTCAAATTAATTGCTTTCGTTCAAGTAAAAACTGGTTGTACTGGAGATGAAATTCCATATAAGGGAAAAGTTGATTCTCTGAAATATGATATACCAGACAGTGCTTGGTTTGCATTTCGTTTGAAGGTTTTTCAGAAATACAAAACATACTTCAATGATGTACCTAACAGACCAATTGTTTTGACTTTTAATGATGTTGACCCATCAGATCCAAATGAAGTGTATGCATGGAATTGGGTAACTACTAATATTGATTCTACTATTGGTTTCGGGATTAAGGGAGGTGCATTCAATAGGGGGCATCATTTATCTGCCGAGCAGTCCTACAAAGAATCTCTATATAAATATTTGGTGAATCCCAAAGGCTTAAGACTTTTCTCTGCTTCCGAAATGGATCAAACTTGGAAGAATGGATATTTTAATATTAATCCTGATCTTGGTTTTTATTGGGCAGCGCTTGCAGGGCTTAATGTAGGTCTTTCTACCTATAATTTGAGTGCTGATGCAATGACTTATGTAACTACTAATGCTAGCCCTAGGGAAACTTTTAGAATGTTTACAAAGTACGCACAACAAGTTTATCCTTCAACTGCTACTACTGCCTTTTGTATATTTCACGATGGTTTAAATTCTGCTGATAAAAATAGATTTACTGTAAGCAAGTATGGTAAAAGCACTATGGATAATGTAAGTCGTTATTTGAAAATATGTAACGACCCTATCTATAAGAATAGAGGAGCAAAAATGGATGATACTGTTTCGGTTATTCAAGGTCAAGTATTTCAAAGAGCCAATCAAACAGGGTTTAATGATGCTGGTTGGGAGATTGCTGAAGGAAATATAGAGCGCTTTTTTACTCAAATTAAGCCAGATTCAACATCTATAGGATTATTTAGGGTACGTGGAAAAATAGATACTTTTTCATCAAAATACGACCGATTTGCTCGATCATTTGAAAATGCTACTGGTAAAAATGCCATGTATTTTAAATTTGATTCTGAAGTTTTCACCAACACAATTCCAGATACTTTATCATTCAAAATCATTTGGCTAGACAAAACTGTAGACTCAAAATGGTCATTTAAGTACAAATCACCACAAGGTATAAAAGACGCAATTCAGGTAACCGGTGTTGGTGGTAATACTTGGAAAACAGTCAATTTTAGTATTACAGATGCAATTGTTGACAGTAGTGGTATTCTCAAATCTGATTTTACCTTGGTAAATACAGATACTATAAATGATATTTTTAATGGTATTGAGGTTTCTATAAAAAGAAAGAGTCTTCCTCTTTCGGTAAAGTTTGTTGAGCCATTTAACGCCTATTGTTTGAGAAATGGCATTAATGTAGATTGGGCTACTGCTTCTGAAATTAATTGTGACCGCTTTGAAGTAGAACGTAGTTACAATGCCCATGATTTTTCTAGAATATCAACCGTAAAAGGAAAAGGTCAATCATCAACCTCTAATTTTTATTTTAATTATGACGAAAAACCAATTGTAGGCACAAATTTTTACCGTATCAAAGAGATAGATTATGATGGTAAATTCATTTACTCAAAAATTGTATCAGCAAATTATCAAAAGGTTGATTTTAAAATTTTACCAAATCCTGTAAGTAACCAAATTCACATAGAGTCAGGTATGTCAATTGAAAAAATAGAGATTTTAAATGCTGTAGGACAAATAATGAAGACATTCTTGGGATCCAAAAGAACACTTGATTTACAATCACTTTCTAATGGTGTTTATTATGTAAAATCATACATCAAAGACAATCAATTTGTGATAAAGAAGTTTAGTAAATTATAAATATGCTCCAATATGAATAATCAAATAAATGGTATATATATATATTTTAAAAAGGCAATATTTTTTTAAAATAAACTCTGGCTAAAGAAAAAGGATTTATACAATTTTAGACTAACCTCATAAAAGTTGAAATGGAAAATTTAAAGATTGGTAGATTGAAGTCGGTAATATCCATGACTTTCTTTTCTATGCAGATTTTCGCCCAATGGAATCAGCCTCAATGGGTGGTTAATAAATATGAGCCTTTTGTTTATAGCTTTGTATATAATAGTACTAATCAATCTTTAGCTTATCGGTTATTACGTCCTATTAATTTTGATAGTTCTAAACAGTATCCTGTAGTTATTACTTTGCATGGTGCTTCTGGATTTAGTACTCCAGGAGCCAAAGATTATAATATAAACAGCCTTCGTGCAATTAATGGGCAATTTGCTGATGATTCAATACGATTAGCCCATCCAACATATATCATTGCATTGCAAGCAGACAAAGGTGATATGTGGAGCAAAAAACATCTTGAAGGGGTAAAACAAATTATTGCATCCCTGTCAAATGTTAATATTGATAAGATTTATGTTTTGGGACAATCTGCGGGAGGTTTTGGCTCTAATAATTTTATAAGTTACGATCCAAATTATTTCGCAGCAGCCATTGTAGCTTCAGCCGAGGGTAATAAAATTTCTGTTGCAAATAGAGATAAACTTGTAAACTTTAATTTATGGACATTACATGGCAATAAAGATGTCACTAGTCTGTATTCAGCTGATGTTGATTTATTTGATTATATGAAATTGAAAAATGCCAGAATGAAGTTTACTACATTTATAAATGTGGGGCATAGTACCGAAGATTTTATAGTTGGTGTTTATGGACTTTCTGGAGGTTTTACCAAATATAACACCGATTCTATTACAGGTATAGTAACAGTAAAAAACTATACATATAAAACTGAATTTGCAGGTACCAATTCAGATCCTGAACCTAATACATTGAATTGGTTATTCTCAAAAAGCAAATCAAATCCCCTTTCAGTAAAGTTTGTTGAGCCTTTGAATGCTTATTGTGTTCAAAATGGCATTAAGGTAGATTGGATAACTGTTTCTGAATTCAATTGTGACCGTTTTGATGTAGAACGTAGCACCAACGGACAAGATTTTGTAAAAATGGCAACATTAAAAGCTCAGGGTTTTACCACAACTTCGCAGTTTTATTCAATTTATGACGGTCAGCCTTATAATGGAGTTAATTATTACCGAGTTAAAGAGATGGATAAGGATGGTAAATACTATTTCTCTAAAGTTATTTCAACAATTTATCAAAAGTTTGATTTTAGATTGTCACCCAATCCTGCAAGTAATATTATTCGTATAGAATCTGGTAAACCAATTGAGAAAATAGAGATTTTAAATCCAGCAGGACAAATCTTAAAGTTATTCATGGGTTTCCAAAGAACGCTTGATATAAAGTCTCTTTCAAAGGGTGTTTATTTATTAAAAATCTTTAGTAATGACAATCAGTATTCTATTAAAAGATTTAGTAAAATTTAAAGTACTTCATAAATGTCACTTTGATTTAATCATTTTATAAATCAATTTTCCCGTCAATATTTTTTGTGTTAATTATAAATCTAGAATGAAGTGAATAAAATAAAAAAAGTATCAAATCCTATACTATTAATTTTTGGAATCCTTTTTTGTGTAATACAATCTATTGGTCAATCCATTCCAGTTACTAGTTATGGTGTTTGGGATAGGGGAGGAGCTATTGATGATTATTCAGATCCGAAGGCTGATTTTGTGTTGGGTATAGAAGTTTCGGCTAGGTGGGCTGATGTTCAAGCGAAAGGGCCTGAAACGTTTGACTTTTCAGTTTTTCAGGAGACTTTAAATAAGGCAGCCAAGTACCATAAAATCGTAAAAATGAGCATTAATGTAGGAGGCGATGCACCATTATGGCTTTACGATAATGGTGTTCCCTTAGTTATTGTAAAAAGCAACAAACCTAAAAACGAGAAATATGCCAATTCAAATCCATATTACTTAAGTGAGGCTTACAAAAAGTATTATTTTGAAATGATTAAGCAATTCTCCCTTTTTTTAAGAAATCAGCCACAAAATAAATTTGATTGTATTGCTTTTGTTCAAGTTAAAACAGGTTCTACAGGTGACGAGGATTCATATAAAGGTGATCCAATAAATGAAAAATATATTATTCCAAAAGAACCTTGGGAGGCTTTTCGTTTAGAATCGTTTGCTCAATTTAAAAAATATTTCAATGATGTACCGGATCGTAAGATTGTACTAACGTTTAACAATGTAGATCCTATAAAGCAACCTGAGGCCAATAATTGGGTGATGACGCAAATAGACACTAAAATTGGTTTTGGTATCAAAGGAGGTGCTTATAATAGAGGGCATCATTTAACTGGTGAGCAATCATTTAAAAAACAATGGACGCCCTATTTAATAAACCCAAAAGGGATGAAACTGTTTTCCGCTTCAGAAATGGATGAATCGTGGCATAAGCCAATCTTTAGTATTAACACAGAACTTGGCTTTTATTGGGCTGCACTAGGGGCAATAAATACAGGGTTATCTTCAACTAATATGAATAAAGGATCTACAAAATATGCTCTTGAACACAAAGAAATTATCGATATTTTCAAAATGTACAATAGATATGCTCAACAGGTATATCCCGCAACCGCAACGGTAGCCGTTTCTGTATTTCACGAAGGACTTAATTCTGCTGACACTATGAAATTTCCAGAAAGTGTATTTGGAAAAGCTAGTAAAGGAAATAAAGATAGATACTTAAAAATTTGCAAAGCTTATGAAAGTAGAGGTGCAAAAATTGATGATATAAAAGCCCTTTCAGAAGGGCAGGTTGCTCAACGTGAATCTCAAACTGGATATAACGATGTTGGGTGGGATATTGCGGAAGGAAATTATGAACGGTTTCTAACTCAAATTAAGGCAGACGAAACATCTATAGGTCTTTTTAGAATTAGAGGAACAATTGATGAGAAATCATCAAAATACGACCGTTTTGCTCGTTCTTTTGAGAGTGCTACAGGAAAAAATACTATGTATTTTAAGTTTGATGATGAAATGTTTGCTAGTTCAAAACCCAAAGGTTTAAAATTTATCATCACTTGGTTAGATAAAAATGCCAGTTCTACATGGGCATTAAAATACAATAAAGGGAAAGATGTAAAAACAGCAATTGAAGTGAAAGGTAAAGGTGATAATAAATGGAAAAATGTTACTATAGAGGTTGTTGATATGCTATTAGACCAAAGTGGGAAATTGGGTTCAGATTTTATGTTGGTTAATACTGACAATGTTGATGATATCTTTAATGGTATTGAAGTGAACGTTACAAGGAAATAAGATTTTCAGTTTATTAATTATTCAGAATAATATATTACAATGAAGCAAAATAGTAGTTATAGTTTTGTTTTGATAGCCATTTTTATTTTTAATAATGTACTAACTGCACAAAAAATAGCAGTGCCAATTAGTGCTTATGGTACTTGGGATCGTGGGGGTGGTATTGAAGATTATTCAGATCCAAAAGCTGATTTTGTGATGGGAATAGAAGTAGGTGCAAGATGGTCTGAAGTCCAATCTAATGGACCAGATAAATTTGATTTTTCTATTTTTCAAGAGGTTTTAGATAAAGCAGCGAAATATCACAAAATAGTAAAAATGAGTATTGATGTGGGACCTAATTCTCCACTATGGATTTATGATAATGGTGTACCCTTAGTAAAAGTGACAAGCAAAAAGCCTGAAAAGCATGATAAGAAATTTGCGAATTATCCTTTTTATTTAAGTGATTCATACAAAAAATATTATTTTGAATTGATTAATCACTTTTCTATTTTTTTAAGAAACCAACCTAAAAATAAATTTGATTGCATTGCATTTGTACAGGTTAAAACTGGCTCTACAGGCGATGAAGCACCTTATAAGGGTGTTCCTAAGGATGAAGAACATAACATTACAAAAAAACAATGGGAAGATTTTCGTTTGCAAGCATTTACACAATTTAAAAAATGCTTTAATGATGTTAAAGACAATCAGATTGTGTTAATTTTTAATGGTGTAGATGTCGAAAAACAGCCAGAAGCCCATGCTTGGGTTATGAATACTATTGATCCTACAATTGGTTTTGGAATTAAAGGAGGTGCCTATAATAGAGGGCATCATTTATCTGATGAAAAAACATTTAAAAAACAATGGATGCCTTTTTTGGTAAATCCTAAAGGAATGAAATTATTCTCAGCTTCTGAGATGGATGCGTCTTGGAATAAACCCATATTTGATATTAACAAAGAAGTGGGTTTTTATTGGGCTGCTTTGAGTGGAATGAACACAGGGATTTCCTCTACCAACATGCAAAAAGGGGCTATAGAATATGGATATGAGCACAAAGAAATAAGTGATATTTTTAGGATGACTAACAAATATTATCAACAAGTATATCCTGCAACCGCAACTACTGCGGTTTCAATTTTTCATGAAGGGTTAGACGCTTCCGACACCAAAAAATTTCCAGAAAGCGAATTTGGTGTAGCTAAACAATCCAATCTTGATAGATATTTAAAGATTTGTAAAGCATACGAAGTTAGAGGTGCTAAAATGGACGATGTAGAATCAGCTGATTTAAATCAGGTAAATGAACGTGAGCGACAAAAAGGATATAATGATGCTGGTTGGGATATTGAAGACGGTAACTATGAACGATTTTTAACGCAAATTTCTCCAAATGAAACTTCGATAGGTCTTTTCAGAGTTAGAGGAACAATTAATGAAAAATCATCAAAATACGATCGTTTTGCCCGTTCTTTTGAGAATGCTACAGAAAAAAACACGATGTTTTTTAAGTTCGATGATGAAATGTTTGCCAATTCAAAACCCAAAAGTTTAAAATTCACCATTACTTGGTTAGATAAAAATGCAGGCTCTACATGGGCACTAAAATATAACAAAGGGAAAGATGTAAAATCTGCAATTGAAGTAAAAGGTAAAGGGGATAATCAATGGAAGAATGTAACTGTAGATGTTACTGATATGTTATTAGACCATAGCGGAAAATTGGGTTCTGATTTTGTTTTGGTTAATACGGATAAAGTTGATGACATATTTAATGGGATTGAAGTTACTATTCAAAGAAAATAAGAAAACCATATTTTTCTTATACTTTCCATCAAGTACAATACGCATTTCTATCTTAATTCTCTTTTCTGCAAGAATGTTATTGAATAAAATAAAACCTTATACATGAGAATCAACAAGGCAAAGGTATTACTACATATAGTTTTAGTATTTTGTATTTTTATAAAGGTGTCTCACTTAAATGCACAATCAAGTCGACAGTTTACTAAGGGTAACGATGTACTTGTTGTTTATTCTGATGTACCTGGGCTTCAACCTTCAAATAAGTATAGTATTAGGGTTCGTTCAGCAGCAACGAAAAATGAATGGGTTAACTGTTTTGCAAACTACACTTATAATAGAGCGTTTGAATTGCCTCAAATTAAACAGTCTTCAGGAACAATGAATCCTAAGAATGTACAGAATTACCAAAAGTTTACCAGCGGTTGGAGCCAAACTTATGGTAATATAGAGATGACTAATAATCAGCCTGTAGAAGTTGAGATTTCAAGTAATATCATTAATATTAGTAAAGCTGCAGCCCATCCTACACAAAAAGCGAGTGCAGTAAGTGTAGTGGGAGGCAAAGCTTATTTTACAATTAATAATCCTGCTCAGGTTGTAATTGATATTAATGGTCAAATGGATGATTTTAATAAAGCAACCGATGACAAATCTGCAAATCAAGATTACATTACACATACTATCAGTCTATTTGCTAATCCTTTAATGAATAAATCTCAAGAAAAAGGTACTAAAATACAGTATGTAGAACCAGGCGTTATGCCCAATAACAATCCTGATTCGTATGATGTCATGATGTTTAAACCAGGTGTTCATGAAATTGGCAAAAGCTTTAAGGTGTATGCTGGCAAAAAGTACTATATACCAGGCGATGCCATTGTGTATGGCACTTTTAATAATATTGGATTAACTGCAAATAATGGTTTACAACCAGGTGAAAATATTTCAATATTTGGTAGCGGTACTATTTCTGGGGCAAAAATCCAACATCCTGGCTATGTTCAAGGTACAGTTCAGAGTGAAATTGAGGCTGATTATAAAAGTATAGCCATAAGTAATGGTATGAATGTTGAAATCAACGGTATATGCGTTGTAGATCCTGCATTTCACTCTGTAAATTTAGTTGCTTGGGGAGGCAGACCAGATAAAGCCAAAGAAGTAACTTTTGCTCGTTGGGTTAAAGTAATTTCATGGCGGGCAAATGGCGATGGCATTGGTAGTACACATTTAGTAGAAGATTGCTTTTTGCGAACCGCAGACGATTGTTCGTATATGAAAGGTAGCAGAAGACGTTGTGTTTTTTGGAAAGAATCGAATGCTGCTGTTTTTCATATGTCTGGTATACCCGATCCAAAAAGTTTTTTCCCAATAGTAATTGAAGATTGTGATGTTATCTATAGCAGAACTACACCTAACAATTATAAAGCAGGCATTTTTGTTCAACGTGCTGCGGGCGTACCTGCTGTTCAGAGAAGTGTAAATGTTTTAATTAGGAATATTAGGATTACTGATCCAAAGTCTAATATGCCTGTTTTTAACTTTTTTTCTATGGATAGTACTAAAAATGGAGGTACTACAAATTATGGGTCTAGCTATAAAGGCATTACGTTTCAAAATATTACAGTAAAGTACCCACCCGTTATTGGGGGCCTTACGCAAGTATTAACTGGTAATGTTAAAGCTCCTTGGTACGGAGGAATAGTATTTGAAAATGTAACCATTGCAGGGAAAAAGCTGGCTATTACTGATTTTAGAATCAATGAATATGTAAAGGATATTGTGATTGACGGCGCTAAATATTAAATTCTTATCCTAAAGTAAATTTTGTTGAGTCTTAATTTGTAGAATCCTTATTCAATAAACTTATTATGAAATGAGAGCTGTACGAATAAAAGCGATTCCAAAAAAAATTATGCATTTACTGGTTTAATAATATACAAAACCATCAACATGTAATATTAATTTATTTAAGGCGGGCCGACTAATTATCTACTGTCATTTTTAATACAAAGCATTTTTATGAAGCTTGCTAAATTTTCTACAAAAAATAAGCGCATACTTATTTTAAGAAATGTATTTGCGCTCACTTTTATTTTACTCCATATTTTCTACTTAGGTACAAAACTTAATGCACAATCGAATACACAGTATTTTATTGGTTCTGATACACTTGTTAGTTATGCAGATGTACCAGGGCTATCAACTTCAAGTAAATACAGTATAAAAGTTCGTTCGGCTGCTACAAACAATCAATGGGTTAGCTGCTTTGCACACATTACCGAAAACAAGGCTTCTTCCTTACCAGATATTTTAGATAAATGGGGGCTTAATACTCCCGGTAATGTTCAGGGTTACCAAAATTACACAGCAGGGTGGAGTCATACTTATGGAAATATAGAAATGAGTAATAATCAAACTGTTGATGTTGAAATTACTTGCAAATCTGGATTTACCATTAGAAATGTAGCTGCGTCTTTTACTTCTGCGCAGGCACGACCAGTAGAAAATGTTTCAATTCCAGCTTCTGTTGTAGCTGGTAAAGTGTATTTTACCATCAACAAGCCAGGGCAAATAGTTATAGATATTAATGGTCAAATGGATAGTTTCAACAAAGCGATTACTAGCGATAATGTAACAGATTCTGTGCATACATTTTCTCTTTTTGCAAATCCTATTCTGAAAAAACCTACACTTACTGGTTCTAGGGTACTATATGTAACACCTGGAGTTATGCCTAGCAATATTGCTGCTAATTATGATACGATGTATTTTTTACCAGGGGTTCATGATATAGGAGTAAACTTTAAAGTGTATTCTGACAAAAAATACTATTTACCTGGTGATGCAATAGTGTATGGTACTTTCAACAATCTAGATTCTTCGGGTATTGCAGGACCAAGTGGCAATAATATTAGGATATATGGATATGGTACTATTTCTAGCGCAAGAATTACACATCCCAATTGGGTTTTGGGTTCAATTGAAGAACAATACAAGACCATTTCAATTTCGAATTCAAATAATGTTGAAGTGTATGGTATATGTATAATTGATCCTGCTTTTCATTCACTCTATTTAGATGCTGGGGTAACCAATGTAGCATTAACTTTTTCACGATGGGTGAAGATTGTATCATGGCGAGGAAATGGTGATGGAATAGGCAATTCTCATTTAATAGAAGATTGTTTTTTGCGAACAGCAGATGACGCGTCATACATTAAAGGTAATAGAAGAAGGTGTATATTTTGGAAAGATACGAATGCCGCTGCCTTTCATTTGGCAGGTATGCCTGATAAAGGAGTCTTATTTCCAATTGTAGTGGAAGATTGTGATGTAATCTATAATAGAAATACACTTGTAAACGATGGCGGTGTTTTTGTTCAACGTGCATCAGGAGATTCATTTCAGCGATTTGTAGATGTAACAGTTAGAAACTTTAAGATATCTGACCCGCGAGCTAACATGCCTGTTTTTCGCTTAAATTCAATTGATAGTACCGTGAAAAATAAAGTAGTCACTTCTTATGTACGTGGTTCCAGTTTTTCAGGTATTACTTTTCAAAATGTTTCCATTGCTGCACCAATTGCAGGTACAATGCAAGTAATTACTGGTAATGTTTTTGCGCCCTGGTATGGTGGTGTTTACTTTAATAACGTAACTATTGGAGGTAGAAAATTAAGTAAAAATGATTTTATCATAAATCAATTTGTTAGTGATATTTTCTTTGATGATTCTCAAGATTTTACATTAACTACAAATGTAGATTCTACTAAAGGGAGTATTTCAAGAAGCCTTGTTCAATCAACCTATAAAGAATTAACTACAATTATTTTAACGGCGATACCGAAAATAGGATACACGTTCACTGGATGGAGTGGCGATACATCTGGAGCATCCAATCCGCTCAATATTATCCTAAGAAAAAATATGGTAGTTACTGCCAATTATGTACTTAATATAACTGACCCCATTGTTATAGATTCAGTAGGGGTTAATTCTTGGGTAGTTCCATCTGGGGTTATTGGTGCTACATTTCAAATTTGGGGTGGCGGTGGTGCTGGCGGTTCGGCAGCTAGTGGTAATGTTACTTCCGTTACTCAAGCCAAAGGTGGTGGCGGTGCAGGTGGTAGTTATGCAAAAGTTTTTAAGAGTCTAACACCTGGGCAAATAGTCTATTTTACTGTTGGTGCAGGTGGTGTTGGTGCTACGTCAGGTTTTTCCAACGGATCTAGTGCTATGGCTGGTGGTAGATCATTTGCCATTTTAAATAATGATACAATAGTTTTAGCAGTAGGTGGGGCTGGCGGGCTTAATTCATCTATAACCAATAGTGCATTTAATGGCACTGGTGGTTTCGCTTCTACAACTGGTAACAAAGGTGATTCTACTTATTATGGTGGCAACGGGGGTAGTGCAACTAGTGGTGGTACTGGTGGTGGTGGTGGAAGTGCTGGTACAAATGGCAATGGCGGCAATGGTGGTGTACAATCAGCAGGCATTGCAGGTACAAGTGGTGGTAATGGAGCTACTGGAAGCAATGGTACTTTTGACGGTAATTTGGGATTAAGTCCAGGAGGTGGTGGTTCAGGGGCTGCTGTAAGAAATAGCAGCTCACCATATTTAAACCCGAATGTTACTAAAAAAGGTGGTAATGGGGGCAATGGAAGGATAATAATAAATCAAATTCCACCACCCAACTATTACTTACAAAGTGATGTAGCTAGTTCCGCATCTAATTGGAATGCTTCTACCAATGGAAGTGGTACTGCCTTGAGCTCTTTAACAGCTCCCAATATAAACTTAGTAGTAGATAATGAAAGAAATGCATCATTAAGTAGCAATTTGGTTTTAGGCAATAATTCAAAAATTATTGTGAGTATAGGTGATACTGCCAAACTAACAATAGCAGGTGTAAACCTTACGGGTACTGTTGATGTAGGTAGTGCAGGTACTTTGGTTATTTCCAATAGCACTTTACCAACATTAGGTGTATTAGCAGCAGGAAGTACGATAGTTTACAATTTTGTAGGCAATCAAACCCTTAATTCTACAGCTAGTTATGCTAATGTTACGCTAACTGGTAGTGGTGTAAAAACGTTGGCAAATGCCGTAACCCTCAGTGGAACGCTTACTGTTGCAAGTGGTGTTACACTTGATGCTACCAATACGGTATTTTCAGGTACAGGAAGTATTAATATACAAAGTGGTGCCACCTTAATTGTGGGTAATGTAGGCGGCATTAATGGTTTTAATAAAACAACAGGTGTTTCTGTTTATAGCACAGGTGCTAACTATACGTTTAATGGTATTAATTCCCAAATCTTAGGTGCGGCATTGCCTAATACGGTTAATAATTTAACGCTTAGTAATGGTAATAATGTATTGGCATTAAATGCGAGCCAAACTATAAATGGCGCACTTGTTTTAAACAGTGGCACCGATTTACTAGTAGGAAATAATACCCTCACCTTAAATGGAACAGTAAGTGGGATGAGCGTAAATAATTGCTTAAAAACCTCCATCTTATCCAATATCTCCATAGGTGGTAGTGGTGTAGTAGGCACTTTGTTTTTTGATACCATCTATAATGCGCTAAACAATTTAACTATCAATAACAGCTTTACTAGTGGAGCAGCTGTAACAATAGGAAACACACTAAAAATAAGTGGTGTGGTTACACCCACTGCTGGTCAGTTAGCAACTGGTAATAATCTAATCTTAGTATCCACAACTGTTACTGGAGGGGGTGCTATAGGTAATGCAAGTGCTAATACAACATTCCCCAATAACTATATTACTGGTAATGTAACGGTTCAACGCTACAGCAGGCCTCAACGTGGTTATAGAACATTTGGTCATCCTTTTAGCACTGCGCAAAACTTAGGTATGCTGACCGACAATTTTGCAATAACAGGTTTAACTACTCTAGGCAATGGGATGTATGCTTCCAGCGCAAGTGTTCCAACAGCCTTCTTGTATGATCCTACACAAACTGCTGGTAGCAAGGCAGTGCTTACTAAGTTGTACGATGCTACTGCCAATGTATGGACTGTTGGTAGAGGGTTATATGTTTTTGTACGTGGTGCAGGCAATGAAGGTATGAATGGGCCAGGCGTCATTAACTACAGTGGTGTTCATAATCCAGTAATAATAGATGGTACAGGTGCTATTAATCAAGGGGCATTTGTTTACAATTTAGGTTATGGGGGTACAGGTAAAGATAATTATAACTTAATTGGTAATCCGTATCCATGCCCAGTTAACTTAAAGAATGTAGGAGGTATAGGTACTTTTGGCACTGTGTACGTGTACAACCCAATTAAAAACTTGTCTCTTGCTGATGAATACAAATTAGCAGGTGGCTTTGACCAATACACCAATAATGGTAGCACAGATATTATTGTACCATCCTTTGGTGCTTTCTACGTGCTAAATACTAGAAGTAATAAATCTATAACCTTTAATGAAAACAATAAAGCAGTAGGCTTTAGCCCTACTTATGCTGTTTTTGGAACTGGTGTGAACCCTACTATCCGTTTAACAGTAGCTAATGTAAATGGAGATATTGATGGGCTTAAATTTGGATTCGACAGTAGTTCTACCGATGCAAGTACAGATAAATATGATGCAGCCAAGCTAGGCAATAGCTTGTTTAATTTCTACAGTATTGCAAGTGATAAAAAATCGCTAGCTATTGATTATAGAAAACATCTTAATAGCATTATTCCATTGGGTATTCAGACTGCATTAACTAATAGTTACAGCATTCAATTGAGTGAGCTAACAGATTTGCCCAATACCCAAGTGGTATTAAAAGATAAGTTTTTAAATAAAGTAACTACATTAAGCCAAGTTGGTGATAGTTATACCTTTGATATTACGGCTGACACCGCCTCTCAAGGAGAGAATAGGTTTCAAATAAACTTTCAAGCTACCACCTTGCCCGTACAAATAGTGGAAGTTTCAGCACAATTACAATCAAACAAAAAAGTAGCAGTAAACTGGATAAGCACCACCGAAGTTAACCTTACCAATTACAAAATACAACGTAGTAATGATGGAAGCAATTTTAGCATAGTAGGCATCGTAGCCGCCAGAGGAGGTGGAAACTATAAGTATGATGATGATTTAGCCAATGAAAATACTTTGCCAACAACAATGTACTATCGCATAGAGGCAGTAGGTAAAGACGGAAGTAAAATGTATAGCAGAGTGGTAGCGGTAGCATTTGGTGGGAAAGTAGAAAACACAGCCATTAATATTTACCCAAACCCAGTACACGCTACCCTAAATGCACAAGTAACGATATTAAAAGCGGGGGAAGTACAGTTGCGAATAATAGATACAAAAGGCAAAATAGTTGCAACACAGCAAAAAAAGATGTCTTTAGGTACTCACTCTGTATTATTACCTGTAGCCAAGTTAGCAGCAGGTAGCTATATACTAGAAATAGAAAGTGCTGAGGGAAAACAACATCAACATTTTTTGAAAGATTAATGCTTGGAATGGGTAAAATGGGGATTGTGTGAAATAGATTTGAGGGTATGAGAAACCATAGTTGAGGGTATGTGAAATCATAGTTGGGTGTATGTGAAATCATAGTTGGGTGTATGTGAAATCATAGTTGAGGGTATGAGAAATCATAGTTGAGGGTATGAGAAATCATAGTTGAGGGTATGAGA
>JAIXOJ010000101.1 GCA_027486835.1 Chitinophagaceae bacterium
CCCCCATCCCCTCTTTTAGGGGCATGCCCCTAAAAGAGGGGATGGGGGGGCGTAAGGACCTGACACAGTTTAATTTACATTCCCTCCAAATCTGAAAAAAAGAACCGTATTAAAAGCGTAAAAGGGTCAAGTGTTCAGATATACTGAACACTTGACCCTTTATAGTTTACCAATTAAGCTATCTCCACTACTTTATGTTTACCAATAGTTGTTGAGTTGATTTCCTCATTAAAAAATAGAAAGAAAAATGGTGGCAACTTCCATTCATTGGTCAACAACAGTAATTCATAAAAAGCGATAAAAGAAAGTATCGTTATTCGCTGCGCACAATATCTGCACCCAAGCTTCGTAAGCGGGTGTCTATATGCTGGTAACCCCTGTCTATTTGCTCAATATTTTGGATAGTACTTTTTCCTTCTGCGCTAAGGGCAGCAATCAATAAAGCTTGCCCAGCACGAATATCGGGGCTACTCATGGTTATGCCTCTTAGTGGATGACTGCGCCCTAGTCCGATTACTGTGGCACGATGCGGATCGCAAAGAATGATTTGAGCCCCCATGTCAATGAGTTTATCTACAAAAAACAAACGGCTTTCAAACATTTTTTGGTGAATCAATACGCTACCCTTTGCCTGAGTGGCCACCACCAGCATGATACTGATTAAATCAGGCGTAAAGCCGGGCCATGGATGATCATATATGGATAGAATTCCCCCATCCAAGAAAGTGGCTACTTCGTATGTTTCTTGTTCTGGAATAAAAATATCATCGCCGTTTATTTGAAATTGAATACCCATTTGGGCGAACTTATCTGGTATCATTCCCAAATGTTCCACCCCCGCGCCTTGAATGGTGATTTCGCTTTGGGTCATCGCGGCAAGGCCAATAAAACTCCCCACCTCAATCATGTCGGGTAACATCTTGTGGTTTGTGCCGTGTAATTTTTCAACACCTTCAATCACCAATAAATTACTTCCCACACCAGTAATCTTTGCCCCCATTCTGTTCAACATTCTGCATAATTGCTGTAAATAAGGCTCGCAAGCAGCATTATAAATGGTGGTGATGCCTTCTGCCAATACTGCTGCCATCACAATGTTTGCTGTTCCGGTTACAGAAGGTTCATCTAGCAGCATGTAAGCCCCATGCAATTGGGGTGCTTCTAGTTTGAAAAAATGCAAATCGTCGTTGTATGAAAAAGTTGCACCTAGTTTTTCAAAACCAAGAATATGGGTGTCTAAGCGTCTTCTACCAATTTTATCACCACCCGGTTTGGGGATGTATGCCTTCTTAAAACGGGCTAACAAAGGCCCAGCCAGCATTACGGAGCCACGAAGTTTCCCCCCTTTTTTCCTAAACGCCTCTGTGGTAAAATAATCCGTGTCCACATTGTCGGCAATGAATTCGCAGGTGTTTCGGTCAATCCTGTTTATTTTAACCCCCATATCACCCAACAGCTCAATGAGCAAATTCACGTCGATAATATCTGGTATGTTTTCTATGGTAATGGGGTCAGAGCTCAATAAAACCGCACTAATTATTTGCAATGCTTCGTTTTTTGCTCCCTGCGGTGCAATGATTCCCTTTAAACGGTTGCCACCGTTCACAATAAATGATGCCATAAGGTTTTGATGCGTATTAAGTGTTACAAAAATCTTGTGGTAAAAATAGGGGGCAACTAAATTGAGATGCAATAAGTTGCTTCAATTATTTTTTTTCAAAAGTTGTCAACATATCTGTAGCACATTCCAATGGTCAGCAAAAAAAATCCCTTCTAGTTTTCTACTAAAAGGGATTTGTTGGGTAACCGAATGAATTAAAAAATGCTAAATGAACAAGCTAACTATAAAATAAAACAGGGCGGCCATCATTGCAGATACAGGGATGGTAACTACCCAAGCCCACATTAAGTTTACCGTTACGCCCCATCTTACGGCACTTAATCTTTTTGTGGCACCCACGCCAATGATAGATCCAGTAATGGTATGGGTGGTAGAAACGGGAATTTTAAAATGTTCAGTCAAAAACAAGGTGATTGCACCTGCAGTTTCGGCGGCAACTCCTTCTAGTGGGGTAACCTTGGTTATTTTAGTTCCCATGGTCTTCACAATTTTCCACCCGCCAGACAAAGTGCCTAGGGCAATTGCAAGAAAACTACAAAAAGGCACCCAAGGATATTGATCCACAAACTGGTTAAAATTGAGCTTGTGGCCTTGTTGACCCTCATAGAATATTACTGCAGCACCAATAATGCCCATTACTTTTTGTGCATCATTGCCACCATGCCCAAGACTAAAAGCAGCACTAGACACCAACTGGAGTCTTTTAAACCAACTTTCTGCTTTAAAAGGATTGCTTCTCTTGCAAATGTGTACGATAAGAATGGTAATAAAGAAGGCTATAACCATCCCAATGAGTGGGGCAAGAAAAATAAAAAGCATAGTGGGCACCACTTTCGCGTAATTAATTACACTGATGGCACCATGAGAAAAACCGCCTGCATGAGAAAGGGCAGCTCCAATAAATCCGCCCATGAGTGTGTGGGAAGAACTCGAAGGAATACCAAACCACCAAGTAATTAAATTCCAAACAATGGCCGCAAGAATTCCCGAAAGCAGTACTTGCAGGTTAATAAATTCAGGGTTTACCCATTTAGCAACCGTATTGCCAATGCCAAACTCGTGGAATATATACTTAGAAATAAAGAACGCCCCAAAATTGAAAATCGCAGCCCAGAGTACAGCTTGAAAGGGGGTTAGTACTTTGGTGGAAACTATAGTGGCAATGGAGTTGGCGGAATCGTGAAAACCATTTATGTAATCGAAAATGTAGGCAAGTACGATGATTACAACTAGTAAAACAAACATGAATTTAGGGCTTTATGATTCAGCAATTAATAGTTAAGTATGGTACAAAGAAGTGGGTGAGGAGTCAAGCAACTTCCAGTACTACGCATATTTAATAATGATACTCTCAATTACGTTCGCTGCATCTTCACACTTGTCGGTGGCAAGTTCCATTGCTTGGTAAATTTCTCTTTTCTTAATCACTTCTTTCACATCGTCTTCTGTTTGAAAGAGATATTCGATGCTCATATCATACACATCATCTGCTTGGTTTTCGATGCTGTTCACTTTTACAAGGGCTTCCGTCATTTTTCTAAGGTTGTTCATATCCCTCAAGCCATAAACGGCAGTTCTTATTTCATTACAACCTTGTGCAATTAAATCTGCCATTTTTTGAATGCCAGTATCGTTGGGGTTGATGTTATAAAAATTAATTTTTTTGGCAGAACTGTAAATGAAATCGCAGATGTCATCTAGTGCGGTAGCTAAATAATGGATGTCCTCTCTGTCAAACGGTGTAATAAAATTCCTGCCAAGCTCTGTAAATAACCGATGGGTGTGGTCATCATTTTTATGCTCTAAGTCTTCCACTTGTTTTATGAGCGGTGCTCTTTTATCCCTATCAGGTTCAGCTACTACTTTTTTCAGCATTTCCCCCATATCTACCACGGTATCAGCAACTTGCTCAAATAGCTCGTAGAATATTTTATTCTTAGGCATGAAAATTTTACCAATACTATTAAATCCCATTATGCTAACATTATTTTAGGAAACAAAAATAGAGGTATCCGCTATCGTTTAAAAACAAACCTCACTCGTTAACAATAAAATAATATTGGTGATTCGCATTTCAGTGTAGAATCCTGTAAAAATTTGGTAACAATTTGTTCATGTTTCCGTCATTTTCTGGTAACACAGCGCCTGCACTTTTGCATCAGTTCGTTCACAGCATTTAAGTACAGTACATTTTCTCAAAGTTCGGCCCCTGTTTTCACAGGGGTCTTCTTATTTTAATTAGTGTCCACTTTTTTCTCCACATTTATTGCACCCTATTTCCATTCTACCCCATTGGTAATTTAAGTTTGTGCCGATGAATATTCAACACGACGACACTTTCTTACACAAAGGGCTGCGCAATCAATTGGTGGCTACGTTGAGGGAAAAAGGTATTTCAGACGATAAAGTACTCAAGGCTATTGCTAACATTCCAAGACATTTTTTTCTGGATAGTGCTTTTGATAAAATTGCTTATGAGGATCGTGCTTTTCCTATTGGAGAAGGACAAACCATTTCACAACCATATACCGTTGCTTTTCAAACCCAGTTGTTAAGCATAAAACCCAATGATAAAATACTGGAAATTGGTACAGGAAGTATGTATCAGGCAACCGTTTTGGCAGAATTAGGCGCCAAAGTGTTTACCATCGAACGACAAAAATTACTCTTTGAAAAGACCAAAAAATATATTTTCAAGAATAAATACTTAAACCTAAAGTTTTTTTATGGGGATGGCTTCATGGGCCTACCTACTTATGCCCCCTTCGATAAAATTCTCATCACTGCAGCAGCTCCCTATATTCCACCAAAATTGATTGAGCAATTGAAAACAGGTGGATACATGGTAATACCTGTGGACGAAGGAAGCAATCAGCGGATGTTACGTCTTACCAAATGTGCGGATGGTAGTTTGCAAGAAGAAACATTCCATGAATTTTCCTTTGTGCCGATGCTTTCTGGTAGAAATTAAGTGGGCAATCAGCAATAGCCATAAAAAAAGGAGCGATTACCGAATGACGGTTTCGCTCCTTTTTTATGCAAGCAACTATTTTACCTTTTCGAAATGGGTGCTTATTATTGGATAAGCAACATTCCAGTAGTCATTTTTTTATCGATGGGTTACTTTATGTAGCCTAAAATCTTCAACATACTCTGTGCAGATTGCTCCTTAGCATATACCCAATCTTCTAACACCCCATTTTTGTTCATTTCAATAATCACGTGCTTGGGTGAAGGTATTAAGCAGTGTTTGATACCCCCGTAGCCACTAATCTGATCCTGATATGCTCCGGTGTGAAAAAAACCAACGTACAATGGTTCTTTATTACTTTCTTCCTCGCCCTTGTAATCGTTGGTAAGTTTTGGAAGAAATACCTCATTAATATGCTCTTCGCTATCGTAGTAATCGTGGCTGTCGCAAGTGATGCCGCCCAATACTACCCTGTGGTATTCATTATCCCATTTATTTACGGGAAGCATCAAAAACTTTTCACCAATGCCCCAAGTATCGGGTAGGGTGGTGATAAAAGAAGAGTCAATCATGTACCAACACTCTCTATCATTTTGTACTTTTTGCCCAATAACACTGTAAATATGAGCCATGCTTTCACCAACTGTAAAACTACCAAACTCGGTAAAAATATGCGGCATAGCCACTTTGGCTTTTTTGCAGGCACGCTTGATGTTGCCCACAATTTCATTAATCATAAACTGGTAATCGTAATCGAAGCCCAATGAATGTTTAATGGGGAAGCCACCACCAATATTAATAGAATCTAACTCTGGACAAATTTTCTTAAGCTGGCAATACAGGTTGATTACCTTATTTAATTCACTCCAATAATAAATATCGTCTTTGATGCCTTTGTTTAAGAAGATATGCAACATCTTCAGTTGAAATTTATCTTCAAAACCTTCAATTTCATCTACATAAAATTCAAGGATATCTTTTTGGCGAATGCCTAATCTAGAAGTATAAAATGGAAATGAAGGCTCTTCTTCGGCAGCAACACGGATGCCCAATTTAAAGGGGGCTTTCACCGTTTTTCTGTATGCTTCCAATTCGTCTTTATTGTCTAAAATTGGAATAACGTTTTTGAAGCCAGAATTAATTAAACGGGCAATTCGGTTGGTGTAAGCTTTTTGCTTATAGCCATTACAGATGATAAAAGTTTCTTTATTTATCTTCTTCTTTAGAAAAAGCTGGTTAATAATTTCAATATCGTAAGCATAAGAAGTTTCCAAGTGAATTTGATGCTTGAGGGTTTCCTCTACAATAAAGGAAAAATGGGAACTTTTGGTGCAATAGCAATAATTGTACGTACCCTCGTATTTGTGTTTCTTAAAGGCATTGGCAAACATGGTTTTTGCTTTGTTTATCTGCATTCCAATTTTTGGCAGATAAGTTAATTTCAATGGCGTGCCGTATTTATCAATTAAAGCCTTTACGTCCACATCATTAAACATCAAGTAGCCATCGTCATTTAATTTATAACCTTCCTGCGGAAAATGGAAAGTTTGATTCACCAAAGAGGTGTAAGTATTGTTCATCTAAGAACTGGGTTTAATGAGTGATAAATTATGGCAATGCCATTAATAAAAGTATGCGGACAAAAATAGCAGTTTGACATCATTAATGTCCCATATAATAATGACGGGTTTTAAAAAGGCTACTAATAAATCTAAAAGTTAACTGTTAGGATTGCCTTCATGGCGCATCGAAATCATTTTTTGTTGTCCAAATTTTTCCATTTAAGAATGATTCCTTTTTGGATTATTTACCAATTAATGTTCAAATTAATGAAAAGGAGGGTGCTTATACATTTTAGTGTTGTAGCAACTTAAAATAAAAAAGTAAGTTTCTTCTTAAGAAGGAATATTTGTCAAAAAAAATTAAGAAAAGTTATACCAATTTCCATTACTGTAATCTTCAAATCGGCAACTAAAAAATTAAAATCCTAAGTAGTTTGTAAATAAAAAGATGACAAATTGGATTTTTGAAGTGAATTCATGGATAATTATCCTTCGATGGATGTATCTTCTTTATCTTCTTCGTTCTTCAATATACCTACCACTTCATCCTTTTCTTTCAATTCAATAGTTTCAATAGTTGTAGTATTGATTTCAATTTCTTCCAATTTTCCTTTTACTCTTTCGTATTGACTTGATGATGTTAGTAAGCTAACGAATTTATCAAAAGATTTTTCTGCTTCATTTCGATTAAATTCCTGGAGAAGAAATTCGTTGATGAACTTAAAGGTCTTTAAGATAATTTCAGTATCGTTTGATTCGTATAGTTTTTGAATTTTGAGTGTTATATTGATGCTTTCTCCGAATTTAGATTTGCAGTATTTTGTAAACACCAATTTAAATAGAGAAAGCACATGATATAAGTTGCTTGAAAAAGTGTCTTCAAGCTCATAAGCGAATCGTTTGATAATGATATCAAACAAATAATAGGAAATAACAAAATCCTCAAATTTGGATTCATCGTTAAATATTTTCTCGTAAAGTCCATCTTTATCGTCTTTGTGTGACACAAAAAGTAAATTCTTTTTTGTGTCTTTTATTTGTCTGTGATTATTAATAACACCCACAGGATCTTGAAGATGATACGCCAAATAACAATTAGCAAAAACATTATTCGGAACTCTTTTTACACCTTTTGGTAAAGTTCTAAATTCTCCTCTTCTTTTTGAATACCAAAGATTGGTTGAGTAAAACTCATGTTGCAATCTAACTTGTATGTCATCATTCGCTCTAAAATCTCTTTCATTCACAGGGTTCTGGGAATTCGTATATCGGGTAACTTTTAAATCAAAGTCCCTACCGCCAGATTTAAGTAATCTCAAAGTAATTAGTGCTTCACTATCAATTATAGATCTTTTAGTGGGTGTTGCTTGGCTGTAAGCTTTATAAATAGAATAAACAGTTTGTGCTCCATTAATAATTTGAAGCCCAGTTAATTCAATAGTAGTTGCCTCATCTCTTATTTCTGGGATAAGATATGTTATAGCTGTTAGCCCGTTATTGTAATACCAAAAATATGCAGGGTTATCCGTTGCTGTTTGTTCAATATCTTTATTAAAATCCGATGTTATCAATGGATTCCTCACATTTCTAAAAAACAATGAAAACCCATATTTCTCAAATAGTTCGAAAATAGTTTTCGGTTTAATTAAGAACATATACGCTTCAAATGGCTTTTCCACTCTTATATAATTTCCCGAACCAGCATTTAACCTTTGAACTTCAATTTTGATTTTACTTTCTTCTGGATTGTAATAATTCTCTAGTGGATTTATTGGATCTATTTTCTTATATCTTCTTTCGATGTAATCAACCTTAAGCTGCTTAATGTCATAAAAGTCAAATTTTGTTCTTTTATGATTTTCAATGAAACTCTTAATATTATCGTTTGCTTTTGGATTACCATTTGAAAGTGTCAGATAAATAAATTTTACATCACCATTTGCTTTTTGATGTGCTTGCAGCTCATCAATTTTAGTCTTTAGTTTTGCGCTAACATTTTCCTTTTTACCCCTTAAAATGGTATCATAGTCGTTAAGCGCTTGTAAAATCTCTTTTTTCTCAACAGCTTTATTGCAATTGGTTTCCACATTCCACTTTGATTGAACGATGTAAAAAACTCGTTGCCCTTGGTTGTCTAAGTTATCAAAAACAATATCGCAAGAACTGTCTTCATCACCGTCAGTTATGTAACTAGAGTAATCCGTTTTTTTGCCATAAAATTCCAAAAACCAAATCAATAAAGCATAAGCCTTTTGATTGTTCACAGCACTTTTATTCTTTTTTATGTATTCGTCATCCTTATACTTACTAATAAGCTCGGTGAGTTCGGAGTCGATTATTTTATAGAAATCAGTTGTCAGCATATTTTATAATCAGCATTCAAAGTTAGTATTAAATGAAGTTTTCGGTCGTTTGATAGGTCTATTGGGTGCATAAAAGTTTTTCGTTTTGCCCACGCCTTTGGAGTGGGGTAGGGGTGAGGTTTAGCTAATAACTGCGAAAAACTTTTATGCACTGGGTCTATTTGTTAGTTTTTGCGGTCTCAAAGCCGTTACCACTTATTCTTGAATAGTTGCAGTTTATTCGTTGGAGGTTAAAAACGAAAATAGGGGATCAAGATTGATTATAACGGCAAACTGCCAAATGAATTTGGTTTTGTATTTTACTCCTTTTTAAGCTTCCCTAGGTAGATAAGTAATAACAATAAGCACCAAAAACAATAGGTAATTTACCAATTAATGCACGATTAATTTTTTGTGAACCAGCTTTTCTATCAAAAACTGATTATTTGACCAAAAGAAAATCTGCTATTATTCTCCGGTGTTGTGTCAACTTTATTAAAACGAAATTTTCTGACACAAGACTGTGTCAGTTTTCTTGTGTCAAAAAAAATTGACACGAAAAAGTTGACACAAAACTGTGTCATTTTTCCTGTGTCAAAAAAAATTGACACGAAAAAGTTGACACAAAACTGTGTCATTTTTACTGTGTCAAAAAAAACTGAC
This sequence comes from Chitinophagaceae bacterium, assembly GCA_027486835.1. GTDB lineage: Bacteria > Bacteroidota > Bacteroidia > Chitinophagales > Chitinophagaceae > Parasediminibacterium. The sequence continues at coordinate 9,160 of JAIXOJ010000101.1, forward strand.
ACAAAAAAGTTGACACAATTCTGTGTCAGTTTTTCTGTGTCAAAAAAAGTTGACACAAAAAAGTTGACACAATTCTGTGTCAGTTTTTCTTTTTTTGAAAAAAATGACTCAGAATCCTAAGTGAATACTTTCACAAATTAATTTGGTTAATGACAAAATCAATTCAGCATTCAAAAGTTGTTTCAAAACGCTTTCCTACTTACTACCTAGAACTTACAACTTACCACTTCTTTATTTGATGATTTAGGGAAAAATCAGGTAATTAATATACCCGTGTTCTGTATTAGCCCTACCAACCATGTACCTTGCATCACTTACTAACCACTAGTGAATATGGAAAAGATATCTTGGAAAGTAGAAGGGATGACCTGTAGTAACTGTGCATTGAGTGTACAAAAAGTGCTACAAAAGCAAGGTTTGGAGGCAGTAAAAGTGAATGCCATTTCTGGCGATGTATCTTTTGACTGCATACCTGAGCAACAAGTTTTGGAACAAGCTAAAAATAATATCAATGGTCTAGGGTATCATGTGGTGGACGAAACCTTAGCTGCTCAACCAACTAAGCGGAAAGGATTTTTATCTACTTATTTGCAAAAATTTTGGTTTTGTCTTCCTTTTACGCTCATACTCATGATTGGCCATTGGGCCATGACTTTTGGCTATCATTTTTTACACAATGGTTGGTTGCAATTGGCTATTTGTTTGCCCGTTATGGTGGTAGGAATGCTTTTTTTTGGTAAGAGTGCTTTTAACAGCTTGCGCAAAGGCATACCCAACATGAATGTATTAGTGGCAATGGGTGCGTTGGCTGCGTTCATTTATAGTTTAGTGGGAACCCTTACTCAAGATGGTGATAAATTGTTTTATGAAACCGCCGCTTCCATCATTACCATCGTATTGTTTGGGAATTGGCTAGAACATTATTCCGTTGCAAAAACCCAAAGAGCTATCCAAGAATTGACCAAGAGAGAAAAGGTAATGGCCAATATGATTGCCTATGACGATGCCCACAACGAAAATATTTTCCCAATTGAAAATACCTACCTGAAAGTAGGAGATTTAATCCTGATTAAAACTGGAGAACAAGTGCCACAAGATTGTAAAATTTTGAGTGGAGATGCCGAAGCGAATGAAGCCATCATTAGTGGGGAGAGCGTACCGGTGAATAAAAAGCAAGGGGATATTCTAATAGGAGGTAGTTTGTTGGTGAATGGTGTAGTAAAATGTTATGTAACGGCGGCTGGTAAAGACACGATACTCAATGGAATTGTGGCCATGATGAAGCAGGCTCAAGGACAAAAACCGCCAGTGCAGCTTTTGGCAGATAAAATCAGCGCGGTATTTGTTCCAGTTGTTATTGGTATTTCCTTACTCACATTTGCAGGCAATTATTTATTGTTCCACCAGGTTTTTTCTGAAAGCCTCATGCGCAGTATTGCCGTTTTGGTTATCAGTTGCCCCTGTGCTATGGGTTTGGCAACTCCTGCCGCAATTGCAGTGGGGTTAGGTCGTGCGGCTAAAAATGGTATTCTATTTACCCAGCCTGAAAGCATGGAACGATTCGCTGAAGTGAAACAAATCGTTTTTGATAAAACTGGCACACTCACCACTGGCGATTTTTCTATCTCCCAATTTCAAATTGAGCCAATTTTCCAAGAGACAATAGCTGAAACGGACTTTAAGCAACTGGTCTATTCAATGGAAAAATATTCCAGTCATCCCATTGCCAAAAGCATTGCGAAAGCATGGAAATCCAATCAGTTGATCAGTTGGAAAAAAATAAAAGAGGTAAAAGGGTTGGGTATGGAGGCCGAAGACAAAGCGGGGAATTTTTATCAATTGGGTTCCCACAAAATAGATAAAACAATTACCGATGATAGTCATCATCTGTATTTGTTGAAGAACAAGCAATTAATAGGTTGGCTAGATATTACTGACGAACTACGCCCCGAAGCCGCCACTGTGGTAAAATTTTGTAAGAATCGAGGCTTGAAAACCATTTTACTTAGTGGTGATAAATGGGTAAAATGCAACGAAGTAGCCGCACAATTAGGTATCGATGAGGTATTGGCCGAACAAACTCCCGAGCAGAAATTAGCAGCCATGGATCGATTGTGTAAAGCAGCGCCCACAGTTATGGTAGGTGATGGAATAAATGATGCACCTGCATTGGCAAAAGCCACAATTAGTATTAGTCTTAGTGCTGCTTCCCAATTGGCCATTGAAAGTGCCTCGGTGGTATTAATGAACAGCGGGTTACAAAAATTACCGATGGCCATGCAATTGGGTGTTCATACGTACAATACCGTAAAAGGGAATTTATTCTGGGCGTTTATATACAATGTGTTGGCTATTCCCTTCGCCGCTATTGGATTATTTACGCCCACAGCCGGGGCATTACTCATGGGCCTCAGCGATGTGGTTTTAGCCGCCAATAGCTTAAGGCTTAACTGGAAAAAGATTGTGGATTAATACCGCCTAGTATAATCAGGCACTAGCATTTCAAAAAGTGTATGTAAGTTGAAATTTTTTTTGAAATGCGCTCGAAGGCAATACCGGATAAGCGTCGTACAATTTTTCGTGCCATAGGAGCGAATGCGACTAGAATCACAATCGGTGTATTGGTAATGTATTAGTCGCCATTCGTGCATACGTGGCAATACCCCAAGATAGCTTATTTCCCAAAAAGAAATATTTAGAAGATTTTCGTAACAAAATAATTATTGCGCCTTCGGCAAATGAAGCTTGCGACACAACCAATTTGATACTAACCCCCAACAAAAAAGGCTTCGCATTTTGCGAAGCCTTTTTGATAAAATACAATCAATACATCAATTATTCCACAGCAAGCGTGGTAGTAGCTACCACCTGTTGAGTGGCGGCTGACTGTACGCTGATGTTGTAAATACCTGCTGCTAGTTTGCTCGATGTAGTGATGGTTTGTGCGGCATTGGCACCGCTATGGCGAATGATTGATTCCTGCACTTTTTGGCCAAGGCTATTGTATAAGCTTACCACATATTTGCCCACAGCAACTTCATTTCCTATACTAACTGCTAGCGTTTTACCCACTAACGGGTTAGGATAAATATTCAGTTTAGTAGGTACCAGTATAGCATTGTCGGCCATAGTTGCCGCTTTAAACACAATCGTAAAGCGGTTAGTATAAGTAGCAGCTTTGGCCGCATCCACTTGGAAAGAGATTTGGTTTTCCCCTGCTTTTAAAGTAGTGGTAGTATTGGTATAAGCATCCACCAAATTAGCCGTTAAACCATTTGCTTGGAAGGCCGAAGCATCTATTTGTAAAGCATAGGTGTTAGTGGTCATTTTCTCAAGGCTCAAAGGCAATACATCACCAGCTTTTGCAGGTTGGCGACCTTCGATACTCAACAATTGACCACCATTAAGGAAGGATAGGTTTTCGCCATTGTTGGTCATTTTTTTAGCATCCTCAGCACGAACCTCATTGCTGAAATGACTATCAAAAACTACCACTGATGCGTCCATCTTTTTCCAATCTGCATCAGTTTGTTTCATCAAATCGATGGCCAATTTGCTGTTAGAAACGGTTGCTCCAAAAACAGAAGTTTTGGTAGAAGCAATGGCTTTATCAGCCTCAGTGATGGTAAGGGTAGGAGAGGTGCTGGCATTGTTTTGAACAAACACCGCTTGTCCAGCTTGTATGTATCGCGCACCAGCAGCCAAATTACTCGCTACGTTGGTCAAGGCATTGTAAGCCACATAAGCACCAGCAGAACCAATGGTAGGGTCTAGGTAGTAGTAAGACGGAAGTAGATTCACCGCACGACCATTGTCGTAAATATTCTTCCAATCGATAGGCGCCACATAAGGGTTAGCTATTAAGCTGAAACCATCATTAGTAGCACTATTTAATCCGAAAGAAGCATTATTATAAGTAGAACCAACCCCTGAATTGGTAACCCCAGTTTTGCTATAAACTACATTTCCAGTTACAAGCTTACCTGTTGCACGCAAGGCAGTAGCGTTAAACATTAATAAAGCACCAGATGTACCAACGGTGGAGATAGGCGAAGTAAAAAGGTTGAAAGACCGATCACCACGCACCAATAAACGGTATCCTGCAAATGGATTTAAGTCCGTTGATTTTGTATTGTCGATGGAATTCCATGTACCGCTGGTGTAGGTGTAAGCAGATTTAATTCTATTTAAGGTTTGGTCTAAACCTGTGGTTGCATCAACACCATGGTTGGCATTGGAAGTGGTGGTACCCGTAATAAAGAGACCATATCCTGCTTTAGCATAGCTACCGCCTTCTTGCCAGTTGTTGAAAATGCTACCAGCATTAAATACTTGTGGCGCAAAGTCGCGATAAGCACGATAAGCCTTTGGTACAAATCTTTCTACCGTTACATTGCCAGTGATAGCGGCACTAGCACCTACAGGAGCTACCACTGCCGAGTTGACGATAGAAGTTGATTTTAGCGTTAAACGATTGGCAGTATTCAATGTACCTGCGGATAGGTTTAGCTGAGAAACGATACCAAGACCGCTACCCAAAGTAACCGTACCTGTTCCAGACAAGGTTAAACTAGCCAATAAACTATCGTTGCCCGAACCAAAATTTAAGGTGTTATTCAATGAACTATTAACGATTAAAGCAGAAGTAGCCGAACCTCTTAACTTACCTGAACCATTGATTGCACCTGTAATAGTGAGCTTCTTACCGTTTAAAGAAAGATTACCATCTAACTGAATGTTTGCAACGGTTAAATCGCTTCCCAAAATAGGTTGTCTTACTGGATTTGAAGGGATGGTAATATCATTTGAACTATTGGGTACAGTGTTACCCGCCCAGTTACCTGCGGTAGACCAAGCATTATTAACAGCACCTGTCCAAACAATACCCCCAGATTTATTGATGGTAAACGTGTAAGTTTTAGTGGTTGTACCATCTTGTGCAGTCACTAATACTGTAATGGTATTGCTTCCCACATTCAAACTAATTGGACTACTTGCAGCACCGCTAATCACGGTAGTGCCGTTCACTAGAATGGTAGCATTCGCTTCATTTACTGTTGGCGTAACTGTAATTGTATTGTAAGCTACACCAACAGATGTAGTATAAGCAGTGGTGTTTGCAGCAAAAGCTGGACTATAAGAACCGCTACTCAATGTTAAGCTAGCAAGAGTTGCATCTGTAGAAGGTGCTCTGTTTACAGTTATGGTGTAAGTAGAGGTTGAAGTGCCATCGGGTGCAGTTACTAAGACTGTTATTGTGTTGTTGCCCACATTTAATGCAATTGCATTGCTAGCACTGCCTCTTGCAACAGTAGTACCATTCACTCTCGTTACAGATGTTGTTTGATTGGAGGTAGGGGTTACGGTAATGCTACTAATAGCATTGCTTACACTAGCAGTATAGCTTGTAGTAGTATTTACAAAGCTTGGGCTTAATGTACCACTGCTGATGGTTAATGCAGAAAGGGTAGCATCAGTGGTAGCTGCTGCTCTGGTAACAACTACAGAATATGTTTTTGTGGTTGTTCCATCTTGTGCAGTTACAAAAACATTAATTGTATTGTTTCCTACAACGAACCCTCCATTTAAGTTAGTTGACTCAGAACCACTAGCTACTGTTTGGAAAGTACCAGCAGCCAACTTCGCTTGAATAGTGGCATTCGCTTGACTAGCAGTTGGGGTAACTCTAATGCTTGAAACAATAAAAGGAACGCTAGCCGTATAGCTGGTAGTGCTACTAGAAAATGCTGGGCTTAAAGTACCGCTATTAAGACTTAGGGCAGATAGGTTAGCATCGGATGATGCAACGGTGATATTAAGGGTATATGTGCTAGTTCCAGAACCATTCACTGCTGTTACCACATAATTGGTAGCGGGAGATAGCGCTGTTGGTGTACCACTGATTACTCCAGTTAAAGTATCGAAGCTTAAGCCAGTAGGTAGAGCAGGACTGATGCTATATTTTCCAACAAGACTTATTTTTCTTATAGTATTTGTAGCATCACTAAAATAAACATCACCATTTTGTGCAACTGCTGTTGATGATGGAAAATGTAGATTTGAAATGGACAAAGCACCATCTGCACCACCCGCAGTACCATTTCCTCCAATAGTGCTTACTAAGCCACCTGCAGTCACTTTTCTAATACGATTACTTAAATAATCAGCCACATACATATTGCCATTTGCATCGATAGAGATACCCTGTGGTGAAGCAAACTGAGCTGCTGTACCTTGGCCGTCTGCAAATGCTGATGCACTTCCTCCTGCAAGAGTTGATGTTACACCTGCTGGGGTTATTTTACGAACACACCATCCAGAATTTTCTGTAGCAAATACATTACCACTAGCATCAACAGTAACACCTGTAGGGTAATTGAACGAAGCTCCTGTTCCTGTTCCGTTCACAGTGGCTGCCGTTCCGCTACCTGCTAATACAGATACAACACCAGCAGGAGTTACTTTTTTAATACTATGCGCCCATTGGTCAGCAACATATAAATTTCCATTTGCGTCAATTGCAATGCCATAAGCTCTAGAAAACCCAGTAGCTAATGTCGTTACAACACCAGCAGGGGTAATTTTTCTAATAGCATTAACCGCATCAACAACATACAAATTGCCACTTGCATCTATAGTGATACCTGTAGGTCCATTGAAAGTAGCACTAAGTCCTGTACCATTAGTTGACCCAGCAGTACCACTTCCAGCAAAAGTGGAAACAACACCACCTGGTGTTATTTTCCGTATTACATTATTACGGTTATCAGACACGAAAATATTTCCAGATGCGTCGGTTACCATTCCATAAGGCCCATAAAAAGTAGCTGAAGATGCAGCACCATTGATATATGTGGATTGGTAAGAAACACCAGCAACTGTAGATACTTCAAAACCAATTGGACCACCTGCATTGGTAGGTGTAAGGCTTGTTATTGCTGTATTTACTTTATAAACTTTATTGCCTGCGGTGTAAGTAATGGATGGAGCAGCAACTGATCTCACTACAAAAACTGTATAGGTTTGAGTTGTATTGTCTTGAGAGGTTACCAATATTGTAAATGTATTGTTGCTACCTACAGTTAATGATAATGGACTACTAGCTGTACCGCTTGTTACTGACACATTATTCACTTTCACTGTTGCATTTGCCTGATTTACTGTTGGTGTAACTGTTACTGTTGAATTTGCATTGGGTACATATAGATAGTATTTTAAGTTACTAGCCGTGAAAGTTGTGTTCAGTGTACCTGCACTGAATGTTAATGCCGAAAGGGTTGCATCTGTTGAACGTCTTGTAACTGCTACAGTATAATTTTTTGTTGTTATTCCATCTTGTGCTGTAACAGTGGTGGTGATGGTATTAACACCTACATTAAGGTTAATGGTGTTGCTTGGATTTGCACTAGTTACAGGTGCTCCATTGACTGTAACAGTAGCATCAGCTTGATTAACAGTTGGTGAAATAGCAATTCCTGTAGTGCCGTTTGATACGCTTACTGTATAGGAAAGAGTTGATGCTGAAAATGTTGGTGATAAGGTTCCTGTGCTTGGCACTAATGCAGAAAGGGTAGCGTCTGTTGAAGCAGCAGCATTTCTGGTTACCGAAAGTGTATAAGTTTTAGTAGCTCCACTTGCAGCAGTTACAACCACTGTAATTGTATTTGCACCCAAACTCAATGGGATGGTGCTGCTGGCACTTCCACTTGTTACGGTGGTGCCGTTTACGGTAACAGTAGAAGTATTGTCTTCACATGTTGGTGTCACAGTAACGCTTGTTGTTGGGTCAAAAACGGTTGCTGTGTAAGAAGTAGTAACGGGATATACAAATGGTCTAATTGTACCCGAAGAGATAGATAATGAAGAAAGATTAGCATTGCTATTACAAGATCCGCTTATTTGTGTAAATGCATTTCTTTGTGTTGCAGTTCCATCACCAAGTTGCCCATTATCGTTTAATCCTGCTGCCCACAGGCTGTTGTTAGATTGAATGCCCACTGTAAAGTACATGTTAGCACCAAAAGCAGATTTCCATGTAGCACTTCCAATTTGAACGGGTGTTGTTCTAGTGGTAGTCGTGCCATCGCCAAGTTGTCCTTTAGAATTTTCACCCCATGCCCATAATGTGCCATCAGTTTTCACCGCTACAGATTGAGTATAGCCTGCTGCGATTGAAGAATAGGTTGCAGTACCAATTTGGGCAGGAGTACTTCTATTGGTCGTGTTTCCATTGCCTAATTGATTCAAAAAATTACCTCCCCAACCCCATAAAGTATTATCTGTTTTTGTGGCCAAAACATGGTACCATCCTGAACTGATAGCAGCCCAATTGGCAGCGGTTCCTATTTGAGTAGGGGTGAATTTATCAACGGTGGTTCCGTCACCTAATTGCGAATTGCCATTATTTCCCCAAGCCCATAAAGTGCCATCAGTTTTTAAAGCAACTGAGTGTATTATGCCTGCTGAAACTGTTTTCCAGTTTCGTGCAGTACCAATTTGTACAGGATAGTATTGTACGTTGGTTGTGCCGTCGCCAAGCTGGTAATTTGAGTTTTGACCCCAAGCCCATAAAGTGCCATCTGTTTTTACAGCCAAAGTAAAATTGTTGCCCTCTGATACCTCCGCCCAATTGGAAGAAGTACCAATTTGAGTTGGAGACGACATAGAAGCTCCTGAACCTCCAGCACCTAGCCCTAATTGACCATAAAAACTATTGCCCCAACCCCAAAGTGTACCATCAGCTTTTATTGCCATGGTAGTGTTGTTGCCCGCTGCAATAGATACCCAATTATTGCCAGTACCTATGCGGGTAGGCGTGTTCACACTGGTTGTATTACCCAGTCCCAATTGACCACTGTTATTAAGCCCCCAGCTCCATAATGAACCATCCGACTTTAAAGCGATTGTATGTGCTTGACCAACAGCAATTTTAGTAAAACACTGTGCCTTTATTATGAAAGGCAGAAACAAAATAAACATGAAGAGGGTGAAATTCTTAATCATCCCTCTTTTTAAAACATTGAGTAAGCTTCTTTGCATACAATGTAGATTTAGTGATAAAATATAAAACAGATTTAATTACCTTTTTTATGTGTAACAACGGTATCTATTGAGTAATTACCCTTTTGAAAACTTGGTATTCTGATTAATTTCTAAAGGGTCGATTTTTTCCTTCAAAAAATTACTTTCATCCACCAGCCATTTGTTACTTGACAAAAATTTAGGTAATTGAAATGGTGGCGAAATAAATGTTACGAATTGGGCTTAAATTGTTACAAATTGGGTTTTTGGTTGTGAAAATCCATTGCTTAGGGCGATAATTGCCTGATAAGCTGGTTTTTTTGTAGTAATTTTTATGTAATTACTTGTAATGTTTTTAATAATAATTCAGGTGCATTTACTGGCAGGAGGCGAAAATGTAAATACACTTTACAGCCACCAATGCACCCAAAAACAAACCCTCTTGATTATGTATTTTTTTGGTGGTTAGGTTGTTACAATTATTACAACATCTATCTGCTCAAAGGGATAAAATTGAGTATCCACTACCCGAAAGTTTTAAGCTTTCGGATAGTGGATACTGCTTAGTATATAGAGTGCCTTTCCCGCCTATAGTACTAAAATAGTTTTCGTACACTTCATCTTTCTTTTACCTAAGCACTTGCGTTTAAGAAAAGTGTAAGCAAGTTGTCAATTCTAAAAATGCGCTCGATGGCAATTCTAAATAATCGTCGTACAACCTTTCGTGCGATTGGAGCGAACGCGACTAAAACCATAAAGGTCTGCACCGATAATTTATCAGTCGCAATTCGTGCATACGTGGCAAAACCCCAAAAAAGGATTATTTACAAAATGGAAACAAGTAGAATGTTGCAGCAAAACAATTCTAAATAATCGTCGTACAACCGTTCGTGCCATTGGAGCGAACGCGACAATAATCACAATCGGGATTATTGGTTAGTGTTGTTGCCACAATAAATTCAGCACTTAAAAGTTAGTTACAATGCGCTTTCGTACTAACTAGCTTCTGAATCAAACCTTACTGTAGAGACGAGATTAATCGCGTCTCTACAGTAAGGTTTGATTCAGTAAGTGATGACTAAGTGGTCTTTGGGTTTTTAAATGCTGAATTTATTGTGTCAACCTGACTTAAGTATTAGTCGCCATTCGTGCATACGTGGCAAAACCCCAAAAAGGATTATTTACAAAATGGGAACAAGTAGAATCTTTCAGCAAAACAATTCAAAATAATCGTCGTACAACCGTTCGTGCCATTGGAGCGAACGCGACTAAAACATAAAGGTCTGCACCGATAATTTATCAGTCGCCATTCGTGCATACGTGGCAATACTCCAAAAAGGATTATTTACAAAATGAAACAGCTATTTTTTTGCCTTAATTCTTTCTAAAAAAAGACTCCGGTGCGAACTGCTGATTTTGAGATTGGTGCCGTTTATTTCTACAAACTCTTGATCAAAAGCGTTAATAAAATAGAGATTGATGATGTAGCTACGCCCAATTTTTATAAATCGTTCGGGGCTGAGCTGCTGCAAGAAATCATCTACAGTAGAGCGTAAAACAAATTTTTTACCAGTGGTATGTATATCTAGGTAAATATGGTTGCTCTCTATGTACATGATTTCCATTTCGGACACCTTATAAAATCGTTCTCCATTTTTCAAGAAGAGGAAAGGGATATTGGCATAACTCACCGAAGGAATGTGGTTGGCAAAAACCACTTCTATAGTGGTAAATAAATCACTCTTGCTAAAAGGTTTAACCAAGAAAGCCGCAGGTTTGGTGGCTTTTGCCAGGTTAACGGTTGCTTTATCCGCATTGGCTGTTAAGTAAATGAATGGTATGGCATAATTTTCATTAATAAATTCAGCCAGCCTAATTCCCTCATTTTTTTTATCGCCCAATCGAATATCCAAAATCATTAAATCGGGCTTATAGCGTTCCAGCATTCTTATAGCATCCCCATAAGTAGAAACGGGTTCTAGCACTTCATATTCCAGATTCAGCAACAGTTGTCTGATAGTTTCGGCCACCAGTTCATCATCTTCTACAATTCCTATCTTCAGTTGAAACATCATCACATTTGGTTTGGGGGTCAAATGTTCCTACAATTGAACACGAGCCAAAATAAAAGTTACGAAATTGGCTTTTTTTGTTACCAATTATATATCAATGCAGATAAGTTAAGCGATTTTGACACAATCCCCGTATATCAAGTACACGAAAAAGATTACAGGATAATAGGGGTAAATTAGTAACACATATTAATACGAATCTGGATGATGAAGATTTCAAACGCCGTAACAGTTACGGCTGTTAAGGATATGTAAGAACTCCCATTTTAACCTTCAAAATTGTCACCATTACCTTATCTAAAAAGGACAAGTATTTGCAAGAACTCTTTAAAGGCGAATCAGATACGGTAACAGTCCGAATAACTGTAATAGAAATGGATGGCGGCAAAAGGGAAATCCATTGTACAAGCCTTCTAGATAAGGAGAAATACACCTTGGAAGATACGAAATCACTATAATCTATCAGATGAGGAATATAGGAAACCTACAAGCTATTTAATGTTAGAGCCGATATGGAGTCATTTTCTGGCATGACCGCATTGTAGGTGAATGAGGATTTCTATGCAGGCAGCTTTTCCATGAATTTATGTGCAATGATGAGCTTTCTAATTGAACAAAAGGTTAGAGAACAAAGCAAGGAAGCTGAATTGAATAACACCAAAATGGTGAAAAGAACCAATGCGTTCTCTTTAGTATAGGAATCAATGGTGGGTGTGTTTTTAAAAAAGAAAATAAGGGTGCGTAAAAGTTTTTCGCTCCCTTATTTAAACCTAACCTCAACCTCACTCCAAAGGAACTAGCGTATATACACATCTTGAAGCTATATGTATTTGACCCCTCTAGGGTCATTTTGGCCTTTGCATTTACCGTAATTCCGTAGTTCCGTAGGCTTACACCTTCGGCTATCATATTTCACCCCGTTGGGGCTATTACATTAGGTAGATATCGTTTGATGGTTTGGACAAATCGACTAATTGGGCTTCTTTTTGAAGAAAAACTATTTTATTAAGTTTTTGGAAAGACCTGCCCATACTTTTAAAGGGTGTGTATATACGCTAGCTCCAAATGAGATGGAACTGGAATCTTTTCCTAGTATTGATTGGAATATATTTTTAAACTTTGTTTATTTGGCGCATGTAAATTATTTTTCGGTAGTTAGCATTTATCAAACCTCAAAAGCATTGCGCTTTTGTACAGTAAAAGCGAAAAACTTTTACGCACCCGAAAAATAAGAACATTCTTGCAAACATTAGATCATATCCTACGTAAAACAACGGAAGCAGTAAGACCCAATAGCACCTTTCCTAGAAACCATAAACAGAAAAAGCTTAAATCAATGAATTATAAAACTTTGTAGCTCATTGGCTTATAAATCTTCATTTGCAATAAATGCCTACAGTCATTCGAAGAAGAGTCCTAGTTCGTCTTGCAGGAAATTCGCACCAAACAATTTTATTAACTAAAAATATTGCTTCCTATTGCCACTGGGGCATATACTTTGGCTTCCCAAGGGAAAATCTTTTCAGCTTTTATATCATCCACAATTCTGCTTTGGGTTATTTCCGCCCAATGATGACCTCTGGGCAAACTAGGCATGTTGTTGACCCTGTAACTACTGTTTGGTGCTGATCCCCAACTTGAAAAATTGGCCACGGTTACCACAATGTCGTTGCCGAGTCCCCGTTTCCATGCCATCACTCTTTTCCCGTCGTTAAAATCACTGTGTATGAATTCAATATAATCTTCCCAAAGCGCGGGCGATGTGGTGCGCAGGTGTATCAAGCGCCTTACGTGGACCAAAAGGGATTGCCGCCAAGGGTGGTTCGCTAACCGCTGAAAATTGACAGGGTCATTTTGTTTACCATGATCATCAAACAAATCTTGTTCGTCTGCGAATTCTTCGCCCGACAAAATCATGGGTATGCCCACGGCGGTCATCAAGCAGCAGAAAGCCAGTTTAATCCTGGGCAGTGTGTCTTTTACGCCGTTGTTGTTCAAGTAATTGAAAATCCTTTCATTTTCCCTCCCCCCGACATCATGCGAGGTAATGTAGTTGATGGCTTTTGCACCGTTGGTAAACCCCCGACCCAACAGGCGGCAGTCGATTAATTTTTTCACACTCCATTCAAAACTGGCATCTATCCAACTGTTTTTTCCCAGTATAACCTGCCGCAAGATTTGCTTGAACACTTCGTTCCATTGCCCATCCACCCGATTTTGCTCCAATAAAGAGGCAGGTACAGAAAGCTCTTCCGCAACCACAATGTATTTGTTGTCTTGTGCTGATGTTATATCCTTGAAGAACTGTCTGGTTTCTTGGGTTACCTCGCTTAAAAAGTCATAGCAATCTATGTTTACCACGCTGTCCAATCTCAATCCGGAAACTCCTTTGTTTTGTATCCATTCATTCAAGTGTGCTTTCATGTACTCCCTAGCGGGCGAAATCCATTCGTTTCTGCCGGAGTTTGGGTTGTAGGTGTTTACATAATACCTGTATTTCACTAAATCGCCACCAAATCCATCCCTGTTCCCCTGTTCAGGGTCGTTTGATTTGTGTTTGATGAAAAAATCAGCGTAATTGATGTGTCTGTAGGAATTTTCCAACGAAAAAGCCATCACGGCATCATAGAAAAAACGAATACCAGTTTTGTGGCAGGCTTTCACTAGGTCTATCAAATCGGTGGCAGAGTAGGGCAAGTTTTCGCTGGCGCTCACGCTAAAGACATAATCGGGTGCCAAATAATGGGAAGTGCCATAGCCCCAATCAAATTCCTTGACGCTATTTGCTGGCGGGGTTAGCTCAAGGGCATTGACACCTAGATAAGCGATATACTTTTTGTTTCCAGATAGCAGATTGCCCAAGATGGAATCTAGGTAAGTATTATTGTCTGGCGAATCGATCATTTTTTGAACCTGCCGGAAGTTGCCGTTGGCAACCGTAACTTGATTATTGGAATCCAAGAAAGACCAACGCGGGGGCAACTCATAAATCACCAATTGATTGTTCGGCTTCAAGGCATCCAAAACCTGAGCGGTAAACAAATTTCCCCAATCGGGTACGGTTCCGTCGGCATTGGAAGGCAGCAACCTTTGTCCGTCGTATTTGAGCACACTTGACGGGGAATAATGCGATTGCACCGTGTTTGTATAAGGCAAATGTCTGGCCTGCACCCTTTCGTCAACTACAGTGGCAAAAGGATCGGTGCAGTACAAGATGTGTGAATTGTTTTCGTATGAATTGCTGTTCTCGACCTTGAACCAATAATGGTACACTTCATCGCGTTTCAGCCTACATTCACTAGCGGCTATCAGCCAAACATCCTTCAACTCCGTTGATGGTGTCAACGGAAAAGCACCCACGTAGGTAAGTGATGGCGACACGTTTTCTCCAACGCGCTGGCTAAACGTTACTTGGGCAATAAAAACCTCTGGCGGTGGAGTGGATTTCCCTGGTCTCCAAAGCACGAAATGACTACTTCTTAGCTCATGAATATTCATAATTATCAACAATTATTTTCTAGTGATTACGAAAAAGACCCTCGCTTTTATTGTAAAGCGAGGGTAATAAATTAACCAGATTATATTTTCATTTTTGTTTCCGCTGATCCGCAAGTACGCATTTAGCATTTCTTACTAGCGTTATTTTTAGCGATTGCTAAAATGGATTGTAAACAGGTGCATAAAAGTTTTTCGCTGTTTTTAGTTTAACCTCACCCCAACCCTCTCCAAGGGCGAGGGGTAAAACGAAATACTTTTATGCACCCTTGTAAACCATAATCAGCGGAATTTGCAACGAAAGCCCTATAAAAACCAATACTTATATCTTAGAAGGCAAAGACGACTTAGCCCCCCTTTTTATACTTTCTTCAATTTGTTCTTGACTTGGTTGTCTTGGGGTAAATGTATCCTGACCTACCAGTGTGGAATGCCAATCGTTTTGCGGATTTGTTTCTTGGGTTAAAAGCCAGGTTGTTACAATAGTAGGAACACCATTAATTACTTGATATTGTCCGCTCCATGCGGTTACAGAGTCTAAACTAGTATATTGGTTTTGCCAAACAACTATCCAACCTACTGCTTGACTTGCATCGTTATCGGTGTCTGTTAGCCCAACTAGATTGAACGTTCCATAGGCACTTCCTGTGCCTGTTCTGTAGGTGCCAGTAATGGTGTTACCATTTGTTTGAATGGTCATTTCTGAACCCAATTCATTGTACCAAGTGCCATTTAAATTTGCCATTTTTTTACTATTTTATGAGTGAAAAGTTGTTTTTAGATTTTTTTTTGTGAGTTTGATTTATGGTATAGGTACAATTCATACTAAAACAACGATTAACTGGTGTTGGTCAAACGCATAGACATAGTTTTGAAAATAACCTAAACAGGAACTTAATTTTTCAATCCTATATTTTATTTTTCAATTGCTTATTCAATAAATTCCTATCAAATGCAATATTGGCATCTGAATCTGGGGTTCTACCTGTGTATATCCACCCAGGAATGTCAATATTGCCTTTTTGATACATGATTTTACGATATCTGTACCCATTGTTAGTATCATAAATACTATCGAAAAGCACTTGAACGCGCTGGCCTGGCACCAGCACGTCATTATTTTTACATATACTTATATTATTTAACAAAAAGGCCCAAAAACCTGCAGTTGGTTTACAAGATGAAACCCATTCGTTGTACAAGATAGTAGCATTTGGAGAAAATAATTGTGGCATATTACCTTCCCCTAGGTAATTGGCATAAATTACTTCAACTTGTTTATTACAATAAGGGGATTTTTGAATATTGTATGAATTGGTAAACTCATTTTGTTTAATTTTATTACTTATAGTTATATTTTGACTATCCTTACCAGTATTTGGAGAAAGAGAGAGCAGTGACAAAACTGAACACCCCCTAATAAAAGCATCTACCTTGTTGCTTGGTGTATATATCCAGCAAATAATATACCCAAACAATATCACAAATAACATTACGCAAAACCTCAACGCTGCATAACTTGTTTTTGCTATAAACAAAGCATCTCCCAAACGTTCTGTAGTGTTCTGAATAGTGCCTCCTTTACCTAAAACTAGGCAACTAAATAAAGAAACTACTGCTCCTATAAGACCTGCGAAATAAATAGGTACCATTGCTATTTGGGTATTCCCAGTTGAATTATTATTGTTTGGCATTCTTTAATATTTAATATTAATTTATTTTTCTCGCCTACTCGCAATTCTTGATTTCAGCTTTCCGTATTTTAATTACTTTTTAAAAACAATTCTACAAATAATTTATCTTCCATATGAAATGGAGTTTGATGCTATGGTCATGTGTAAAACCACCTTTAATTCGGCTAACTATTTCTTTTCTAGTAAAAAATTGTAATTCAGACTAGTATAAAGTTGTTATGTTGGTTGAATTGCAGTGAAAATCCCGACCAGCGGTGATTTCACTGCAAACATTTCTTTTAAACGAAAACATAGCAATAACACAATACTTATATCTTAGACGGCAAAGACGACTTAGCCCCCCTTTTAATACTGTCTTCAATTTGTTCTTGACTTGGTTGTCTTGGGGTAAATGTATCCTGACCTACTAGCGTGGAATGCCAATCGTTTTGCGGATTTGTTTCTTGGGTTAAAAGCCAGGTTGTTACAATAGTAGGAACACCATTTATTACTTGAAATTGCCCGCTCCATGCCGTTACAGAGTCTAAACTAGTATATTGGTTTTGCCAAACAACTATCCAACCTACTGCCTGGCTTGCGTCGTTATCGGTGTCTGTTAGCCCAACTAGATTGAACTTTCCATAGGCGCTTCCTGTGCCTGTTATGTAGGTGCCAGTAATGGTGTTACCATTTGTTTGAATGGTCATTTCTGAACCCAATTCATTGTACCAAGTGCCATTTAAATTTGCCATTTTATTTAATCTATGATTGAAAAGTTGTTTTGAAAATTTATTTTGTTTGTGAGTTTGATTTACGGAATACTTGCGAAGTGTAATGGAAAACTCCAAACGGGAGTTTCGCAAACGCGATGACATAGTTTAGAAACAACACCCAATTGAGGCGGCGAACATCAGTAAAAGCAGTAATCCGTATAAAAAAATAAAAACTAATATTTGAGAATTATAGCTATATTGTAATCTCTTTTTTCAGAAAGCTTTTCACCTTCTTGAGTAAACTTTTGTATACCAATTAAAGGAAATTTCGTATTTACATCATCAATAAAATATTTATAATAGTCGTCTTGGTTTTGTTTTGGAATATCAACGAGTCTGTTTGGATCTCTATTTTCTTTTATATCTTTAGCCAAAATAACTTTGTAGGAATTAATTAAAAGGACAGCCCTTTTATTTTTATTTCTTAAATTCATAAAGGCATCTTTTATACATTGAAGTTGACTCTCAAATCCATCTGGATACACAAAATGACCATTTTTATTATCTTCCTTTACATATTCAATGTAAATAAGAATCGAATTTTTATAATACTTTTTATTTTTAAAAATATAGGTTTTCTCTCTTAAATTATCTATGTTAAAAAAACAATCTTTATCTCCTTCGGGCACTTTATTCCCATCGACATTTCCAAGGCGAAGCTTATCAATAATTTGTTGCAATGAATCACATCGGTTCTCCAGTACTAATATTCTTAGAGAAAGAGAATCAATTCTACGATCAGTAAAGTTTTTATATAAAATAGATGCATTAAATAAAATATCGGACACAATTTTTAAAGAATCTAAATTATTTTTAGTATTATAATTCTGAATTGAATCTGTTCTGTGAATCTTTACTAGACTATCTTTCTCTTTTTGAATTTTTAACAATGACTCTCCCAAATTCCGGATGCTGTCCTTAATATGTAATGCCTTATTAAGTATTACATTATCAGGCTGAGAATATGAATTTTTCGCTAATGTCATTAATGACAAAATAATTAAAGTAATTAACCTCATAGGTTTATAATTTTTTTTCCATTGAAATTAAACTGTCTAGGCATTTTCGATTCCAAATATTTTTATCACCAACTTTAAAACTTGGGATATTTAAAAAATATTTAAACATAGATGTATCTAATTCACTTGCCAAATTCTGTTGTCTTTTATTTTCATATTGGTGGGTAACCCAATATCTTATTCTCTGTTTAATTTTGAGTCTAATAGATTCAGTTAAATTGACATAAAGATTTGTTATACTATCTTCTTTGCTATATTCATTAGATCCAATCGTAGAATTAAAGGATAATTTTGGGTTACTAAAATCTGGAACTGTTTTATTTTTATTTTCTTTTGTAATAGTATCATACACTTTTATAGTATCATAAAATATTATAGTGTCACTAATATGTAAATGACTATACACTTTGTAAGCTGGTTTTCCAGTCATAAAATATTTCAATATTGAGGTTGGAAAAAACTTCAAAAAGCAAATTGCAAAAGCTAATCCAATTATAAAAGGCCAAGCAATTGAGAGTTTAGGATATTTTAGAACGTACTTTATCCAATAATGACTAAATGCCCATTTATTATTCATTACACCTAATTCTTCAATACTCTTATCATTTGAATTTTCAGAAGATGAATCTCTAGCTTTAGTATCTTCTTTTGTTTCATCTTTAGTTTGCAGAAGATTTCTAATTTTTAAATCAGACTCAATTCGAATCAGTAAATTTTTAATTTTATCTATAATTTTTCCTAAATTACCTTTATAAACATTGCTTGTCTTTAAAGTATTACTATTAATTAAATCAAAATAGTCAGACTTCATGTTTAAAGCCTCTTCATTAAGATTACTCTGATTGTGATGAGAAGTAAAACGTATTACTTTTTCAAGAACATCACTAATCTTTTCTTCGTTTAAGAGATTATTTATTTCGATTTTAAAAGCCTCAAAATTTATCATAGTGTATATCCAATTAATTAAAAGAAAATAAGCCACAAAGAATCCCCCCCTTAACTCGCCTTCTCCAATTCCAACTCCACTGTAATCTCTTCCTTTTCGCCATTGCGGAAGGTGATGATTTTGGTTTGGGTGATGTAGCCTTCTGCTGAGAAGGTAACATGGTAGGTGTTGGCTACAAATTCAGAAATGCTGGCCAAACCAGAGATGGTGCTGGTGGCGGTGAGGTCTAATTCTACTATTCTTACTAGTGCATCTTCGATCAATTCGTCTGTGCCGGCCTTTATAAAAGTGACTACAAAGCGGGTATGATGCACGTTTTCAGCGTAAATAAGGGCATTTTTTAGGTCTAAAATCAATTGCGGATTGGCTAGGGGGCCAGTGGTAAAACCTGCTTTCACCAGATTTTCAAAGGTTTCCTTGGCTTTTTTGGCCTTATCGAATGCTGGGAGATAAAGTGCATTAATCGTTTTTTGGGTGGCCCTTGTGGTACTAGGCGATACCTGTAGCGATTTCAATGAATCTAGCGCAGTGGTTGCTGCCTGTATTTCAACATCGGTAATATCTGTGTGGTCTGTAAGTTCTTTTTTATTAGTTTCTATTACCCCTAAAGTATATTCTGCTAATGTTGTTACATCAACAATATTACCCCTGAAGCTAGTTGCAGTAACAGAAAAATCTTGAATGAGCTGATCGTTTTCTTTTTCCTTGGCCCATTCTAACGCTTCTAGGCACATAGCTATTATTAACGCTACTAGTTGATTCTTAGCTTTTGTCTTGGTTTTTGTTTGCACTTTGGTGGCATGTGGCCGTTTTTTTCTAGTAATGTCGTCAATTTCTTTTACCGAACCTTTTAGATTGTCAATTGCTTTGGGCAGTTGCTTTCTTTTCTTGAGCGTATCAAAATTGTTTTTGATAAAATTCAAAATCTGCTGAAGGATTAGATATCTAACCACTAGTTTCTTGTTCATGGGGTGTAAGTATTAGGTGTTAAGTAATAAGTATTAGGTGGTAAGTATTAGGTGGTAAGTATTAGGTGTTAAGTATTAAGTATTAGGTGGTAAGAATTAAGTGTTTAGTATTAGGTGGTAAGTATTAAGTGGTAAGAATTAAGTGTTTAGTATTAGGTGGTAAGTATTAAGTGGTAAGAATTAAGTGTTTAGTAGTAGGTGGTAAGAATTAAGTGTTTAGTATTAGGTGGTAAGATTTAAGTGTTTAGTATTAGGTAGTAAGTATTAAGTGTTTAGTAATAGGTGGTAGGTAATCAATTGTATGTGTTATGTAGATAATTTAGAAGTTCAACTTGGTATCTGCGGAGTTTCTTGTATCAATGTTACCCATCTTGTTTGCATGGATTGATTGTTTAGACTCCAACTATATTTTAAGCCATCTGGTGTGCCGCAA
Source organism: Chitinophagaceae bacterium (assembly GCA_027486835.1). Lineage (GTDB taxonomy): Bacteria > Bacteroidota > Bacteroidia > Chitinophagales > Chitinophagaceae > Parasediminibacterium. The sequence goes on from JAIXOJ010000101.1 coordinate 29,560, forward strand.
GCGGTTGCGACAATGTTATCAAGACAAATATGACCTAATAAATGCTGCATCGGCTGCACAACAAATTTTTGCTCACTTAAAAAGGAGGTTGTGTATAACCGCCAAGTCATTTTGCATTGCTCCAATACATTGTTTGGCATCGACAAAAGATACTTGCGCATTGATAATGAACGATTAGAAATCGCCCACTTATTCTTTGAAATCGCTAACATAAACTTTGCTGACGCTAAGATGAACTTGGCTGACGCACGCTTAAACTTTGACGACGGTAACGTAAACTTTGCTGACACATACATAAACTTTACCGACTGAAACGAAAACTTGAGTGACACATACATGAACTTTATCAACCTAAAAGAAAACTTAGCCGACACATACATGAACTTTGTCAACTCCAACGTGATCTTTGGCGGCAAAGACGTAAACTTGGCTGACAAACAAGAAAACTTGGCTGACAAAAACGTAAACTTGACTGGATTTGACCAAACTTTGATGATCATATTACAGAACGCTACAATCCTTTGACTGAAATTTCCAGCCAGAAACAGTATTAAGGGCATAGTAATTAACTTTTTGGGTGAACAAAATATCTGAATGGCTTTGGCCTAAAGCCGATGAACATGCTATTGATTGGAAAACTTTTTTTCGCTACTACTCCACGTTTTTACTTGGAATCGTTTGGGCGTATGTATCGAAAAGTAGTCATAAACTTCCTAGAATTTTCCCCGTGCCGCTAAAATTGAAATGGGTACTCGATGCAAGTGTTTATCTCCAAAAGGAATAACGCCATTTACCAACTGATGCCTATATGCTTTCCTTAAATCTATCTCTTTTGCTAACTCTTGTTTGTACTTGACAGCAAAAAAAGAACAACTGAAAATTAAAGCAGGTCAACAACTACAAATGCAATAATTCCTATGGTGTCAAAAATAGGGGATAAAAGTATAAGCTTGTAGTTTTTTGTTGAAATTGCCCTAAAATTTTTTATACGCTTTTTTCTGGAATGTTTTTTCGAGTGTTGAATAGCCCTGTTTTTTGATGGGAGAAGCCACTAATTCACGAATGATTTGCGCTGTTTGTGGTGTTACGTGCAAGATCTCTACAGGAAAAGGCGGCTTGCATGCAACGTATCATGGGCTGATTCGTGCTTTTGTGGTAATAATAGCGATGCGAAAAATGGTTTACATTGTGTAGCACATTCCTGCAAGAACTCAACTGCGTGTGATTTTGGGGCGGTCAAGGTTTCCTAGTTGTATAACTTTTGCGGAATTATGACCCCGCCCTTTAAGTACCCCTGGAGAGGGGGAATTGTAGCCCGAGTATTTAGAAACCGACTTGTTTACAAAGAAGTTATATAGTAGGTAACATATCCGCTGAAAAGTATAAAAATGAACACATTCAACATTGCTGACTATGCTTAATCCTGTTGCTTTTTAATTTTCGGAAGTTTCCATCCAGCTAATTTTTCTTCGGCAATCGCTAATTTTTTGGGGAATCATACTTTGCCCTTGAATTTATTCAGCGATTGGTCAAGGGTGCATAAACGTTTTTCGCACTCTTTAGTTAAACCTCACCCCAAGCCCTCTCCGAAAGGCGAGGGGTAACACGAAAAACTTTTATGCATCAAATAAGGTTAGCTAGGGGGCTAAACATATTACGTACACTCTTTTTATTTCTACTTCCCCTTATCAAAAGCTGCTTTTACGTTATCTAAGTGTTTGATAAATTTATTTACATCGGGGTCGTAGCCGTATTTGATATCGCTGAGGGGATTTCCTTTTAGGTCTAAAAACATGTATAGGGGCTGTGCATTGAAACCAAACTTAGTGATTTCGTAGTCGAGATTTTTTTCGCCTACGGTGTTGATTTTTTGCCCTTTGCTGCTAATTTTCTGTTCTTCGTCGGGCAGTTCGGTGCGCTCATCCACATACAGGCTTACCAAAACGAAATTATCTTTTATCCGCTTTAGCACGGCTTCGTTTTTCCACACTTGTTCTTCCATTTTTCGGCAATTGGCGCAGGAATGGCCCGTAAAATCAAGCATTAATGGCTTATTGGCTGCTTTGGCGGCGGCCATGGCTTCGTCTATATCAAAATATGCCTTTAAGCCAAAGGGTACATGCAGCTTATCTGTGTACTTTTTGGGTTCTAAACTTGGGCTAATGCCCACACTGGTAACTCGCGTACTTGCGGCGGAGGATGTATTGCTGTACTTAAGGTTGTCGAGGTTAAAATCTTGGGTGGTGGCGGGTGGTATTAATCCACTTAACGGTTTTAGCGGAGCGCCCCACAAACCGGGCACCATGTATAGCGCAAAACTAAATGAGAAGATGGCAAAAAATAATCGGGGTACAGATACATATTTTAGGGGGGCATCGTGGGAAAATTGGATTTTACCCAACAGATAATTTCCAAGCAAAAAGAAAATGACAATCCAAGCAACCAAAAACACATCCCTATCTAGCAGGTGCCAATGATAAATAAGGTCCACACTGGACAAAAACTTAAGGGCTAACGCTAGTTCAATAAACCCGAAAGCCACTTTTACCGAATTTAACCAACCACCGCTTTTGGGTAGGTTTCGCAACATGGATGGAAAGAAGGCAAACAAAGAAAAAGGTAGTGCTAACCCCATTCCAAAGCCGAGCATACCAATTATGGGTGCTATTCGTACACCTTGGCTGCTTGTTTGGCCAAGCAATGTGCCTACAATTGGCCCTGTGCAAGAGAAGGAAACTATAACTAAGGTTAAGGCCATAAAAAATATTCCAGAAAGCCCCCCCTTGCTGGCTTTTTCATCGGCCTTGTTAGCCCAGCTATTGGGCAAATTAATTTCAAAAGCACCAAAAAAAGAAATGGCAAATACTAAGAAAATAACAAAGAAGAGCAGGTTAGAAACGGGTGAGGTAGCGATGGTGTACAATACGGTTTCACCAAAAATGAGGGTTAGTATGAGGGTGGGTATTGTATATATCCCGATGATTGAAAAGGAGTACACCAGCGCATTTTTTATTCCAGCTTTGTGTGAGCCGCTGCGCTTTAGAAAAAAACTAACGGTTACGGGTATTAATGGAAATACGCAAGGGGTTAAGATGGCCAACAACCCTGTAAGAAAAGTAAGGATAAAAATGTGCCAGAGTGATTCCATGGCAGCTTCGTTAATCGGTGCTTTAGTAATCACGGGTTTGAAAGGAGCAACGGTAACCGAAAATTTTTCCTCGCCAGAAGGAAACTCTTCGCCTGCCTTGCCTAGCCAAACAAACGTGCCTTTTAGTTTAAAGCTGCTGGATGTGCGTACATGAAGCGGAAAAACAAATTGAACCGAATCGCTTAACAGCCGGAGAAGGCTACCATTGGGTTGTTTGATTTGCTGGATAGTACCTTTTTCCACTACTTTGTCTTTTGCGTGGAAATAACTTTCGAAGGCAGAATCAAGCTCAATAGTTGACCCATAGAGGTCGGCAGCCCCGCCCTTTTTAATGGCAAATAATTGTAAGCCTTTGGGTACAACAGTGTTTACAGTTAAGGTTTGAAAGGAGTCATTTACCGCCTTGGTGGTAAAGGTGAAATGAAGTTTTGGAATAGGTTCTTGCCCCCATAAAGAATAGGTAAACAATAACAATACCATCCAACAACCACTTTTTTTGATGCTCAATAATTTTAGATTCATACTCATTTCTATTCTAATAATCGGTGTTCCTTATTGGTAAGTTTGATAGGTTTAATATTGGATGATAGGCGTTAGCTGAATAGTGCAAAAACACTGTACAATTTGGTGCTTAAAAGTTTTTCGTAGTAATCAGTTAAACCTCACCCCAACCTCTCTCCAAATGCGAGCGGCAAAACGAAAAACTTTTATGCACCCATTCAATTTGGGTTTTATCATCCCTGCAAACTGGCATTGTTCGATGATGGGTTTTACTAAAAAGCTTGAAAATGGCATTTTAATTTGGGAAGGTGCTTCAAATAAGTAACAACACTGAAACCCAAAAATCCATTATTCAAGGATTATTGAAGCTTGATATCAAACGATTTTTTGGTGGGGGGTAAACACTGTTCATCATCACATACCATATACTCCACAGTACCCGTTATATTGGTTTTTACACCAGCAGGCACTTTCACCACTTGGGTAAACACTACTTTGTTGGCATAAGAAAGAACATCTGTTTGAAAGTTCTTGTCAAAAGTTTTTTCCAATTTTCCTGTTTCTTTTACCTTACCCACCAAAGTAACCAATGGGTTTTTGCCAAAAGTGATGTTTGTAGGTATGGGTCCTGCTTTGCCCGTGTTTTGCGAATAAATATGCCAAGGCTTTTTTAATGTTGCGGTAATGACCACTTCGAAATTGCTGCCTTTTTTTACGGCAGTATAATTCCAATCGACTGGATTTTTTACCTGAGCCGTAACATCATTGCCTGATAAACTAAACGCTAAAAAAAATACTAGAATACCCAATAATTGTTTCATAACCAATCTAAATTTTACTAACCATTATTCAAAATTGAAAATACTAATGGGAAAAGATACCCTAATTTAACCCTAACAATTGAAACACTTTTAATCCATCGATGTTTCCAAGTTGTGGATTGGTAGCTCTCTCTGGATGAGGCATCATCCCCATTACATTACCTAGCTTGTTACGAATGCCCGCAATTTCCCTTACAGAACCATTAGGATTACTATCACCAGCAAATGCTCCTTGCTCGTTACAATATTTAAACAATATCTGATTGTTGGCTGCTAAATCATCCAGCACTTCGTCATTGGCATAATACCTTCCCTCACCATGCGCTATCGGAATTTTGAGCGCATCAGCTTGCTGCTTGATAAACACATTTTTACAAATGAAGTGTTGATTGGCATTTTTAAGCAATACCCCCGGTAACAATCCACTCTCGCAAAGAATTTGAAAGCCATTACACACCCCCAATACTTTACCCCCCTTATTGGCAAAGGCAATAACACTTTGCATCATAGGACTAAAGCGAGCAATAGCCCCACATCTAAGGTAATCGCCGTAACTAAAACCACCAGGCAATATGATGCAATCTTCGGTGGAAAAAGCACTGATATCGCTGTCTTTGTGCCAAAGCATAATGGCTTCTTTACCTAAATCTTGTTGAATGGACAATTGCATATCTCTGTCGCAATTAGAACCTGGAAAAACCACAATGCCAAATTTCATGTTGATGAATAGTTTATAATTTTTAAATTAATCCCTTGAAGCTGGTTGAACTATTGATGGCGGATGAGCCACCAATTGGTGTGTACAATTAGAGCCAAACAAACGAAAAAAAGTAGATTGGGTAGTAATTGTTTCTTTGGATACAAAAAAGCATTGCCAATAAATGATGCTAATGGAACTAAACATAGCACTGCAGATTCCATACCGCTTTTGCTAAAAATAAATGGAATGGGTAATGTTATGAATAATAATACAATCATTGCAGCCCAGTTTTTTCTAAGCTGAATAATCATTCGTCCATTTTGGATATTCCAAAAATTGAGTCCAATAACCAGCATGATTACTACAAAAATCAGTTTTGATGTGAGCCAAATATCAGAATGCCCCACTGGCATGTGTAATTGAATTTTTGGTAACAAATGCACCAGCACAAACAATTTATCATTCAAATAAACGATGGACACAAATACATAAATAGGCATGATGATGCCTAATAATAGAATAATCCATTCACTCAGCCGAAAAGGTCGTACAACTGCCAATGCAAAAAATGCCACGGCTATTAGAATAAATGTGGGGTAGTAACACAAAAAGGAAATGCCTACTGCCAAGCCAGTATTAAACAAGGCTGCTTTTGGCTTTGGGTTGTTGTATAATTTGCTCAGAAAGATGTACACCCAAATAACAAATGTGTTGGCAATAATGGCGGTTGAAAAATTAGACCATTGCGGTATAAGTGCAGTGAGCAACACATAAGCTAATGCGGTGGTAAATCCTGCATCGTTATACATTTTTAAATCGTTGAGCAACACATTGAGGCGTAACGATTGAAGCAGGATTATAATGATATAGAGAAAGGATACAAAAACGGTAGGTAAGGGATAAGGATTTCGCTTGACCAATTCCGCTATCAATCCTGTTTCTTCCTGTACATTTATTGTTGTGCCAATAATAAACAAATGCGCATGAACCACACAACAAATGAAAATTAAAGAAAGTACACTTACAAAAGATTTATCCTTAAATAAAGAGACCACAGAGAGGGGTTGGTTGATTAAAAATCAATTTTAGCAAAGCAAATGTAGTTTCTATACATGCAGGGTACAACAATTTGTCTTAAACCTGTTTGTTTTCCATTGCGGGGCATAAATTCATAACCCTTATCTAACCCTCTAATCGTAGGGCTTCGGGTAATTTGCCCCTCGGGTGTAATACTTTGATCAGTGAGAATATTTTGCCTTTTTTCTTGGGTGTTAAACAAGAAATGTATGCGGTCTCCACTATTGAGTGTGCTATAACTGATGTAATTTTCTGTATTGTCGTCTTGTTGTGTTTTGTGAATTACATTACTCCATAAGAGTTTCCCTTGATTGTCAATAGAAAGCATCAGTACATTTTCTGCGAAATAACGGGTAACAGAATTGAAGGGTCGAGAAAACGGACTGCCATAATAACCACCTCCAAAACCTCCACCCAAACCAAAACCTCCGTCCCAACGATTGAATAAATCATTACCCGAAGTGTTACTGTAATAAGATTCAGCAGCCAATAGTATTCCCCCATCTTTTTTTACCACTACATTTCTTAAATAGAATGTATTGAGTGCGGTTTTGGCTGTACCGCTTACACTCGCCTCTGACCGTAAATCTTCCCCAAGGCCAATGAACGTATTGAGTAATTCATGTTGTTGCAATTTGTCCCACTGAAAACAAAAAAAGCCATCCACATTACCGCGCTTCTTGGTTGAGTACAATGCATTGATTAGGTAATGCTTATTATAATTATCGATTTTAAGCCTTACATCATCCAAAAAATTGCCTTTTAAGGGTATTTCATATTGAGAAAGGGAATCGCTGAGAGCCGCTTTGGTTACAATACTTAGCTTATTGATTACATCGCTTTGATTAGAACCAAACGATTTCAAAAAAGCCATATCGCCTGTATTATCCACTTGAAATTCAGATAAAAAAGCATGGTTATCAGGCATAACCATGGCCAAAATAGTTTTATGAAGCAGGTTTAATTGTTTATCAAATAGCACCGTTGTTACCTCATGTTCCTTGCCTTCCAGTCGGTTTATCTTCACTATCATAATGCGTTGTTTATCCTCGCTGTTTACAACTGTATAGATTTTATCACTTGAGTTACTATTCAAGATGGTGCTGTCCATTGGTATTACCCCACCTATTTTCTTTGCTTCAGCATCCAATTTAATTGCCATGCAGTAAACAATATTTTTTCGTTGGTATTGATAGATTAAATAGTAGAAATCTGAATAAGCTACAAAGTCCACATTTAATATGCGAGTAGGCAGATAATCTAATTTTTCTTTTTGAAGGAGTTGCATGGAAGCGTCAAAAATGGAGATGCTGTGCACGTCCCTACTGTTTTTGTAAACGTACACTTGCCCGTTTAACTTGCCAATAATTTCAAAAGACAGGTCTTTAGCATCTTCTTTGTCAGGCTCGGTGTAGTTGATAACTTGGGAATTACCATTTGGTAGAAAGAATACAAAACAAGTAAAAAAAAGTAAAGTATAAAGAAGGGGGCGCGGAAACAACATAAGTCGGAAAAATTAGTACAACTCCAATAGAGCAAATATTCAAACTGAGGTATTGCAACAAAAATCAACAAAATATTACAGCAGATTTGTTAACTTTTTATCGCTCACAGTCAAGAAGCCTATACTTTTGCGCCTCATTTGTCTTACAAGTAAACTTTTATTGTGAATAAACACATTAACAAAGTATCTGCGGCGGGGATATTAATTGCGTTGGGAATTATTTATGGTGACATTGGAACTTCTCCTCTTTATGTGCTAAATGCTATAGTAAAAGGCAGAACTATCACCGAAGATTTGATACTCGGTTCGCTGTCCTGTATCTTTTGGACGTTAACACTTCAAACTACTATTAAGTACGTGATTCTTACCCTAAAAGCCGACAACAAAGGGGAAGGGGGAATTTTTAGCCTTTATGCGCTCGTAAGACGACGTAAGAAATGGCTTGTAATACCTGCAATGATTGGGGGAGCAGCCCTGCTTGCGGACGGAATTATTACTCCACCAATTTCTGTTACTTCAGCAATTGAAGGTTTACAACAGCTCAAAGCATTCCACAACATAGAAACGAAAACAATCGTGATTATTGTAATTGCGGTTATTTCATCACTGTTTATTCTGCAACAATTTGGCACCGCCTCCATTGGAAAATTATTCGGCCCTATTATGGGTGTATGGTTTACCATGTTGGCAGCCCTTGGCTTTTCTCATATTTCTGATGAAATAGGCATTCTCAAGTCTCTAAGCCCGCATTATGCATTTGAATTATTGGCAAATTATCCTAAAGGCTTCTGGATTTTAGGCGCGGTGTTCCTGTGTACCACTGGTGCGGAGGCGCTTTATAGTGATTTAGGGCACTGCGGTAGAGCCAATATCCGCTACTCTTGGGTCTTCGTAAAACTGTGTTTGATAGTAAATTATCTTGGACAAGGTGCGTGGTTATTAGCCAATTACCATGACCAGATGGTGCCTTTGGAAATGTTTGACAATGGGTTTAATCCATTCTATGGAATTATGCCCCAATGGTTTAAACTCATAGGGATAATAATAGCTACTGTAGCAGCCATTATTGCAAGTCAGGCATTAATATCGGGGTCTTTCACGCTTATAGCAGAGGCCATGCGCCTTAACCTCTGGCCCAAAATGAAGATAAATTACCCCAGTGAAGAAAAGGGGCAATTATATATACCTGGCATTAGTCTTTTGCTGTTTGTTGGTTGTGTAGGCATCGTTTTATACTTCCAAAAATCATCCAACATGGAAGCGGCCTATGGTCTTGCTATTACCATGTGCATGATTAGTACTTCTATACTTTTTGCCAATTTTCTAGTTAGTCATCGAGTACTGCCAGTATGGATTTATGTTTATTTAGCAGTGTACATATCCATAGAAATGTCTTTTCTGGTTGCCAACTTGGAAAAATTTCCGCATGGGGGTTATGTAACCTTGATTGTTGGTGGGGCACTATTTGTGGTGATGTATGTTTGGTATCGCAGCCGCAAGATTAAAAACCGTTATGTTGAGTTTGTCCGTCTCCAACATTACATTCCTATGTTGAAAGAACTAAGTGAAGATGTAAGCATACCCACTTATGCTACTCACTTGGTGTACATGACAAGTGCCAACAACCCAAAAGAAATTGAACACAAAATCATCTATTCCATTCTGAATATGAAGCCAAAGCGGGCTAATGTTTATTGGTTCGTTCATGTGGATGTATTAGACGACCCTTATACCTGTGAATACATTGTAGATCATATTGTGCCAGATGAAGTGATTCGCGTTGAATTCAGGGTTGGATTTAGGGTGGAACAACGCATTACCCTTATGCTTAAGCATGTGGTACAAGACTTAGTGGCTAACAAAGAAGTGAACGTTACAAGTAGGTTTGTGAGCCTTGAACGTAACCATGTAGTGGGAGACTTCAGAATTATAGTACTAGAAAAATTCCTTAGCCAAGACAATGAATTACCGTTTATTGAACGGATAATTATGAAAGTTTACTTTTTCCTTAAAGACATCAGTCTCAGTGAAGAACGCGGTTTTGGTCTTGATCCAAGTACTGTTACAGTGGAAAAATTCCCACTGATTGTTTCTCCTTACAGTAAACTTAAATTGAAAAGGATACAGCAAAAAGCCACACATTAAGGATAGGAACTTTATGGGATTAGTATAGGTGCTAATATTTCTCAACAGAGTGAGAGATTGGGAGCCAATGTTTCTTAGTTATATAACTTGCGTCACGACTCTCGCAGCTAAGATCATTTGTGTTATTGAGTTTGAACTCATCACAGAGTTTGATTCTGACCA
>JAIXOJ010000141.1 GCA_027486835.1 Chitinophagaceae bacterium
CAATTCTGCAAATACTCAATATTAACTCATTTTACCTACCTGATCATAGAACTTATTTTTTTCTAAATGGCCTTTTCTTATTATCAAATTATGCGAAAAAATTGCGAAAAATGTTTGAATAGTTTCTTCAAACAAACAACTAATACCGTACCTTCTAGCTTCCTATGGAAATGCAGGATTATGGCATTGATGTTAGTAGTTGTTAGCCTATTTACCCACTTGAATGCTTTTGGACAATCTGGTGCCGCACTCATTTTCGATGGAGTAAACGATTTTGTAACCGTGAACAATACCTTGGGCAACTTTGGGACATCTGATTTCACTGTGGAAGGCTATTTCAAAACGAATTCCGCAACAAACCAGCAAATTATTTCAAAACGTTCGGTATGTAGCCATACCAACTTTTGGAACGTATATGTTAGTTCAAGTGGCAATGTTGTATTTGAAGTGGATGAAAACACAGCAGGAACTAATTACAATGCAATAGTTTCAACTACCACTTATAGAGACGGAAATTGGCATCATTTTGCCGCAGTTCGATCAGCTTATGCCATCAGTCTTTATGTTGACGGTGTTTTCTTGAATTCAAAGGCTACAACAGGAATTACCAATTTGAATAACACCACCAACCTAATAATTGGAAATAATGCGTGTAATAACTATTTTAAAGGCAGTTTAGATGCAATAAGATTATGGAATAGGGCATTACCAGTTTGCGAGATTACCAACCATTTAGCTTGTGAACAATTTTCAATTACTACAGGTCTATTAGCCAGTTATAATTTCAATCAAGGTATTGGTGGAGGGTCTAATACAGGACAAACATCGTTAATCGATAACAGTGGCAACAACAACACTGGTTCCTTATCTGGATTTGCTTTAACTGGTGCAACTTCTAACTGGGTGTCACCTGGCGCAGTAACTAGTAATAGTGCTTGTGCTATACCAACTGCAAAGGGTAGTAACTATACTATTTCAAAAGATTCCATTTGCCAAAATCAATCCATTACGTTTACACCAAAAAGTTATTGTGGGCAGAACACTGGTGTCTTAGAATTAAATGATGGTGGCTATGCAATAGCTTCCACTAGTACTACAAATAGTTTAGCTACTAATGTGGACAATTTTTCCATGGAAATATGGGTCAACTGGAAAGGTAGAAATACGGCAGGTGATGATCAGCTCATTTTTTATAATGGATATATCCATACAAAAGGATATGGAATAACATGTGATAATAACGGGTTGCTCAAAATTTATATAGGGTTAAAGGGAGCCTTAATCAGTAATCTATCCTTGCAAAAGGATGTTTGGCAGCATGTTGCCATTTCAAGAACCAATGGTATTTGGAATATTTATAAAAATGGAGAAATAGGGGCTTTTACTGGTTCTTCCGCATTTTCTGGTGTAACACTCAACAATACAACCGCTCCAAATGCTACCCAAAATGTAACAGATGACCGTATTGTATTCGGGGTTGTTTATGGAACAGGAAGTGAATCCAGAGGTTATTTTAATGGTATGATTGACGAGGCTAAATTAAAATTCACTGCGCAATCGCAGGCAGATATTAGGAATAGCATGGCTAAATGTGGTATTGATGCTACGATTACGGAGGCATTTGTTTATTGGCCTTTTGATCAAAGTGTTTTTACCTCACCTTCTCAATCAAGTGGGTATATTCAAAGTTTATCTAATTTTAATGGCCCTAAAGGACAATTCCCAGTTTCCATTTATGGGGATGCCAGTTTTAAAACTGGCACAGGCAATAATGCCCCAACAGGAGTGGGCGTAACCAATTGGTTGTTTAACGATGGCACTACCTATACACAAGCAGGGAGTAGTTACACTCGTCAGTTTACCAGTGCAGGTTCATATCAAACGGTAATGCAGGTTACAACAGGGTCGAATACTTGTGAGGTATTTACTTATGATACCTCCATCAAAGTAGAATCGCTTAAAACCCCAACCATTTCCGTTTCATCTACTCCAAGTATTGTAGATTATGGATCTACGATTACTTCATCAGAAACTAATATTACGTATGGTGGAATAGGACCAAAATACCAATGGCAAGTAAACGGTATTGATATTTCGGGAAAGATTGCATCTCAATTTATTGACACACCTGCCAACGGAGATGTAATTACTTGTAAGCTTACAAGCAATTACGGTTGTCTCGCTACTGCTACTGTAACCAGCAATGCTATCACAGCCAATGTAATACATCAACCAGCAGGTGCGCTCTCTTTCGATGACTTAGGTGCCAATATTGACCTAGGTACTACCCTCGGCAATTTTGGTACGAGCAATTTTACGGTGGAAGCTTATTTTAAAGTAGGTAATACTAGTGCAAGACAGCCTATATTAACCAAAAGGGCTAATTGTAATAGCTCCACAATAACCTACTGGAATGTATTAATGATGGAGAATGGTAAGCTAAGATTTGAAATAAATCAAGGAAATGCCTCTAATCTTTATTATTCAATAATCAACACGGACAAAACATATAATGACGGAAATTGGCATAAGGTTTCGGCAGTAAGGGAAGGCAATATTATTCGATTGTATGTTGATGGAAAAGATGTAAAGACTGCCACAGGATCAATAACTGCTAACTTAAGTAACACCGATAGATTATACATAGGACAATCACCTTGTGCTAGTGGATTTTTAGGTTCAATTGACGAAGTATATATTTGGAATAGGGCTTTGGATAGCTGTGAAATAGCTAGTCGTTTAGGCTGCGAATCCAATCCAAATCAATCAGGTCTCTTGGCCTATTACAATTTTAATCAAGGTTTCGTAGCTTCTAACAACTCAAGTGAAACAACTCTAAGAGATGCAACTGGTAATGGATATAATGGAACTTTAAACAATTATTTTGATTTATCGAATCCAAGTGCACTATCCAATTGGGTTTTTCCTGGTGCAGTTACCTCAGGTGTTAGTTGTGCAACTAGTAACATTACATTGACATCTGCTAATTCTACTGCCAACCAAACCGTTTATCAAAACAGTGCTATCACTACAATTAGTTATAGTGCGCCAAGTGCAACAAATGCGGATGTATTAGGACTTCCAACAGGGGTAAATAAAAGCTGGGATAATTCTACAAAAGTCCTCACCATTTCTGGTACGCCTTCGGTTTCTGGCAGTTTTGATTATACCATCAAACTCGTAGGTGATTGTGGTATAGCCTCTGGCACCATTACGGTTAAAGGATTGGCATTAGATGCATTAAATGCAGGCGCTGCTTATAGTTTAAGAAAAATAAAAACAGGATATTCGGGCTTTGCTGTAAGGATTTTGCGCAAATCTGATAATGTACAAAAAGATATTGGGTTTACAGCTACAGGAGATTTAGCTGTGGACACTGTAACTGCTTTTTTAGGGACTAGTGACGGTTATATAGCAACTTGGTACGACCAAACAAGTAGTACAAGTACACGACATTTAACCAACAACGATACTTCCCGTATGCCATTGCTTGCCAATAAGGGCGTAATCTATCGGGTAAATGGAAAACCCGCGGCCTATTTTGATGGAAATGCCCGCTATTTGCGAACATCCGCCCAAGCCAATTGGCTTTCCAGTAAACCATATTCCCTGAATGTAGTAGCAGATGCCAATGTCTTAGATATCAACACATCCAGATATTTAATGGGCACCGTTGGTAGTATTGCCAATCAATCGCTTTGTTTTGGGTTGGTAGATGTTGCAGGGACGGATTATCTTTCATTAAATCCACTGAGCAATAGTGCTAATCCCACAATTAAAGTACCAACGGATGTAGCAGTTTACACCACCTCTGTAAATACTAATTTAAGTGGTAGTATATTTTATTTAAACAGTATTCAGGCGGCAACATCCACTACACCAACGGCTAGCTTAAATATCACAGGGGCTTTGTGTTTAGGTACCAACAACGATACCACAAAAGCCAATACAAAATATTGGAAAGGATTTATTTCGGAAGCGCTGGTTTATGATAATTCATTTTCTGCACAACGGCTAACAGTAGAGCAAGATCAGATTAAATATTATGTTCAAAACACGTTGGACAAGCTCGGGTTGCCTGCGACTGCAAAAGCTACAGCAGCTTATGGTCTTAGACTATTGAGCAGTAGTTATACGGGTAAAGCCATTCAAGTGCGTAATGGAAATACAAATGCCTTTTTGGATATTGGCTTCACAGAAAATGGTGATTTAGACACAACCTCAATTAAAGCATTTGTGGGTAGTGCTGGTGCTTGGGGCTATATCTCAAAATGGTATGATCAGTCGGGCAATGGAATTGACGCGTCTCAAATAAATGATTGGAATCAGCCATTAATTTTCTTTGGGAAAATTACTAGATTGGGGAGCCAGCCGAGTGCTTTAATTGACGGAACTAAATTGGTGGCAACCCTACCATACTTGCCACCCAATTCCCCCCATACATTAAATGCGGTTGCTAGTGTTACGGATGCAAATGCATCCATAGTATCGCTATCATCAACAGCGGCAGTAAACCAAAACTCCTTGTTAGGTGGTAATTTAAATGGTTGGGGAAGGGCTAGTTGGTATGGCGGATTTAATCAGTCAAATAATTTCGTAGGAAAATCAGCCTTTAATAATGCTATTGGAATTCGTACTAAATCGTATGCTTTAAGTCGAACTAAAGGATATTATAATCTTGTTCAAGATTATGAAAACAACTCCACCACTTATAACCTTACTAATTCAAGTATTGGACTTGGTGGAGTAGTTTCAGGCCAATCCTTTTACGGCGGCAATCTTTCAGAAGCCATTATTCTCCTTGACACGTTAAGTGATACCGATAGGTTGGCCATGGAAACCAATCAACGCTATTATTATGCCCCTCCTGCAATTTCGGCATTCTCCCCAATTAAGGGGCCAGTTGGTACTCTAGTTACTATAGTGGGAAGTAATTTGTACAAGGATTTGTCTGTAAAAATCGGCGGTGTAAGCGCAGTAAAAATTTATACTTCCAGCACTTTGGATACTGTTATTGCGATGGTAATGCCTGGTGCTACTAATGGTATTGTGCAATTATTGGGAGTCAGTAATGCCAATAGCACAGGTTCTTTTACAGTTGAAAATACTGCTTATCCCAAAGACCAGCAACGAAGCAAAATAGTAGGTACAGGCGGATTGGAAGATGCCGGTCAAGGTTATGCTGTAAGCCTAAGTGCAGATGGTAATATAGCACTCGTTGGTGGTTCCACCAATAAAGGCGGTGAAGGTGCGGCATGGGTATTTACTCGGGTTAATGGAATTTGGAAGCAACAGGGCAGTGTATTAAAGCCTTTCAATGGTTATTTATCAGGGTTTGGTAGTTCAGTAAGCCTAAGTGCAGATGGCAATACTGCCCTTATTGGAGGTTTTACGGAAGATGCCGGGCGGGGTGCTGCTTGGGTATTCAAAAGAATAGACACGAGCTGGTCGTACAGTAAAACATTGCAGGATATTAGTACCACAAGTGCTACTGCTTATCAGGGTTCTTCTGTTAGTTTGAGTGCAGATGGAAAAACGGCTTTAGTTGGAGGGTATAATGATAGTACGGTGGGTGCTTCATGGATTTATGCCTGCGATGACAATGGAAATTGGTCGTTGTCTAAAAAATTAGTCGGAACGGGCAGTGTCGGAACAGCCCAACAGGGGTATTCAGTGGCATTGAGTTCGGATGCATCAACCGCAATTATTGGAGGAAACCAAGACAATGGCGGTCAGGGCGCAACTTGGATATTCCGTAACACAAACGGAGTTTGGGCACAACAAGGCAGCAAAATAACCAATAGTACAGGTACTAACGCCAATCAAGGCAGTGCGGTTGCACTAAGTGCAGATGGCAATATTGCTTTGATTGGTGCGCCAAGCGATAGTAGCTATAAAGGCGCAGCTTGGTTGTATTCATATAATGGTAGTAACTGGGTACAACAAACTAAATTAATAGGTTCTAGAAGTGTTGGTTTTGCCCAACAAGGATATTCCGTGGGGTTAAGCGCGGATGGTAAAACGGCAATCATCGGCGGTTTTTTAGACAGTAGTAACGTGGGTGCAGCTTGGGTATTTACAAATAATAGCGTGACTTGGGTACAGCAAGGAAATAAATTAGTAGGTGGTGGTATGAACGGTGCCGCTTATTTTGGTAATGCAGCAGCCATCAGTTCTGATGCTACCACTGCTATTTTCGGAGGCAATTTTGATAGTTCTGGTGTTGGTGCTTCTTGGGTGTTTACGGCTGCTCCTAATGAACCATCCATTGCTTATTTTACCCCAACCAAAGCGCCAACAGGTTCAATAGTTACCATTAAAGGTTCTTCCTTTTCCGATGTTACCAGTGTAAGATTTGGAGGGGTGAATGCTAGCAATATCAAAATAATAGATGCTTATACGATCCAAGCAACCGTTGCCAACGGTGCAACAGGAGCAATTATAGTAACCAATCCAAAAGGATCGGATACCCTTAACGGGTTTACCTATTTGCCTTGTGCTCATTCGGCAAGAACTATTCAAAAGGTGATTTGCCCAAGCAGTTTTCCTTATTCATGGAATGGCAATTCTTATGCTATTCCTGGCACTTACGTGGCCAACTTAAGCTCCTTTCAAGGTTGTGATAGTATCGTTACTTTAGTATTAATTGCAGATTCCGTTCCGGCAAATATTTCAGGCAATATTGCTGGATGTGCCAATGTTTCATTGACTGCTTTGGGTGGGGTTTCCTATTCTTGGAGTGGCGGAACAACGCCCAATGGTGCAACCAATGTATTGAATACATCAGGTACCTACACGGTAACAGTTACCGATAGCATCAATTGTACAGCTTCGGTTACTCGCACGATCACTGTTTACCCATTGCCTGTTGTTAATATTTCTGGGTCATTAATTGGCTGTGATAGTACAAAATTGACTGCTACTGGGGGAATTACATATCAATGGAATAGCGATCCTATTTATACGACAGGTACCAAGAAGTTCACGACAAATGGTACAAACACAGTGTTGGTTACTGACCAAAATGGCTGTTCAGCTTCTAAATCAGCAACAGTTACCATTAGTACACCTGCGGCACTAACCATTCTAGGCAATGGAAGTGGTTGCCAATCCGTGGATTTAACTGCATCATTAACAGGAACAAAATACTTGTACAGTTGGAGTGGTGGAACCAATATTTCGTCTGCTATTAACACGGTAGATAGTAGCGCAATTTATTCCTTGTCTGTCGAGGACACCATTACAGGTTGTATTAGCAAAGCCACTAAAACCATCACCATACTTCCACTACCTACCGTTGTTATTTCAGGAGAAGATACAGCTTGTGGAACGGCAAACTTGACCGCAAGCGGTGGTAATAGTTATGTATGGTCAGGAGGTAGCCCAAAAAATACCGCTTCCAATAGCTTTAACCAAAGTGGAAATTATTCGGTTGCGGTTACTGGTGCAAATGGATGTACGGCCTCTCAAGCTGTTTCGATCAAAGTAAATCCAACACCAGTGTTATCGTTAATTCAAAGTAATAACGGCTGTGGTAATGTGTACTTAACGGCAAAGGTTCAAGGGGGGCGGAAATACAAATGGAATGTAGGTACAGATTCGCTCACTGCCACCATCAATACCCCCACAAGCGGTATATACAGTGTATCAGTTACCGATTCAAATAACTGTACCATTTCAGGGTCGAAAGCAATAACAGTTGGTGTTCAGAAAAATCTAACCTTGGTTAACAACAAAGCCACCACCTGCGTAGGAACAGCGGAGTTAACAACCGTTGGTGCTGTTGGAGCAGATTATATTCAAATTTATAAAGACAGTACCTATCGTTTCACGACTCCAAGCTTACGCACGGTAGATAGTATTGCCTTGTTGTTTGTGGATAGCTCTGGAACTGAAGTCTCTTATAAACCAAAAGCATACGGCAATTACTGGGCTGTGGCCAATTTCAGTGATGGATGCAATGCCGTTTCTCCAATCTTTACGGTGAACATTGCAAGGATTGGTATTGTTGGTGCAGATACAGGTTGCTTAAGTTTACCACTGGTGGTTACGGGAGGAAAAACAGCCTATAATTGGAGTGGAGGTACTACATCGACTTTAGTTACCAATACATTTACAACTCTAGGAACCTATGCTGTTTCAGTAACGGCAACAGATTCCAATAGCTGTGTAGGTACGGCAACAAAAACCATTGTAATCAGAAATCTAACGCCACCTACCGTCAGTATTTCTGGAATTGCAACTGCATGCGATAGTGTAGTGTTGACAGCATCTGGTGGGGGTCAATATTTATGGACAGGCGGTACCAAGCCTACCGCTGCCACCAATGTCTTTAAAGAAGATGGTTTAGATTCTGTAAAAGTGACGGCTGCAAACGGATGTTCTGTAACGGTGTCACAGCAGGTGACCATAAAACAAAGCCCAACAGCTTTCATTCCAGGTATAAGCAGTGAGTGCGGCAAAGTGGTATTAACCGCAGGTGGCGGTGGCACTTATTCGTGGAATACAGGTTTGACCCCAACATTAGCTACCAATACCTTCACCACAGGCGGTAAATATGTAGCAAGGGTTACAGTTACTAGTGCAAATGGATGTACCGCTAAAGATTCCTTGAGGATTCAAGTAAATACCATTCCTTATATTACTACTAGTAATGATAGTGTAGGTTGTGGTAGTGTTACATTAACCGTAAAGGGAGGAAATTCATTTAGATGGAGTGGGGGTTCAGATGTATTTGAGTCCACGAATACTTTCAGTACTAGTGGTAGCTACACAGTGACCACTGTTGACACCAATGGATGTACTGCTTCGCGTACTTTCCCCATAACAGTTAACCCAAGACCCACCGCAGCATTTACGGGTACTACAACGGGTGTTGGTTCAGTTACTTTGATTGCAAGTGGTGGTTCAACGTATCTATGGGGTGGGGGCAGAACTCCAAATGCTGCAAGCAATACATTTAGCTCCATCGGAACGTATACCATACCGTTAACCGTAAGGAATGCCCAAGGATGTAGTGACTCAACGTCTGCATTGATTACCGTTAGTGCCAATCCAAATATTGGTACGAACCAGTCTTTAGCAGCAGCAGCCTACAGTGTAAGGTTGCTTTGGGCATCCTACACAGGAAAAGCCTTGCAGGTGCGTCGCTCCAGTGATAATTCCATCTTGGATATTGGCTTCACCACCAACGGCGATTTAGATACTTCGGCACTGAAAAACTTTATTGGTACTGATTCAGCTTTTGTAACCAAATGGTATGACCAATCGGGCAATGGAAGAGATGTAGCTCAAACAATAGCTGCAAGTCAACCAAGAATAGCTAGAGCAGGTTTGATAGACAGGGTTAATGGAAGTGTTGCAATCTATTTCCAAAACGACTCACTTACCAATGCGAACACCATTTTCACCCAATATCCAATTGAGATAAAAACCATTTCTAGTATTACGGGCAATACCAATGGTGCTTTTGTGAAGATTGGTAACAGTAGTACTGGTATTGGCTTAGGTGTAGGTAGTTCAACATTTGATAATAGTGGTACTAATATCATTGGACTAAAAGAAAATGTGGCTTGGATGACAACCAGTCAATCAATAGTTGCTAATACATTGCACGCTTTTGGAATGTCTGTGCCAATAGGCTCTAGCACCTCAGTTGCTTATTACGATGGAAATTCAATCAGCTTTAATACTGGGCAAACTTCTCCACCTAATACGCCAACGGCCAATTTAAGCATAGGCGGGTATTTGACTAGATCATCTACTCATTACTCTTCTGAGATTTTATTGTTCCCAAGTCAGTTATCTACTTCTATTAGAAACTCAATTGATAGCAACCAAGCCCAATACTATAACCTGGTACAACCCGTTATCAATACGCAACCCAGTACAACTACAAGGACCATTTGTATTGGTACAACATCAGCGGCCCTCAGCGTTACTGCTACCAATGCTGTTACCTATCAATGGTACATCAATACGGTCAATTCAAATACGGGTGGTGTCTCCATAAGTGGTGCCACAGCAAGCAGTTATACGCCATCGAGTTCTATTGTGGGTACATCCTATTATTATGTGGTGGTTAGCAATGCTTTTGGCGTAAATCTAACCAGCAATGTAAGCGGTGCTTATGTAATTGTGGATAAATCCAATGCAGGCACCATTAGTGGCACTACTGCCTTTTGCGTTGGTTCTGGTAGTTCGGTGGCACTGTCTCTAGACCAATTTAATGGAACCCTACAATGGCAATCTTCTACCAACAACACTACCTTCTCCAATATATCGGGTGCCAATAGTTTCAGTTATACTGCTTCTGGCTTGAGTAATACCACTTATTACAGGGTTATTGCAAGCAATGGTGTTTGTACCAATGATACGGCAAAGTCGGTGGCTATTGTGGTGAATCAAACCAATACCCTTACCCTTACCTCGGCAACTGCTACCCAAAACCAAACAGTCTGTGTAAATAATCCAATCAGTAATATCACCTACACCACTACTGGGGCAACTGATGCTGCTTTTAGTGGGCTACCAGTTGGGGTTACTGGCGATTGGACTAACAATGTGGTGACCATTTCTGGTACACCTTCGGTTGCTGGAAACTATACGTACACCATATCATTGTATGGTGGTTGTGGAACGGTTAATGCCACAGGAACGATTACAGTTAAAACTTATTTGGATAAGCTAAGTTTGGCATGTGCCAATAAAGTTGCAGGGGCTTATTCCCTTCGGTTATTGAGTACAGGATATGCCGCAAAAGCAATCACTGTAAGAAGGGGCAACGATAATGCTATCCTTGATATTGGATTCACTGCAAATGGTGATTTAGATACCACTGCTTTGAAATCTTTCGTGGGTAATAACATGGGCTATGTTTCCAAATGGTACGACCAAAGCGGAAATGGAAAAGATGTTACTCAAGCTACTAATGGTAGCCAGCCAAGAATTGTAAACAATGGGGTAATCGACCGCTTAAATGGTAATGTGGCTATTTATTTCGCAAATAGTAATCTAATAAATACCAATTCCAGTATGACGGCTTATGGTCTTCAAATCCATACCGTTTCTGGTATCACCAGTACTACCAAAGGGGCAATTGTAAAAATCGGCGGATCAACAAACGGTATTGGCTTAGGTATTGGTATCAATGATTTGGACAATATAGGTAATCGGTTGATTGCGTTAAAAGAGTTTGCTGCATGGATGCCAACCAACCAGATTGTAGAAACCAACTCCTTGCATTTATTGGGTTTACAAGTTGCTGCTAATTCCGCTGCCTCTACTTATTATGACTCCATACAACCTACCATCACCAGCGGTGCTTCTTCCATTGCACTTGTTCCAGATAATAATTTGTATATCGGAGGCTATGCTGCTAGAATGCCTACGCATTATACTTCGGAGGTAATCATTTTGTCTGAGGCATTGGCAACGGGAAGTACTACTGCTTTGGTCAATAATCAGACAACCTATTACCAAATAGGCAAACCAGTTATTACGGTTCAGCCATCGTCTGTACCAATAAATGTGTGTCTTGCAGCTACACTAAGTCCATTAACAGTTACGGCCACAGGGTCTGGACTAACCTACCAATGGTTCAGCAACACCACTAATGCAAACGCTGGAGGTACAAGTATTTCAGGTGCAACCAATGCGTCCTACACTCCTTCAAGTTCAGTGAGTGGTACAGTTTACTATTACGTTGTAGTAACGGCGTCGAATGGCTTTTCTACGGTAAGTTCAGTTGCCACTGTTACAACAAATGCTTCTCCTACCAATACCATCACTTTGAGTTCCGCATTAAATTCGGATGCCCAAACGGTATGTATAAGTAACCCTATAAGCAATATTACCTACAATACAACTAATGCAACTGGCGCTAACATTACAGGTTTGCCTTCGGGGGTATTAGGAAATTGGTCTGGAAATGTATATACCATAAGTGGTGCGCCTACCGTTAGCGGCAGCTATACCTATACCATAACACTTACGGGAGGTTGTGGCACGGTTACCAAAACGGGCACGATTACCGTAAATAATAATAACACTATTGGTTTAAGTTCTGCAGTTGGTACGGATGCCCAAACTGTGAATGTAAATGCCTTAATAGCGGCTATTTCTTACAATACTACTGGTGCAACTGGAAGTAATATATCTGGTCTTCCAACTGGTGTTACAGGCAATTGGTCAAGTAATGTTGTTACTATCTCCGGTAATCCATCATTGGCAGGATTGTATAATTACACCATAACATTAACTGGAGGTTGTGGTACGGTATCAAAAACTGGTAGCCTTACTGTAAATACAATAGCACCCACTATTGGCACCTTTAGCAACATCACCAAAAACTATGGCGATGCTGCATTTACTTTGACTCCACCAAGTTCCAATAGTGCTGGTGCATTTAGTTATGCAAGTAGCAACACCAATGTAGCCACCATAATTGGTAGTACTGTAACGATTGTTGGTGCAGGTACGGCAACTATAACAGCCACTCAAGCTGCTTCTGGTAATTACACATCTGGTACAAAAACTGCCACTCTTACTGTAAGTACGATAGCACCCACAATTGGCACATTTAGCAATATCACCAAGAACTTTGGTGATGCCCCCTTTGCGTTGACAGCACCAACTTCAAACAGTGCAGGTGCCATCACTTATGCAAGTAGTAATACCAGCGTAGCCACCATTAGCGGTAGTACAGTAACAATCGTAGGTGCAGGTACGGCAACTATTACCGCAACACAAGCTGCTAATGGCAATTACACCAGTGGAAGTACCACCGCCACACTCACAGTAAATACAATTGCCCCAACAATCGGCACATTTAGCAATATCACGAAGAACTATGGGGATGCAGCTTTTGCGTTGACAGCACCAACATCTAACAGTGCGGGCACATTTAGCTATGGTAGCAGTAATACCAATGTGGCCACCATAAGTGGTAATACGGTAACAATAGTAGGTATAGGCACGGCCACCATTACCGCCACCCAAGCTGCTTTAGGCAATTACAATTCAGGGTCAATAACCGCCACGCTCACAGTAAATGCAATAGCCCCAACCATCGGCACCTTTAGCAATATCACCAAAAACTATGGCGATGCGGCCTTTACGTTGACGGCACCAAGTTCCAATAGTGCGGGAGCATTCAGCTTTGGCAGTAGCAATACCAATGTGGCCACTATTAGCGGAAGTACCGTAACAATAGTAGGCGCAGGTACGGTAACAATCACCGCCACCCAAGCTGCAAATGGTAATTACACTTCAGCGACAAAAACCGCCACATTAACGGTTAATAAAGCAACCCTCACTATAACCGCTGCCAACCAATCCGTAACTTTCGGTACATTATCCAATGTGGTAACGGGTGCTGGATCTTATACCCCTACAGGATTTGTGAATGGTGATAATGCCGCCACCATCAGTGGTACGGTTACCTACAGTACCAATTATACACCCACCACGGCACCAGCTGCAAGCGGTATTGTAATAACACCAATTGTTTCTGGATTAACCGCCAGTAATTACACATTTATGGCTGCAAACGGCGTGATAACGGTTCTGCCTTCTACAGATGCGCGTCTTTCTGCACTCACGCTTTCTGCTGGAACGCTTAGCCCAGGTTTCTCCGGTAATACAACAACCTATACAGCTAGTGTAAGCAACAGTACGGCCAGCCTAACGGTTACTCCAACAGTTTACCAAGCTAATGCAACAGTTACAATAAATGGTATAGCTGTTTCAAGTGGTACGGCCTCCAGTGTCATTGCCCTAAATGTGGGTAGCAATACCATTACTACAGTTGTTACAGCCCAAGATGGTACGACTTCAAAAACCTACACCATTACGGTAAATAGGGCTTGTGCCAATACCACCTCCACCACCAATGCCACGGCCTGTGATAGTTACTTATGGAACGGGATCAACTATACTTCTAGTGGTAGCTATAGCAAGACCTTTATCGGCGGCAATAGCCAAGGTTGTGATAGTATAGCCACTTTGCAGCTTGTTATCACCCCATCGGTTACGCCAAGTGTAAGCATCAATGCCCCATCCATTGTCCTATCAGCAGGCGATAAAGTGGTGTTTACGGCAACGCCAGTAAATGGTGGTTCGAATCCTGTTTATCAATGGAAAAAGAATGGGAACAATGTAGGAACGAATAGTAATATCTATACCGATAGTACTTTCTCCAATAATGACAACATTTCAGTAACACTATCACCCAATAATACTTGCCAAACTAGCAATACTGTAGTGAGTAATACCATTACGCTGACGGTTGTTCCAGCCATTACTTGGTCGGGTACAGTATCTACTGATTGGAACAATCCGAATAACTGGAATACGCATTCCGTACCTACCAGCGCAGATAATACGATTATTCCTTCTGTACCAGTGAATCAACCGAAACTCACCTCTAATACCACCATAAAGGGTATGATATTGAACGGTAGTTTAAGTCTCAATGGCAAAACGGTTACCTTAACAGGAGCTGTTTCAGGCACAGGAACCTTCAATTCCACCAATCAGTCATCTATTATTGTTAATGGGAATGCGGGTACGTTATTATTCAATACCACCAACAACAGTCTTGCCAATCTCACCCTTACAACGGGCAGCGTAACCTTGGGTAATGCGCTGAATGTGACAGGAACGCTCACCCTGACTTCTGGCACATTGAACACTGGGGATTTTCTTACCCTTAAATCTACCTCTATAGTCAACTCAGCCATTGTGGG
>JAIXOJ010000003.1 GCA_027486835.1 Chitinophagaceae bacterium
AATAAAATCAAAAAAATCACAGTTCAGACACCCTCCCACATCCACCCTCCCAGTTCCCTCTTCCTTCGGAGAGGGGTAGGGGTGAGGTCTAGCCCACGGCAAATGCCCCCCACCAGCAAACCACTACCCCACAGGAAATCAATAAAATCAATAAAATCAAAAAAATCACAGTTCAGACACCCTTCCACATCCACCCTCCCAGTTCCCTCTTCCTTCGGAGAGGGGTAGGGGTGAGGTAAAACCAAGGCAAATGCCCCCCACCAGCAAACCACTACCCCACAGAAAATCAATAAAATCAAAAAAATCACAGTTCAGACAACTTCCCTCCCCCTTCGTAGAGGGGGTAGGGGGAAGGTTAAACTAAAAACAGCGAAAAACTTTTATGCACCCCCATCCACTAAAGCATCAAAATGAAGATTATCCACATGCAAAACACGCTGTGGAAAAATAAATTCATGCTTTTTCGAAAAAAAGTTTTTCCATTAATCAATTCCCCTACATTTGAATCCTGAAACAGAAAATTGATAACGCACCCAGCTTATCTGCCTTTCCTGTTTCAGTAGAAGATAAAAAGATTGGCTGCTTGTAATAGTACCACTAAGCAAGCAACAACAGAGAACGTAGCAGATAGGTTTGTTAGGTAGTTTTCAGGCAAAACAACCCAATACTTCCAGAGATAATAAAGAAATAAAGTCGAAAATATTTAAAATACCTAATTGTTTAAACACCTTTTTTTAAATGCACCGCACACCCAATTTCAGCCAATGCCAGTCAATACAGTACCCGACTAGCATTTCTTCCATTTTTTGGGCTAAAAAAGCATCCATTTCAGTTCTACATCAGCAAATGTTCATGTATGTGTTAAGCATGTTCAGCTCAAAACAAGCCATGTTCACGTTCCTCACAGCCATGTTTAGTTCAAAACACGTCATGTTCACGTCGCAAAACTTGATGTTCAGTTCAAAACAAGCCATGTTCACGTTGCGAAAGTCAATGTTTACGTCGCTCACATCAATGTTCACGTATGTAACAGCCATGTTCAACCATCAATTGCCATTGTTCACGTATGTGTTAGCAATGTTCACTACACGTATAACAATGTTCATTTCAGTATCGCCAATGTTCACGTTAGTGATGGCTGTGTTCACGTTAGTAATGCTCATGTTCACGTTAACAATTCCCATGTTTACGATAGTAATCGACATGTTCAAGCCTGTAAACCTGCTGTTTCCGCAAGCATTTTGTATGCCCATCATCGTAAATCAACGCATTTCGTTAGTAGCAACCAATCCCATTAACCTCAGTACAAAAATATAATCACCTAAATATTTATTAACAATTTTAAATTAATTTTATCATGAAAAAGCCCTTCGTTACCAGCTATTTAATTTTCCAACAAATTCTCATGTTCATCGCCGATTACATAGATATTTTCAAAAATACAAAACAACTACCCGCCCCTATCAATGCGTTTAAATTGGCTGTCAAAGATATAGACAAAATAACCGCCATGAAAAAGCCAAATTCAATTCCTGTGGCCACAAAAACAAAATCCCAGGTAAAAACTGAAATGATAGATGGCCTTGTCAATACTTGCCAGTTAGCCCTAGAATGGGCTAAAGAAGCCAAGAACGATCAATTAATCGAAGATTTTTCCATCACCAAATCAAGTTTTAGGGGCGGCATACTCAATGTCATCAATTTTGCCGAATACACCTTCAACGTATTGGTAGATAATAAAACCGAAATATTGGACAAGACAGATATAACCGAAACCAATTACAACAAAATCGAAGCCACTATTGCCCTCCTCAAACAATTGCAAATCGCTCCCAAAGTGGCGCGCGATAAACAAAAAACCATCAATGCCCTCTATCCGGCAGCTTTCAAAAAAACCAATAAGGTAAAAGAAACCTTAGAAAACGTTATAAGAGGTAACTACACCACCGGCCCCAATGCCAACCCCAAAATAATCCTCGATTTAGAAAGTGCCCTCAAATACGTAGAAGGGGTAATTCACACCCGCATTCAGGTACTCTTTGTAAATGCAGAAACTGGCGAACTCATCGAAAACGCCAAAATAGAAATTCCTGCCCTCAGCCGCTCAGCCCTGTCCACCCTTTCTGGCATTGCATTCCTAGTAGAATTTTCTGGGGATACTTATAAAGTAATCTTCTCCGCCGATAAATACATCACCCAATCGAAAATAATCACCATCAAAACCGGCGATAAGCTAGAACTCACCATCTCACTGGAACCTGAAAAGACCGTGTAGGTAGGGTTGGTTAAGGTAGGATAATGAGATAATAAGCTTCATCATGTTAAGTACAAAATCGGTTGGTATGAAAAAAATATGGCTTACCCATAAAAAGAAGTTGATTACATTAATGGTCTTAGGCATTATCTATCTAATCACCATTGTACGTTTGGGCTATAAAATACCAGGCTCGGACAAACATCCCGACTGGCCTGAATTTCCCAACCATACCAATCAAAACATAGTAATCGAAGAAATTGACAGCTTCAATGAAAAGTATGGGAGTAGGTATAGAATTCCACCGCCAGTAACGCCTTCGGATAGTTTCTCATTTTTTGACTACTACCAAACAAACCTAAAGAACATAAAAAGAGTTGATTTTCAGATTACTGAAAATGAATTTGATGATGCGGATATTTTCAATTTACGGGTTGGGGGCAATATTGTAGAAGGTTTTGAAGCTCCCAAGACCAGCATTAAAAATTATGGAATAGAATATCTTGAATTGAATATTGGGAAAAACAGTGTAAATTTTAAAATTCTTGAAGTGTATAGTAAAAGTACAAAATTGATTGATTTTTACCAATTCAATATTCCTAAAACTTCCACTGACTCGCTTTTCTTTAGATATTCAGCAAATAATTATATGGCTTACGTAAAATAATTAAAAATGACACAAAAAGAATATTTTGATGACCTAAAGAAAAATGGGTTGCATCGTAAAGACTATATGTTTGCTCAACTGTTTGAGGTGGATAATGTTGGCAATATCAGCTCCAAAGAAGGTGTATGGTTTGAGTTAATGTTTGATGGAGTGCCTTTGCTTATTTCCACCAATACACCAAGAAGTGAATTGGAAAAGTTTGAGCCCACTACTGCGGTTACGAATAAGCCCTTGGAGCGTCAATTTGCAACACCCAAAGATTCACCATTCACCTCGTCTGGCTATCCTTTCAGCAAAACATTATCCAATTATAATGCAGACGACTTGGGGAGGGCTTTTTTTGCAGATGGGTTGGTTGATAAATACCATAGCTTCAAAATATTTGATGCCTCTAATTATCTTGAAGCAAATGATATTGTCATAGCCGACAAACCGTTGATATTTAAAAAAAGAGAAGTTCTTGTGACCGCTTTTTTTACTACAGACGAAGCGGCTTGGGCCGATAATTATCCAAAGCTCTATCCTAATTCCGAGGAAATTGGTGTGATGGTGTTGTTAAACACCTTAACCAATACCGCCCAATTGAAGGTAGCATTAGGCAACAGTTTGATAGCGCAATCAATATTCGCTAGCAGAGCCGAAATGCAGCAGTTTACCGCTAGTACAACGATTGATGATTTATTTGCCGAACCGCTTTCGCCAAAGCATTTGTTGGACATACTCAATATTGAACAGCCAGAGCCAATATTGAACAACCTAAATGTAAAAACTGCCGATGAAGTAAAAGCAGATAGGGTATCTATTGGCGCCGTACCCAGTGAAGAATCACCGCAAGAAAAAACAAAAGAAAAATCCAAGGAAAAACCCAAGGAACCGACCACCAACAATGCAAATGCTAAAAATGAAATCACCCTGACCATCGGGGTCTTCTTTGATGGCACAGGTAATAATAGGTACAATACAGAATTAGTTTACAACAAGTGTATTGATGTACCCACAGATTTGGTGAAACTAAAAAGCGAAGATTTTGATTTGAAATTTTCGGAAGAAAAGTTTAAGAAATTGAAGGAGATGAAAGAATTATTTTTTTACCCCTATGGCGTACATAAAAATGAAAACTACATGTTTGATCCAGATTCTAGTTTCTCAAATCCTTACTCTAATATTGTATTGCTCCATGATATTTATCAAACAAAACCATATTCTCCTAATAACAACAATATTGTAATCAAGCAATACGTGCAAGGTATTGGCACTTATGCAGAATTAGATGAAAATGGTGTTCCTCGTGAATTCAGTGAAGATGATTATTTAGGAACTGGTTTTGGGAGGCTTGATAGGGGAATAGTAAAAAGAACTAAACAAGCTGCTGAATTATTGGTAAAGCAAATTTTAGCTCAATTAAATTTGGCAAAAGTCGAACTAGATAAAACAAAATTGCATGATTCAACCAAGGAAAAAATTACCATCAAAAGTATAACATTTGATATTTTCGGGTTTAGCAGGGGGGCTGCGGGCGCAAGACACTTTGCCAACAACTTGATGAAATCAAAAAAAATTATAGCTGGCATAGATATTACACAAATGGAAGTAAGTTTTTTTGAGACAATTTACGGTGGCTTTCTAGGGGAACTTTTAAAGGATCATAGTGTAAGTTTACCAAAACCAATAATCCGTTTCATTGGGCTGTTTGACACAGTAGTTGGGGATTCTGCTAATACCATTCGGCAGAAGATAAACTCTTTTGTGAAACAAAAAATAGAAATTCCTATTGTTACAATAAATTTTATGGCATTAGATCAAATAGCACTGCGAGCCTTAGACAATATTGAAATGTCGCTAGAGAAGATTGATGCAAAAGTTCTACATTTAATGGCAATGAATGATTGGAGGGAAAACTTTCCACTTATTCTTTGTCACCCACTCAAGACACCCGAGCAAAAAGAAATTTGGGTACTTGGTGCACATTCCGATGTTGGAGGAGGTTATAGCTTTCAAGACTATAATACCATTATCGATTATGGCGACATTACAAATGTTGAAGAAGAAATGCACCTTAATGATTTTATGATAACGATGAAAAATGCATTTTCTGTAGTTCCTAATGGCAACGGTACAGGAAGTTATAATAAAGATCAAATTGAAATAAAATATAAATGGGCTCGCGAGCGTGAGTTTTCCGCACTAGAAGCTGGAAAAACTGAATCGATAAGAAAACATTATCAATTAATCGATAAAAGATTAATATCAAACCAATTGTCCTTAGTTTATTTTAATGCCATGTGGCAATATGCTTTGGCTCAAGGAGTACCTTTTGAAACAAATGAAAAGAAATTCCCTAAATGTAATATTGGAAGCTTAAAAAATCCAATTTTTGTTAACTTTTACAGAATGAAAAAAGACCAAGACCTATTACAGTACAACCAATTAGTAAACAAAGTAGTCTTTAGCAACAGTACCCAAAATTTAAATGTAGTTGTACCAGGCGATCTAAGGTGTAATATTTTAAGAAATTACGTCCATATATCAGCAAATTACAGCAAGGCTAAAATTACAAAAGATGAAGGAGATCATGCACCAGACCTTTTGTATATAAACCATCCTACAAAAGACGGGAAAAGAATTATCTTAAAACCGTCAGACCCCAGAAAATCAATGTTTGAAGAAGTGTTTGATTAAATTAACAAAGTATCTAATTTTAAATTTTAGTTGAAATAAATGTATGAATACTACAGCAAGTTATTCCCAAAGGCTAAGAAAGAGATTGTATATAGCACTAACTTTATTTATTCTATACCTAGTTATTATTTTTAGTTATGGATATCGAATACCACATGGTGATAGACATCCAGATTGGCCTCAGTTTACGATTATTGAGAACGGGATGAGAAAAGAAATATATGATACGAAAGGGGGAATCAGAATAGAGTTTTTCCTTGATGCCTATGACAAAATAGAATTTTTAGATAGTATTGGGTTTGATACTAAACAATTGGATTTGCCAGATTCTTTATGTCAATTTTATGCCTTTAAACCCAATTTTTTAAAGGCAGATTCGGATGCAATAGTTAGTAATGAATTTGAATTGGGAAATACTTGGAAATTCAATATGAGTTCAACAGGTGGCCCTTTTTTGAGCGATGAAAAAGATAAGTATGTAACTAGGTTTGACCATGTATATTTTCAATATTTTGAAATTAGCATAGGTGCTAAAAAGGGCTACTTCAAAATTGATAATAATGATTTTCATGATCCTTACTTCAAACGGTTATACCAATGCAATAATGTAAGAACCGAAAAAGACACTTTGTATTTTGTTTTTTCCAATAGTTTGTATAGGGCGTATGTATTTAATAAAGAAAATAAATAATAAGAATTACAGGGCTTCACAAAAATTTTATTAAAACAAAAAAATGAGACATCTATTAATCGGCTTATTAGCCATGTTGCCATTATTAACTAGGGCACAAAAAGTGAAAATTGAGGGAGAAAAAGTAACTGTGGATGGTGCCGACTTTGCGCTTATGGAGAAAGACGGGTGTGGTACTTTTTCGCCAAATTGTAATTACACCTTCAAAAATTTGCAAGGCAAGCCCGTGCTAGTTATAAAAAGGGGCATTGAAAATGTTCCTTCCGAAGTGTCTCCAGCCAACCCTGATGGGGGGATTGTCTATTTAGATTTTAACTTTTTAAATTCCAAACAAAAAGGTCAACTCTCAAGGGTGCGTCTAAAAACAGAAAAAATAATAGAGCGTATAGTCAAAGCGCATTTATTCAAAGACGGCGACCTAGACGAAGAAGCTGCCAACAATTTTGTACTAATTAACCCTCTAGTATATGGTATTCCCAAAAAAGAGGTAATCATCCAAGAAGTAAGTCCACAACCCAAGAGAGGAGTGCATATTCAGTTTTAAGCAAAGGGGGAATAAGAAGAAAGATAGCTCAAGGAGGTGCTAACGGCCACAAAAGGTAGTAGCTCTTTTTCATTCTTATTCCCCCAAATGGCTTTCCCACGTTGGAGCGGGCGTGCCGCTCGTACCTTTCGCAATGTTCCTTGCTATGTTTCCAATCGAGCAGGCCTCTAGTTTGCTTAATAAAACGATTATATAAGCATGTTTGCCATCCCAATAATTAGACTTTGCCAAATGTGGTACAATAACATCGTGCCCAAAGGGGGAGTGTAAACCCCAATTATCTATTTATACAACATACTCCAGTGAGCAAATGGTCTATCGGGGAGAATCAGCTAGAGACTAGTACAAATCCACAGGCTAATGCCTATCAAAGACTATGTAAAAAAAATATGCAAAGCATGCGTCTATACACCTAGTTTTGGCTTAATCGCCGCAATTGAGTTGCGGATATTTATGAGTTGGACGAAATGCAAAAAAAAGAGCTTCTAAAAAATAAAAAATGAACGAAAATTTTAAGTACTTCACAAAACTATCAGGAATTGCTATTGCAAGTTTTTTAAAGATAAATATTTTAGCAGTCTTTTCAACAGTAATAGTTGTTATTATAGAGTTTTTCTTATTGTCTAAAAATATTGATGCTGGAAAATCAGCACACGTAAGTGCTATTCCTTTCCTAATATTGATATTTCTTGCTCGCCCAGTTGGTTCTATTTTGTGCTATTTAAATTTTATTTGCAGTCCATTTCTATTTTTTGCACTTGGGAATAAATATATAATATCTAAATTGTCACACAAATTAATTACCGACAAATCCGAAAGTTTAATTAATCCTCTTTTGGAAAGAGTTTTTCTTAAATTTCAATCAAAACAACCGGAAATTTTAAAAAACACAGGAGATTTTTCTCTGAATAAATTAAAAATAATTCAGGAGATCAAAAATGATAAAACTGAAAATAAATGGATGAGAAAAATTATTGTTTTTGGCATGAAGAAAATTAAATTAGATGATGTAGATTTTGGTAAAGAAAATCAAGATTTTTATGGTATTATAAAAGAAAAGACATTGCAAAGTTTGAAAGATATTTCAGAGCCAAGTAGAAAATTGATTTGGATAACAATTGCAATTCAATGGTCGATTTTGATATTTATCTGGTTAACATGATATTGAAAAATACACTAATTCCCCACGTTGGTTTGGCAATGTGGCGGCTTAAGCTCTAGTTCAAACAACTGTTCTTCGATTGTACTTTTGGGAATAACTGAACATTTGTGCTTCGATTTTCGCCACATCG
This sequence comes from Chitinophagaceae bacterium, assembly GCA_027486835.1. Lineage (GTDB taxonomy): Bacteria > Bacteroidota > Bacteroidia > Chitinophagales > Chitinophagaceae > Parasediminibacterium. The sequence goes on from JAIXOJ010000003.1 coordinate 8,128, forward strand.
GCAAACCGAGAAGCGTTGTAACCTTATTTTATAATTTCCTACATTATCACATAAACATTGATGGGATAATTTCCCTTAACAAATGGACACTTTAATTCTCAACAAAGCGACAAGAAAAATTGGCGCAAATCAAACACCAAGAGAATACTTTGACTTTTTTGTCTCAGGCAAATCTCTAAAGACAATTCTTAATATTGACACAGCCGACTACATCACCTTATTCGGTTGGGGGATAAACCAAGAATACAACAGGCATGTTTTGAATGTTTTTAGATTAAAAGAAAAATCGAAAATTGACAGCGGACGTGTGATGATTTATGTTTGTCCTGAGTGCGGGGACATAAGTTGTGGTGCTATTACAGCTATCATTAAAGACTATGGCGACCGAATAATTTGGAGTGAATTTGGTTATGAGACCGACTACGGCGGATTAACAGAAACTTTCGACCAAATTGAACCATTTGAGTTTGAAAGAGCAAATTACTTTTCAGCATTCTCAAAAGTTTAGGTTGACAAAAAAATTAAATTTAATTGGCAGACAAGAAGCTTTTCATACAACATTAAGAACAATAGCCGAAATCCCCCTCCTAAACGCTGCTGCTACGGCTTTTGGTTAATGTTTGTTGACTGTAGCAGGGGGGTATGTTAACAAAACCCACCTCACCTAAACAGATAGCTGGGATCTCAAAATCCATTTCCACGTTGGTGTTTCTTATCACTTGGAGTGCAACAAGTGTAAAAAAGTAAGCTCTTTTTGAAGTTCTTTAGAATTCAATAATTATTACAAGACTTACAACAATTGAACAGAATAAAACTAGGTTAACTATGAAGGAGTACTAGTCCAGTATCAATCGCAATTCGTGCATTAGTGGCAGCATCCCAGAGCGGCTTACATGCAAGGCGGAAATAAATAGATCTTAAGCATTTCAAAACCAACAATTCGTGCCATTGGAGCGAATGCGACTATGTTAAAAGCGTCCAATATCAATCGCCATTCGTGCATTTGTGGCAACATCCCAGAGCGGCTTACATCCAAGGCGGAAATACATAGATCATAAGCATTTCAAAACCAACAATTCGTGCCATTGGAGCGAATGCGACTATGTTAAAGCGTCCAGT
>JAIXOJ010000034.1 GCA_027486835.1 Chitinophagaceae bacterium
AAAAGAACCGTTTATTCTATGATAAGCTTCAGTATGTGTATATTGAAATGCCCAATTTCACAAAGGAGTTGTGGGAATTAGAGACCCGCTTAGACAAATGGTTGTATTTCATCAAACACCTAGAAGACATCCAAGATATTCCAGAGATATTTAAAGATTCAATTTTTCTGGCGGCCTTTTCTACTGCGGAAATTGCAAAATATTCCACTGAGGAGCGGAATGACTACGAACAAAGCCTTAAAATATTTCGAGACAATAAGAATACTATGGACACAGCCTATTTTGAGGGGAAGAAGGAAGGGCGTTTAGAAGGTATTGGCGAAGGAGAAGATAAAAAGTTAAAAGAAGTGATTAAGAATGGTAAAGCTATGGGGTTAACGATTTCCCAATTATCGAGTTTAACTGGCTTATCTGAGTCAATGGTAGAGCAGTATTTAAATGAAATGGAGAACGAATAATTGTCTAAGTAAAAAAATCGGAGTATATTAATTCCTAGACTGCTTTCATAATCTTGGTGTGATATACTCAACCAAACATCTAACATCCCTTAGATTTACACATTCTTGTTTATAATTTGATGGCTTTTTCAGCATGAATCTAAATAATGTTTTTCTTAAATCTTTTAGAATTGTTTTACTCCCTTTTGCATTGTTATACGGATTGGGGGTGATAATCAGAAACTGGTTGTTTGATAAGAATTACCTTAAATCAATTCCTTTTAATTTCCCAATAATATGCGTTGGAAATATTGCTGTAGGTGGTACAGGAAAATCCCCAATGGTGGAGTATTTAATAGAATTGCTACAACCCGAGTTTAATATTGCTACACTAAGCAGAGGCTACAAGCGTAAAACCAAAGGTTATTTATTGGCAAACGAAAAAACAACTGCCCTAGATATCGGCGACGAATCGATGCAATTTCACAGTAAATTCCCAAATGTAGCTGTATCAGTGGGGGAGGAGCGATTGGTGGCCATTCCACAATTATTACAAGACAAACCAGATCTTGATGCTATTATTTTGGACGATGCTTTTCAACATAGATACATCAAATCAGGATTAAACATCGTGTTAACCGAATACAATAATTTGTATGCACACGACTTCTTTTTTCCAACAGGGGATTTAAGAGATCACCAATCTTCAGTAAAAAGGGCTGATGTTATTATTGTGACTAAATGCCCCAATGATTTATGGAAAGATAATCAAGACCGTGTTCTAAAATTATTGAAACCTTTGCCCCACCAATTTGTGTATTTTACATCAATTACTTACGGCATTCCGTATCATATTATTACTAAGGAACAAAGGAGCATAACCAATACAGACGAAATTCTATTAGTGTGTGGCATAGCTAATCCTAAACCATTAAAAGAGTTTTTGTCAAAATATGCTTATACATACTACCAAAAAAATTTCAGCGATCATCATATTTTTACCATTGATGATTTCAGAGATATTAAATCAAAATTTGAATCAATAGAAGCACAGAATAAATTTATCATCACTACAGAAAAAGACGCTGTTCGTTTAGCAAAATTTACCGAACAGCTAGAACAAATGCCGATTTATGTGTTACCAATCAGGCACAAGTTTCTTTTTAATGGGGGTGAAGAGTTTAACAGGTTGGTGCTTTCATTTATAGACAGTTTTTCAAAACCTACACAACATGAGTAAAAGTAATGGCGCTAAAAAAGCCAAAAAAAAATCGAATAAAAAAAGCCAAGGCGGACAACTTCTAAAAGGGAGTCTTGAAATAACCCGAAGTGGGATTGGATATGTTTTAATTGAAGACAAAAGCGGGGACGTGCTAGTTCGTCCTGGCGATTTCAATACAGCGTTGAATGGAGACTTAGTGCGGGTGAAAGTGGTTAAAGAGAACTTGGGAACAAAAAAGAAGGAAGGTAAAATTGTTGATGTAATTACCCGAAAGCAGACAGAGTTTATTGGAAGGCTTCAACTTTCTACCAATTTTGCTTTTTTTGTTCCTGATACGGATAAGCCGATGCCCGATTTATTTATTCCATTAGATAAATTGAACGGAGCAAAACATAAGGATCGTGTCATCGCTCGGTTAGTAGAATGGGGGAAAGATGATAAAAAACCCGTTGGCGAAGTTGTCTCTTTAATGAAAGAGGGCGACGATAATGATACAGCCATGAAAACAATACTTTCTGAAGCTGGATTTCCATTGGGTTTTTCTGATGATGTAATGGAAGAAGCTTTGAGGCTTCCAGATACTATTTCCGAAGATGAAATTCAGAAAAGGAGAGACTTTAGAGATATCCTCACATTTACAATTGACCCGGTTGACGCAAAAGACTTTGATGATGCTATCTCAATTAGAAAATTGAAAAATGGCAACTATGAAATTGGTGTACACATTGCCGATGTTAGTCATTATGTGAAGCCGGATTCTTTATTAGATGAGGAAGCTTATAAGAGAGCAACCTCCGTGTATTTGCCAGACAGGGTTAATCCTATGCTGCCTGAGCGTATTTCAAATGAGTTGTGTTCACTAAGGCCTTATGAAGATAAATGTACGTTTTCGGCTGTTTTTCAAATGAACACCAATGGCGATGTGAAACAATATTGGTTGGGTAAAACACTAATTCACTCTCGTCATCGATTTACATACGAAGATGTGCAGCAAATTATTGATACTAAGGAAGGGATTTACAAAGACGAAGTATTGTTGCTCAATAAAATTTCTCAAAATCTTCGGAAGCAACGGTTTAAAGAAGGAGCGATTAATTTTTCTTCAACCGAAGTGCGTTTTAAGCTAGACGAAACGGGAAAACCAATTGACATTGTTGTAAAGGAAAACAAAGAGTCGCATCAGCTAATTGAGGAATTAATGCTGCTGGCTAACAGAACTGTAGCCGAAAATGTTTTTAAAGTAGAGGTGTCCAACAAAAATGTTCCTTTTCCTTATAGGGTACATGATAGACCTGACGAAAAAAAATTACAACCTTTTATCGATTATGTGAAACGGTATGGATACGCCTTTAACACATCTTCGCCCAATGCTATTGCCCATAGTTTTAATCTAATGTTGGAAGGAGTAAAAGGAAAACCCGAACAACAAGTTTTTGAGCAACTTGGCATTAGAACGATGGCAAAAGCCGCTTACACCACAAAAGACATTGGTCACTACGGTTTAGCTTTTGAACATTATTGCCATTTTACTTCCCCCATTCGACGTTATCCTGATGTTTTGGTACATCGGGTTCTTGAATCCATTTTAATCGGAACACCTGAGATTGATAAAAAAATGGAAGAAAAATGCAAACATTCCAGCGAAAGAGAACGAGCTGCCATGGAATGCGAACGTGCAGGAAATAAGTATAAGCAAGTAGAATTTATGCGCGCTTATCTTGGGCAAGAGTTTGAAGGGGTAATTAGCGGCGTTGCTAGTTTTGGTTTTTTTGTGGAAACTATTGACCACAAGTGTGAAGGATTGGTATCTACTATTAGCCTTAGCGAAGTAGATGATTTCTTATTGCTAGAAGGCGATTACAGTTTAGTAGGACGCAAAAGTGGCCGAAAATTTAAAATGGGGGATAGAGTTTGGGTGCAAGTAGTAGCAGCCAATTTGGACAAAAGACAAATTGATTTTGCTTGGGTAAACAAAACTATTACCACCACAGAAACCATCGATGTAAAAGTTCCCTCTAAGCCTCAATCAACTAAAAATAGAAAGGAGAAAAAAACTATTACGGATAAAGTTGATTCAGTTGTGAATAAAATACCATTTACTGAACTATTGGCTGATGCGGAAAAATCGGCTAACCAAAATAGTTTGGAAGATAAGACTGGAGCAGAAATTGCAAAAGTTCAAAATAAAAAATCAAAAGCTGCTCCCCCAAAGGCGGTTTCTACCCAAAATAAAAAACTTGGTGAACCTACTACTAATCCTACCCCTAACATTCGAAAAACAAAAGGTAAGGCTACTAAAAAAATAATCACAGATGAAGCAATAGTTGCTAGTAACGAGGATATTAGTTCACCCAAAAAAGCAAAACGAACTACCCCAAAGGCTAAATCATCAGAGAAATTGCCAGAATAACTGTACAAAATTTACTTTGAGTTTCATAAAAACGCTCTGCATTCATTTAAGATTGCAGGGCGTTTTTTTATGTAAAGCCCAAGTAACCCATAAGTTGTTGGCAGTATCGGTGTGCTGCGTAATGTTGTGACGGTATGGATTGCTTTTCAATTGATTGTAACGGAAAGGCAATGCTTCTAATCGAGGTAAAATTCGCTGACTACATTAAATGAACAATACAGTTAGGGTTCATTTGCAAATAGAAAGAGTTGGCATTAATACTCACGAAATATTTATACTTAGAGTAAGTGGATTGTACACTTCAAAGAATCAATAATCGCTTCAACCAGCACTTCATTAGGCACCCGCTTGTTTTATTTATTGGGTATAAACTTTGTTTTGGCGTATGAATATGTGATGGAATAGAAAATCCCCATGCATAAACTACCACTTATTCCCCCATTCATGATTCTTTCATCGCATCAACACTTGTCAATGGCTTGTAGTAGAAAGTGGAGCGGGCATTTACGGTTATCGCTTTGATTTTTTTCTGCTTTTTTTCATTTGAGGCCTAGCTTATGTTGTATTTCTAGCAAGTATTTAAAGGTGTTTTCGACTAAAAAAAATTCCAGAAAAGCTTTTTTTCTTTCTTCTTTTTGAAAAAAACGGAAGTAAATAATGGCGATTTCCGTTTTTGACACAGCTTTTCTACATTTTAATGCCGAATTAATGCTACTAGAATTTTGTTTCAACACGCATTTTACGTCTCTTGACAATCGCAAATAGCAATCATCTCCAGAGAAAAATACTTTTCACTGGAGATGATTACCCTCAGAATACCTAATTATTTACGGCACAACCATCGTTGAGAAATAAAGCCTTGGTTCATTTCCTACAAACAAAGACTATTTAAGCTAACCTAGACGGACTATTTGCTGGCAAACAATCCATACCCTAGTGCTATTCTCTAGTTCGTTTCTTACTGTTGGCTTTGAACGAGGATAGAAATTGTACTTCTATGGCAGTAAAAATGGTGTCAAGTTATTTACCAAGAAATGAAAATGTACCGCTTAGATAAATCACTCAAAGCACCATGTCTTTATAGTAACCAAGTAATTAAACCATCTTCTACACTGATTTTGGGCCTTTCAAAGGAAACATGTGATTCTTTAAAACTAATAAAGCCATTCTCAAAACTTATGGAAGGGGCTTCAAAACGTGGGCTGTTTTCCTTTAGAGTTACCAGTTCATCGTCTGGCTTAAATAATTCGTCTAAGGCGTGTATAAATTTGTTTTTGTGTCCAATTACAGGACTCATTCCCCCATATTTTGTTTCGTGGCAGAGGGTGTTCATTAAAAATACATGATTCGCTGACATGGGTTACGTTATTTAAAGGTGAAATAATCAAGTTAAAAAAGGTATCATTGAGAGGAAAGACTGCCTAAAAATTGATACAATCCTGGCAAATAAATACTGTTGAAAAAGCTATTCAAGTTTCAATTAGTCATGTGCAGGGAAAACGGCTGTAATCTTTGATTGGCGCGCTTTACAAGCATTTTTGCCAATCAATTCCTTCAAAATATTTAGTGTAATCTGAGATCATTGTATAGCCTGTGCAATGATTTTGTCAATCAATGTTTCATCAAAGAATTTGGCTCACTAATCCAGAACTTAAGCCGAAGCTTAACGGCCATTCAGACTTTATTTTATTGCATAGCCATAGACAATTGTTTTGATTAAAACTAATGCTTTATAGTAGGGTAAAAATGTAAAAAAAAGGGGCAGCATTTTATAGGTCTTGGTTGGAATGATTGAATTTGAAATGGATATTTTGCTAGAGAATGGAATTGGGAAATAAGTATTGATCAACTAACTGCTTTAATTATCTAGTAGCTCCGCTTAAAGGGCTGCTGATGCCATAATTAGCTGGGCTATTGTTAGTTGCTACGCTAGCAGCATTTTGAAGGTATTTAGCATAAACGGCCATTTGAGGTTGATCGTTGCCAGCAACTGGGTGTAAAGAAAGTGGGTAGCTTTTCCACCAAGGACCTGCTGCCCAATAAGAACCGCTGATGTGGTTAGCAGTTAAGTAGTTAAGGAAATTATCCAAAACGGTTAACCATCTTTTATCGTTTTTAGGGATACCAAATTCGCCTACAAAACCTTTTTTTCCGTTAGCTTTTAACCAGTTTACGAAGGGTTTTACATACTCAACACCTGTTTGTTCGTTCACTCTGCTTTCATCGTAGCTCTTAGCGTATTTGCCAGAAAAGTCGTTGTCAAAATAGCAATGTGCATTGTAAATGATGTTGTCAGCAGGATCAACCAATCCTTTTAAAGCATCATTAAATCTAGTCCAATTGGCTGCGTTAGAATAGCTTTCTCCTTCTATCATGATGTAAATGTTGCTGTTAACTTCACGAATACCGTTGATAGCTTCTTGAGCAGCATAAAACCAAGAGAATTTACCCATATCGTGTGGTTCGTTCATAATGTCTAGTGCGTAGATGTTTTGAAAATTGGTGAGGCTAGCAGCAATTTTAGTCCAAACATCTTTGAAAGCAGAAACAGGTACTTCGTTAGAACCGATGATGTATTCTACATTGTTGATTTTGTAGCGAGCGAAGTTGTGCATGTTTAAAACCACCATCACACCTGCATTAGCGCAATCGTTCAAAAAACGAGTGATGTGGGCTAGTTCGGCTTGATCAAGCGGGCCGCCTAGTCTTTTTTGGATTCTTTCCCAGCGGATTGGAAGTTGCATTACGCTTACTCCTTTTTTAGCGAAATATTCAATTTCGTTTTTGTCAGGGTATATATAGTTAGTGTTGTAAACACCAGGTAAGTTATCTGTGCCAAATTCTGCACCACATAAAGAAACACCGAAGGGTAAAGTATAAGATTGAGCAGTTACTTTAATAAAGCTAAAGGCGATGATAGCGATGATAAAAAGAATCTTGTTCATGGTCGAGAGATTTTGTATTGCTGAATTGCAGTACAAAAGAACCACTACTTAAAAGCCCAAATTATAGGGTGGGAGATGAACCTAATCTCACCAATTTTATGCCCTTGATAGAAGTATAAGCATAGTGTTGTAGTAGTGTGATTAGGGGTTATTCTCAATATAAATGAGCCTATTTTTCAGTTTTGACGACTGCCCCAAAAATCAATTCACCACTGTTGGAAAAACACATTTTTTGGGGTCAAAAATTGCGTGTAGTACAACTGACTACGGTTTGTATTGGTTTGATTACTCAAATGGGGTTTATTGAAAATGTTTTAGCTCAAGCCGAAAATCTTACAACGCTTTCTATTGTTTCACACACATTTGGTTTTACCTAGTAACAAAGCGGTTTATTTTTCTTTGTTTCATCAATCATCGTAGTTCCCGGCAAGCTGGGATTTGTTGGTGGGCGTAGGAGGTGTGGAATCTTCAATTTGAAGAAAGCCAATTCACCAAGGAAAAAAAGGCGGACCATAATTTTCAAAAGGAAATCAAAACACACTGAACAAAAAAGCAGCATCCAGCAATCTCAAAATAATTCTTGGGAAAAAAGCGGAATTGTTCCAAAAAAAATTATTGCACCCGACTGTCGCAAGATTTTTTGTTGCAATAAAAATTGGAAAGGAAAAAGTTGCAACAGTTTTGTTGCAACTATGTCTGTTGCAAAAAAAATTGCAACAAGAAAAGCTGCAACAAGTTTGTTGCAATGTTTACTGTTGCAAAAAAAGTTGCAACAGACATATCTGCAACAAAACTGTTGCATAGTTGTTTTATCCAAATAAAATTGCAACAACAGAAACTGCTAAAATCCTGTTGCAATATTTGAAGGGAAATAAAAACTGCCACGCCAATAGCTTAAACTGTAGTCGCCAATTATTTTTTTGAAATGAAGGAAATAAGAATGGTCGATTATTCTCTTAGCGTAGAAATGCGAATGATTGCCCTTAACCCAAAATACTTTTGAAAAAACCGATTGAATTTTATTTCAATAACGTTAAAAAATTGCATTCAATTGCTAAAATCAATCGTGAATGCTTTGTCAAAACAATGGTTACGGCTAATCACCTATTTTCGTCAGTATGATAGCATTTGTAAGAGGTAGTTTTATTGATAAATCTCCAGCAAGGGTAATTGTTGATGTGAACGGGGTAGGGTATGATTTGCAAATAAGTTTAAACACCTATAGTGAAATTGCCAACAAAGAATCAGGACTGCTTTACACGTACATCCATCTCTTCGAAAATGGACAAACATTGTATGGATTTGCCCAGGTTGCAGAAAAGGAAATGTTTTTGCAATTGATTAGTGTATCTGGTGTGGGTGCATCCACAGCAAGAATGATGCTTTCTGGCATGAAACCAGAAGAAATTGCCAAGGCTATTGTGCAAGGCAACACCAAACAACTAGAAAGCATCAAGGGAATAGGGAAAAAAAGTGCCGAGAGATTGATTGTAGAATTAAAAGATAAGTTAAGCAAACAGGTAGATAACAATCTTTTGGGGATTGTTGCTGCGGCAAGTATTGATAGTGATGCCATCACGGCTCTTGTGGCATTGGGTATTGCTAGGCCCATGGCAGAAAATGCAGTGAAAAAAGTTTCACAAAGTCAACCAAATATGTCGCTTGAAGACATGATTAAGCAGGCTTTAAAAAGTTTATAATATTATTGCAGCTACTTCTACATAACTAAGGAACAATCGTTTTGAGTCAGTATAATAGATTATTTAAAATCATTTTTGTTGTCGTTGCCGCTTTTTTCAATGGCGGCGCACAACTGTATGGTCAAGCTAAAGACACTACCATTACACCCAAAAGCGGCGATTCTTCGCTTTTATCAAAAGATACCATTCCAGAACCGCAAGATTCTATGACGTTCCCACTCTCTGATAGGCGGGGTGATTGGTTTACTTGGAAAAACAAGAATGCTTTTGATTTAAGAGACAGCACCCTCATTAATCAAAAAGTGGACTTCGATCCAAAAACCAATAGATATTTTATTACGGAGAAAATTGGTAACCGCATCTACAGAAAACCAACCTTCTTAACCTTCGAAGAATATTATGCACTCCAAAATAGGAAAAGCGAAGTACAATATTTTAAAGAAAGAGCTGATGCGCTTTTCCTTATTAATAAAAAAGTAAGAAGACCTAAACACACCGTTTATAATAGTTTGTTTGATCGAATTTTTGGAGCAGGCGATAATCCTGTTGCTGGCGTTGCAGACAAAGTGGGGGGATTAAAAGATAAGGTGAACGGATACAAGGATAGCCTCACCAACCTTACCAATCCCAGTGCCATTGGCAATGCAGTAAAGAATGCACTCAAAGTAGATATTAAACCCCAAGGTTCTGTGGACATTATGGCGGGTTACCAAGGGCAAAAAACCTTGAATCCTACTTTGCCAGAATCTGCAAGAAAAAATGGGGGCTTCGATTTCAACATGAATACCAATTTTAACGTAAATGCCAGTATTGGTAACAAATTAAAATTGCCGATTAGCTACAACACCCTCGCCAACTTCGATTACCTCAACCAGCTAAAACTTGATTACAAGGGCAAGGACGATGAAATCTTGAAAAGCATTGAAGCGGGCAACATGTCTTGGCAGTCGAAAGGGTCATTAATTCCTAGTTCACAAAATCTATTTGGTCTCAAAACGCAATTGCAGTTTGGTAAATTATTTATCACTGCAGCAATTGCCAACCAAAAAAGCCAACGTCAAAGCCAAAGTTTGAAAGGAGGCGCAGCCACCACCACCATTCAAAAGAAATTAGATGATTACGAAGAGAACCGCCACTATTTAATGGGGCAGTATTTCTATAATAATTACAATACTGCCATGAGCAACTTGCCTGTGGTAAATAGTCAGGTGCAAATTCAAAGAATTGAAGTGTGGGTAACCAACCGAAATGGTGCAACTACTGATGCTAGAGACATTGTAGGTCTTGCTGATTTGGGGGAAGCAAAACCAAATAATCCTGCTAATATTGGCGGAAGCCCGGGCAATGGTTTACCCAATAACAATGCAAATGGATTGTACGCAAAAATATCTGCTGGTGGGTTGTCCTCTGATTTTAGAAATTCAACCTTAGTAACCACTAAGTTGAAAGCAATAAATTTAAAACCAATTGAAGATTTTGAAAAAGTATTCGCAAGAAAACTAGCCACAAACGAATACTATTTCAATCCACAAATAGGGTTTGTTTCCTTGAATGCTCAGTTACAGCCAGATGAGGTATTGGCAGTAGCATACCAATACACGGCGAACGGTCGGGTTTATCAAGTAGGAGAATTTAGTCAGGATGTAGCACTCGATACCACCGTTAGTCGCCAGGGTGTACAAAAAATGTTGTTCTTAAAATTGTTGAAAGCTACTTCTGCCAGAACTGCGCTGCCCATTTGGGATTTGATGATGAAGAACGTTTATTCCCTAGATGTTTCTGGATTGTCTAAGGAAGATTTTAAGCTAAACATTTTGTATGATGAACCTAGTGGAGGATTGAAACGGAATCTACCAGAAGTAGCATCATCTGAAGAAGGAAAACCCCTTTTGCGTATTTTAAAGTTGGATAGGCTCAACAATAGAAACGATCCGCAACCAGACGGAGTGTTTGATTACTTAGAAGGATTTACAGTTTTATCTCAGCAAGGAAAAATCATCTTTCCCCTAATTGAACCTTTCGGTAGAGATTTAGATTCGTTAGCGTTCAATGGGATACCAGAACCAATTAAGAAAAAATATGTCTACAGGCAATTGTACGATTCTATCAAAGCCATTGCACAGACCTACGCCAACTTAAATAGGTTCCAAATGCAGGGTCAGGCAAAAGGAACGGGTGGTAGTGAAATTTATTTAGGCGCATTTAATATTCCGCAGGGTTCTGTTAAAGTATCAGCAGGTGGGCAAATTTTAATTGAAGGCGTGGATTATTCCATCGACTATAACTTAGGTAGTGTAAAGATTTTAAACCAGGCTATTATCAATTCAGGAGTACCCGTAAATGTTTCCTATGAAAATAACGGCAATTTCGGTATCCAACAACGTTCGTTCTTAGGGTTGCGGGCGGATTATATCGTCAACAAAAAATTATCCATCGGAGCTTCAATGGTGCGATTGAAAGAGCGTCCATTTTTCACCAAAATGGAATATGGCGATGACCCGATAAGAAATACTATGTACGGGCTTGATGTGAGTTATCGATCTGATTTGCCGGGCTTAACCCGTTTGTTAGATAAGCTCCCCAACTATTCTACGAAAACAATGAGTAGCATCACTGCCTATGGAGAAGCGGCGTATCTGAAACCGGGCCATCCTGCACAGATAGGTAGTGGAGAAAATGGATTGATTTATTTAGACGATTTTGAAGGAACTAGAAGTAGCTTAGATTTAAGGTTTCCATTAATTTCTTGGGCTTTGGCTTCCACACCACAGCGATTTATTGAAGCAGATTCCACGGACAATTTAGTGTATGGAAAAAATCGGGCGAAATTGGCTTGGTACAATATTGAACCCAATTTGCAGGACAAGAATAGCAAGACCAATCCTTTGAGTAGCAACTTAAAAGCATTGAGCGACCCCCGGTCTCGCTTGGTATATACCAATGAAATTTTCCCTCAACAAACGACTAACATCACCAACACACAAACTTCCACTTTTGACTTAGCGTATTATCCGCAAGATTTGGGCCCCTACAACTACGAATCTAATCCTGCAGAAGTAGCTGCGGATGGGCGTTTGAAAAATCCTGCGAAAAGATGGGGAGGAATTATGCGTTCCATTGATCAAACTGATTTCGAAACCAACAATTTCGAGTTTATTGAATTTTGGACACAGGATCCATTTATCAAAAATCCAACTTCATCAGGCGGTAAATTGTACATCAATTTGGGAAGTATCAGTGAAGATGTATTGAAAGACGGACGACGGTTTTATGAAAATGGATTGAATACGCCCACTTCTCCAGCTTCGGTGGATAATTCTGGTGTGTGGGGAAGAACACCTGTAAACCCTATTCAAGTAACGAACGCATTTAGTAATAACCCCGACGATAGAACTTATCAAGACGTAGGCTTTGACGGGCTTGACGATGATAGCGAAAGAGTAAAAAGAAGCGACTATATAACGAATCTCAAAAACAGCTTTGGAGAAACATCGAAAATTTATCAGTCCGCACTAAAAGATCCATCGCATGATGACTATGTATGGTATAGAGATGGAAGCTATGATGCAGCAGGTGCTGGCATTTTGAGTAGATATAAAAATTTCAATAACCCTCAGGGCAACTCACCTGTTGCTTCGGGCTCGCAGTTTTCCCCTGCGGCAACATTGTATCCTGATAATGAAGACTTAAATCGCGATAATACCCTCAATGAAACGGAGGAATATTATGAGTATGAAGTGGAATTTAATAATGCGATGAATTCCAAATTCATCACCGATAAAAAAGCGGTATCAGTTAGATATGCTGATGGAACTTCTGGTACCGAAAACTGGTATTTATTTAGAATTCCAATTAAAGATTACACGTCCAAAGTGGGTCAAATACCTGATTTTAAATCCATCCGATTTGTACGGATGTACATGGCAGGGTTTGAAGACTCAACCGTTTTGCGCTTTGCCAAATTAGATATTGTGCGCAACCAATGGCGGCAGTTTACATATGACCTTGATACCACTGGTACGTACAAGCCTGTTAATAATACCAGCACCACTTTCAATACGCTTGCCGTTAACCTAGAAGAAAATAGCAATAGAACCCCGGTAAACTATGTTATTCCTTGTGGTATTGAGCGCGTACAGCAATTGAGCAACAATGGGGTCAACCTTTTGCAAAACGAACAGGCCATGAGTATGCGTGTGAAAAATTTAAAAGAGGGTGAAGCTAGAGCCACTTTTAAAACATTGAATCTTGATGTACGTAATTATGGCAAATTGTCCATGTTTGCTCATGCTGAAAGTGTGGTCAATTCTACACCCTTGCAAGACAATCAATTAAACCTGGTAGTAAGAATTGGTCAAGATTTTTTGAATAATTACTATGAAATAAAAATCCCACTAAAAGTAACCCCTGCAAAACTTTATGGAAAATCGGAGTGCGAAACCGTATGGCCTTCCGAAAATAATCTTGATTTCAATTTACAAGACCTAGTAAACTTAAAAATCAAACGCAATACAAGTGGAGGAAGCGTTTCTAAGATTTACCGTCAAACCTACAGTGGGGATAGAAAGACTTATAGCATTCTAGGCAACCCCAATCTTGGACAAGTGCAAGGTATTTTGGTAGGGCTGGAAAATGCAGTAGATGGTACCGAATTTCCAATTGATGCGGAAGTATGGGTAAATGAATTGCGGTTATCAAAAATCAATGAAGAGGGTTCGTATGCTGCACTTGGAAGAGTGGATGTTCAATTGGCCGATTTAGGTAAATTGACCGTTTCTGCCAATACCTACTCACAAGGTTGGGGAAGCATCGAACAAAAAATAAACGAAAGAGCCAAAAATAATTTGGTCCAATTTGATGCGGCATTGCAAATTGATGCGGGTAAATTGTTACCCAAAGAAACTAGGCTAACGATCCCTGTGTATGCCAGTATCAACAAAAGCATCATCACGCCACAGTTTGATCCTTACGATCAAGATGTGCTGTACAAATACAAACTCAATAACGCAAAGAATAAGGCAGAAAAGGATTCTATAAAGAAGGCTTCGCTTGATCAAACGACCATCAAAACACTCAATTTCACTGGCGTGAAAGTATTGCCCAAAGGAAAACCACACCTATGGAGCATTAGTAATTTTGATGCGAGCTATTCTTATACAAAGTCTTCTCAAACAAGCCCTACCATTTTGGGTAATGACATCACTAAGCACAAAGCCAATGTTGGGTATGGGTTTAACAATCCTGCCAAGTTTATTGAGCCATTCAGAAAATTAATAAGAAATAAAAGTACTTGGCTTAACCCAATTAGGGATATTAATTTCAATTTGCGACCCTCGTTAATAACTGTAAGAGGAGATATCAACCGGCAGTTCGGAAGATTTATTCCCCGAATAGTCAATACCGATTTGGTAACCAGCAAAGTGGAAAGAGTAGATACCACGTACGATAAATTTTTCACGTTTGACCGGTATTACAACATGCGTTGGGATTTAACACGTAGCGTAAATCTGGATTTCTCTGCTACCAATAATGCCCGTGTGGATGAACCCGCAGGTGCATTAGATACCAAAGCCAAGAAAGACAGTGTACGTAATAACTTTTTAAAAGGTGGTAGAAATACCATGTACCAACAAAAAGCGATTGCCAGTTACACCGTGCCATTAAATAAAATACCTGGTTTAGACTGGTTAACGGCTCGTTACAGTTACGGTACTTCTTACAATTGGATAGCAGCCAGCCAATTGGCTTTGAGTTTGGGAAATACTATCGAAAATGGTCAAGACAATACCCTAAACGGAGAAATTGACATGACTAGGCTCTATAGTAAAAGCAGATGGCTAAGGGCTTTAGACAATGTAGCCCCCGCTCGCCAAAATCCAGTAAACCCTCGTGGCAATGCGCAGAAAAACGGAAGTAATGGTAAAACTGGCCCTACTCCTAAAAAAGGAATCCCTAACAAACCAGACGGAAAGCAAGGAAAAAATAGGATGGATGATTTGGCTGAGAACAAAGGCGGTAATGGTATTCAGCCTTTTGACAATAGCCCACAACCCAATATTCTAGGTACTATTATTCCATCTAGGGCGGAGGTAATTAAAGACAAAGAAGGAAAACCTTTCACGGGCATTAAGAAAAAGGAGGCACTGCGCAAATGGAGGCAGCAAAAGCGTGATTTGCGTATTGCAGAACGCTTGCAACGAATGAACCAACCAGTGGAATTAAATGGAATTGAACGGGTAAGTGGACGACTGCTTACCATGCTAAAGCGTGTATCCGTCAATTACAATGAGAATTTTAAAAGTAGAGTTCCAGGTTATATGGATAGTACCCGAGCATTGGGGCAAAACTGGAGTTCTATGCAGCCTGGTTTAGATTATGTTTTTGGAAAACAACCCAATGCAAACTGGTTGGATAAAAAAGCTGGACAGAAGGTAATTACCAAAGACAGTACATTCAATTTTCTTTTTCGCCAAAATTTTGAACAGAAATTGAGCATCACTGCCCAGATTGAACCTATTCGGGATTTGATTATTGATGTGAATATTGATAAAAGCTTTAGTAAGGAATATACCGAGTTGTTTAAAGATACCTTGCCTTTAGGGGGCAGTAATCCTAAGCACTTGAGTCCTTATGCTAGCGGAGGGTTTAGTGTTTCTTACATTGCCATTGGTACCATGTTTGGTTCCCACAACCCCAATCAAGTATCACAAACCTTCAAACAATTTGAAGCTAACCGAGCCATAATCTCCGCGCGCGCGGCTAGGGAAAATCCTCACTGGTTAAGAGATAATCGCGGTTTTTTGGATGATGGGTATGCAGATGGTTATGGACGATACTCACAAGATGTATTGATACCATCCTTCTTAGCAGCATATACTGGCAAGAGTGCTGCAACTTTTCCTTTGGTAAAACAATCTAATAAAACTATAAAAACAAATCCTTTTAGTGGCATCTTACCTCGACCTAATTGGCGGATTACCTATAATGGATTGTCAAAACTGCCCGCATTTTCTGGAATTTTTAATGCCATTACACTTACCCATGCTTACAATGGCACATTGAGCATGAATAGTTTCACCAGTGCATTAAATCATCTTGATAATTCTTCGCTTGGTGCTCCAAGTTTTTACGATACCATCAGCCGTAACTATGTACCTTTTTATTTGTTTCCCAATGTTACTATTCAAGAATCATTTGGGCCATTAATTGGCTTTGATATCACCACCATCTCGCAGGTAAACGTAAAGTTTGAGTACAAGAAAAGTAGGATGTTGAGTTTGAGTTTGGTTGATTATCAATTAAGCGAAACCAACAGTACAGAAATTGTGGTAGGAGCTGGTTACCGAATGAAAGGATTCAAACTACCCTTTAGTTTCCCAGGAATGAACGGTAAAAGAAAATTGGAAAATGACCTAAGTTTCCGCTTAGATGTATCTAAGCGAGACGATGCAACGAGTAATAGCCGCTTAGACCAAGCCAATGCCTACGGAACTGGCGGCCAAAAAGTAATCACCATCCAGCCATCTATCGATTATGTAATGAGTAAAAGAATCAACATCAAACTCTATTTTGACCAGCGTAGGGTAACGCCTTATATCTCTACATCCGCACCAACCATTAGTACTAGAACAGGTGTGCAGGTAAGGATTAGTTTGGCGCCATAGGTTAAGAACCTTCAGTATTTACAACTGAATCTTGTTGATATTATCAAATTGGAGTAATCTTTCTCTTTAAGAAATCAATTACTCCAATTTTAGTGTGTGCACATTAGTTATGAGAAACCTCTAGAATACAAGGAGGGTGTTAGTGTTCAACAATCTAATTCTAGACCTAGGTACACCACTCTTACAAATAATACTTCCCCGCTTTTATCAAAGCCTCCGCAATTTGTCTTCTAGCATTTTTGCTGTTGAAAGGATTGGTTTTGGTAAATCGCTTTAAACCTACGTGTAACATTCGAAGTTCATCACCTTCTGCAAAACTGTTGAGGGCATCTTTTCCTGCTTTGTTAATTCGGTCTGCCGCATCGTAAAGGTATGTTTGCACAATGGCAAATGGTATGGTAGCTGATGCAGCGCTTTGGTTATCTATCAATTGTTGAAGCCTTAATAATGCACTCTCAGCATGAAAGGTTTCAATAATCATGTCGGCAATATTCATCAACAGTTCCTGCTCTTTTTCTAATTTGTTCATCATCTTCTGCACAGACGCACCTGCTACTAATAGTATTGCTTTTTTGAAATTGGCTACATATCCAATCTCTTGGGTCAATAAACCATCTGTCTTGGTATTAAAATCAGGGATTGACATTAATTCTTTTTGTACAGAAAAGGCAGCAGTCATCAAATCAATTTTGCCCTTCATGACACGTTTAAGTAGCATGTCAACTATAAGCAAACGGTTAATTTCATTGGTGCCTTCAAATATGCGGTTGATGCGGCTATCTCTGTAAGCCTTGCTGATAATATATTCATCACTATAGCCATTGCCTCCGTGAATTTGCACGCCTTCATCCACCACATAATCTAACACTTCGCTGCCAAACACTTTTAAAATAGCACATTCAATGGCAAATTCTTCCGCAGCACCCAACAATGCTTCATTAGCTGCAATACCTGCTTTTTCAAGTGCTTTTTCTTTAGCGTCAATCCATCCAGCAGCACGGTAGAGACCACTTTCGCTCACCCATAACCTGATGGCCATTTCGGCAAGCTTGTGTTGTATTGCGCCAAATTGGGCAATGGGGGTTTTAAATTGTTCTCTGTTAATGGCATATTGAACACTCACGGTAGCCATTTTTTTCGCCCCGCCTAGTGCCGCAGCATTCAGTTTTAACCGACCAACGTTCAAAATATTAAAGGCAATGATATGGCCTCTACCTACTTCGCCAAGTACATTATCTACTGGTACTTTACAATCTTGGAAAAATAATTGTACGGTAGAAGAACCCTTGATGCCCATTTTGTGTTCTTCGGCACCCTGACTAAACCCTTCAAAACCTTTTTCCACAATAAATGCGGTGAACTTATCCCCATCTATTTTAGCAAAAACAGTAAATATGTCTGCAAAGCCACCATTGGTTATCCAGCATTTTTGTCCGTTTAGTAAATAGTGTGTACCGTCTTCGCTTAGTTTGGCAGTAGTTTTTGCACTCAATGCATCGCTGCCGCTGTTGGGTTCGGTAAGTCCATAACTACCCTTCCATTCGCCAGAGGCTAGTTTGGGGATATACTTTAATTTTTGTTCTTCGGTACCGAAATACAATATGGGCAATGTACCGATACCTGTGTCTGCTGCCATTGCAACACTAAAGGAAAAGCCACCACCTAGACCCTCGTTAATGAGCGTTGCAGTAATAAAGTCCTTTCCCATCCCGCCTAAATATTCAGGAATGGAGCTGCCTAGCAACCCTTGTTCCCCAGCTTTTTCCAAGAGGGAAGGCATCAGGCCAGGTTCTAATTGATCAATCCGCTGGTGGATGGGTTCTATTTCGGTGGCAATAAATTGGTGGCACATATCAAGCACCATTTTTTGTTCCTCGTCGAAGTTCTCTGGGGTGAAAGTAGTCGTGGTTGATTTAATAATCCATTCACCTCCTTTCAATGTGTTGGTGGTACCGCTGGTGGGCTGAGTAGTAGTTATCATGGCTGTATAATTTTCAATCGTTCGATAAAACTAATTGTTTTTTATTCTTAGGATGCAATATGCAGCGAATACTGATAAAAATCAGGTTTCAATATTGCTGTAAAACGTTCTTCCTAATAATATTAATTGACCTACATTTTTAGCCGAGTAGCTGTTTTTTAAGAATTATTTGTAATGCAAAAGCATTATGCTGACACTTTTCCTGGGTGCATAAAAGTTTTTCGTTTTGCCCCTCGCCTTTCGGAAAGGGGTTGGGGTGAGGTTTAACTAATGACTACGAAAAACTTTTATGCAGACACTTTCCCTTGGCAAAAACGAATAGCAGTTTTGCTTTTGCTTCTATTTGTTGTATCCTTGTTGTAAGAATTGCTACAAACAGTTTAATTTAAATAACTGCCCTCTTATAATCTATGCAAATAATAAAAAGGATTATGAGTAGCCATTTTCTTAAATAACATCATGATGGCAAATATTTATGATTAAATCATTGCAGTATAAGGACTGTGTAATTAGCTATTATCAATATGGTAAAGGTGTGGAAGTGCTATTTTGCTTTCATGGATATGGTCAGCAAGGTCGTGTTTTTGCCCCATTGGCCGAGGCAATTGAGGACAGGTTTACACTCTACTGCATTGATTTACCTATACACGGTAGCACATTTTGGCCTAGTGAAAGACTCTGTACCCCTTCTGATATTAATCAAATAATCTTATTACTACTTCCAAAAGGGGTATTAAAATGGAGTTTATTAGGATATAGTTTGGGTGGAAGAATAGCATTAAGCTTATTAAACGAGCAAGCTTCAGCAATCAATCAAATGGTGTTGATTGCACCTGATGGCATTAGCATACAGTTTTGGCAATATGTTGCTACTCAATTCAATTGGGGCAGAGCGTTGTTTCGCTATACGATGAATCATCCTACCTGGTTTTTTGGTCTGCTGTTTTTAGTGGGAAAATTGGGCATCTTTGATAATCGACTGATTAAGTTTGCGAAATTCCATATTCACACGGATGAAAAAAGACAATATCTATTGAGGCGTTGGTTAAAGCTCCGTAGTTGCACCATTGGTGTACGAAAAGCACAGCAACTCATCAATGAACATCTAATAATTACTAAACTGGTTTTGGGTAAATACGATCGGGTAATTACAGTAAAAGCAGGGGAACGATTTGCCGAAAATCAGCCCCAGATAAAAGCCTATCAATTACCCACAGGACACTTGTTACTTATCGAACCATTTGCACAGCAGATAGCTAAATTATTGGTGTAAAGTTGGAAGTCAATGAAAAAATAAGTTTGTGTAAATGAAAAAAATTGAATTTCGTAATAATAGAAAAGGCTGAATGAAATTTAAACATTCAGCCTTTTTTATTGCATCAGCCATTTTTAACCCACATTGCAGCAATTTTCTGGGTAAAAGTTAACCTTTCTGTTATTTTCTGTTAAACTTTCCTGTTTTTGGATGGTTTTTGGGGCATTTTTGGCCTAAAATACGGGTAAATG
>JAIXOJ010000030.1 GCA_027486835.1 Chitinophagaceae bacterium
CCAGAGCCGAAGTATCTGCCAACAACCAAGGTATTTTTGATTCCTTACAAAAAGGATTGGGGTTTGTCCCCAACTTGTATGCCTATTTCGCTAAAAGTGAAACCGCTTTGGGCGATTACTTGGCATTTCAAAACAGAAAAAGCACGTTGAGGGCTAAGGAAAGAGAAGTGATTAATTTGGTTACGAGCCAAGCGAATTATTGTAGGTATTGCCAATCGGCCCACACCGTTTTGGGCAAAATGCATGGATTTACGGAGGACCAAATTCTAGACATCCGCAGAGGTGCAGCACCTTTTGACACTAAATTGGATGCTTTGGTAAAATTCACTGCCTCAACAGTAGAAAACCGTGGACGAGCTTCCGAAGAAAGTAAAGCTGCGTTTTTTGCTGCTGGCTACACCGAGGCCAACTTGGTAGATGTGGTGATTGTAATTGGCGATAAGATTATCAGCAATTACATTCACAACCTCACTGGCTTTGAAATTGATTTCCCCATTGCAGAGGTGATTTAGTTTTCTACTAGCCTACGCCTTATGTGATTCAGAAAAATGATTTCCACTTTCAAAAACTTTAAAATGATGCTCTATACTTGGCTGCAAAAGCTGGTATGGAGCATCATTTTAGTTTAAACAACGCATTATTATCCACCTGTTTGGTGGGTTAAAATGAAAATCCTCTATCTCATTGCACGAATGATAACCGTAGAAAGGGCGGGCCCCTACGAAGATTAAATATTACTTTCCATAACCCAAGTTAGCTAAACAAATCATTGGCGCCCCGCCGAAAAAAGGGGAAATAACTCCTAATACCGACTAACTACTTCCTAAAACATAATACTTACCACTTACCACTTACCACTTTCTTACAAAGCAACCACAGGCGTCTTTATATCATGATAAAACAGAAAAATCCAGCCTTCTTGCTGCCCTTGCTCCCACCATTGTTGGCGGAGTTGCATACATTTTTTACCATCAAAATCGTATTTGGCTACAAACTTACTTTTCATCTGTTGCAGTTGTGGGGCATCATCACCACCAAAGAATACGATTTTCCCATCTAGGTGTAACCAAAACACTTGGTGAAAGGGGCTGTGGCCGGCTGTAATTTGGTGGTGAATGTAGCCATCAATAATACCATCGCCTTCCAGCCAATGCACTTTGGGGTTGTTTTCAAGATCGCCAATTTCTTCGGTCATGTAGGAGGGATAACCCGTGTCTATTGCGGATGCAAATTCTTGTTTTTGTACGTAGTAAGTAGCATTGGGAAATGCGAGCCGATAGTTACCTAACCCATCTTTTTTTGCCACCCCTCCTGCATGATCTTTATGCAAATGGCTCATCAATACTTTGGTTACTTGGGTGGGCTGTATGCCTTTGGCTATCAAATTTTGGTGTATCTGTAGTTGATTGGATTGGCTAAAACCTAGTCCGGCATCAATCAATATAACTTCTTGTCCAAATACAATACAAAACGGCTGCACTTCCACCAATAAACTGCCAATAGGCCGTTGCTGCAAGTCGTCTGACTCTGTATTGAATGGAACAAATATTTTGGTTTTATCGATGGTGAAACTGCCTTCCGAAAGTGGAATAATGTTGGCTATCAATCGGCCATCGGCATGGGTAATTGCTACTTGTTGACTCATGTTATTAGTGGTTAGTGGTTAGTTATTAGTGAAAAGAACTGATTGTATTGGTTAAAAAATCGAGTTAGACCTAACAGGTTTTAAAAACCTGTTAGGTCTGAACGGCCTTGTTTTTTTATCGCAGTACCATATTTCTATCTGCATCTAATCGCAACAGGATAAACAATAAAATGGTGAATCCTAAGAGGGATGAACCGCCGTAACTGATGAAGGGTAGCGTGATACCAATGATGGGAAAAAGCCCGATGGTCATGCATACATTCACGGTGATGTGAAAGAAAAGAATGCAGGCTACACTGTAGGCATACACTCGGCTAAAAACACTTCGCTGCTTTTCGGCAGTATTAATAATTCTAATGAGCAAAAACAAATACACCCCTAAAAAAGCCACACATCCTGCCAGCCCAAATGCCTCACCTAGACTGGTGAAAATAAAATCGGTATGCTGTTCGGGTACGTATTTGCCCCGGGTTTGCGTTCCTTTTAAAAAACCACGGCCTATCAATCCTCCCGAACCTATGGCAATTTTACTCTGCCTTACGTTGTAATCATCTGGTTTTTTGGCCGCTTTTTCTTTGTCCACAATGCGCTTTTGGGCACTTTTGTTTTGGCTACAGTCATAGTCTTTACCCACCATGCTAAATATCCGGGTGCTTTGGTAGCATTGGAAAACATTGTCGAAAAGATACGGTACTGCAAAGCGCTGCACCCCTACACAAACCACCCACACGGTTATAATAGTTACCAATAAGTTCTTATTTCTTTTGCGTGCTTTTTTGGTAAAATAAATGGTCGCTCCCGCAATAAGGGTGAGGATTACGGCCAAAATGTTGGGCTCTACAATCAAGGTGGCAATAACCAAAACCCCAAAAGAGAATCCGATGACCAACAAGCCCGGGGGTAACCCCTCTCGATACATCACCACAAAAAAGGAAAAATAGACTAATGCCAACCCTGTTTCATTTTGCAAAATGGACAAAACAGCAGGTGATAAAGCAATTATGGCCCCAATAATTTGCGATTGCAGCTTGGAGAAATCCGTTTCCTGTCGGGAGAGGTATTTGGCCAAGGCCAATGAAGTGAAGATTTTACACAATTCTGCCGGTTGTAAATTAAATCCTCCCCCCAGGGAAATCCAACTGCGCGAACCATTGATGTTTTTGCCCAGCACAAATGTGGCTAACATGAGCAAAATGCCAAAGGCATACAACAAATTGGCAAAGGCAGTAAACAATTTACTATCGGCCAATAAGATAAACATGGCCAGCACTACCGAAATACTGGTAAACATTAATTGTTTGCTGTAATTGGTTTTGCCCGACAAAAAAGAAGATGCGATATTAACACCCGGCTTGTACTCAACCATGAAAATACACATGATGCCCACGCCCACCAAGAGTGCATAAAGCCATACAATGACCCAATCTACGCCTTGGGCCATTTTTTTATCGTTCCGTCTGATAGTATCTGCCATTTGATAGGTTATAAGTGGTAAGTTGTTAGTGGTAAGTGGTAAGTGGTAAGTGGTTAGTGATTAGTGGTTAGTAGTTAGTGGTAGTTATAAGTAATAATTGAACGCAACGAATGATAGTGCTTTTATTTGCGTTGCAAAGTGCTGTCCTACCCTATTGCACATTTTTCTTCACGGGTTTAGGTTTGCGGTTATCGGGCAAAATAGCTGATGAACGATTGGAGGGGGCAGGTTTCTGAGGTTGCTTTTTTGGTACTGGGGGCGCTTCCTTTTCTTCAATCAATGAGCCGCCGCCACTAGCGGAACTATCTATTTTCACCTCTTCTTCAATGCTGTCTTCGGGTTCTACCTCCTTGGGTTGTAGCAGACCGAGTTTGACCATTCTAATGGAATCCATCCTAGCCAAAGCTGCTTTCATCAACGGGGGAATCAAATTTTTATTGGTTAATTCCACCACACGGGCATTGCGCTCTTTGCCCACAATTGAATCTTTTAAGTACTTTTCTATCAACAAGCTGGCTATGGGCGCTGAGGATGCAGCACCAAAGCCTGCATTTTCGCAAATCATCGCAATAGCAATTCTTGGGTTATCCCTTGGGGCAAATGCACCGAAGAAGGCATGATCTTTTTGCTTGGTCATTACCCCATTTACCTTGGCAGAGTTTTGTACCGTTCCTGTTTTTCCGCAAACAACAATGCCTGGCACTTTTGCCTCGGCCCC
This sequence comes from Chitinophagaceae bacterium, assembly GCA_027486835.1. Classification (GTDB taxonomy): domain Bacteria; phylum Bacteroidota; class Bacteroidia; order Chitinophagales; family Chitinophagaceae; genus Parasediminibacterium. The sequence continues at coordinate 3,838 of JAIXOJ010000030.1, forward strand.
CGTACCAAATTCCATTACCGCCTGCATACCGTTTTGCACGTCTTCATACACACTGTCGGGTACGCCTTTAATTACATGCTTTATTTTAAATGAATCGAGTAGGTGGTTTTCGTCGCCACCTTCTATAGAATCTACTAAATGGGGGGTGTAGTAATAGCCCTTGTTGGCAATGGTGGCCATCACGTTTGCCAACTGCACAATAGTAGTTTGCACCTCACCCTGCCCAATAGAATTGGAAATGATGTTGCAGGAATTCCATTTGCGGCCAAATATTTTGCGATAAAAAGGGGAAGTAGGCAGGTTGCCATTTTTTTCTGAGGGCACATCCACCCCCAATCTTTTACCCAAACCGAAGGAAGCGGCGTAGGTATTGAATTTCTTTAGGCCACTATCGGCACCACCATATTGTGGTTGGTCTAGTATGCGCTTGAATACTGTGGCAAAATAGGTATTACAGCTATGGGCAATTGCTTCGCGTAGGTTGAAATAGCCGGGGTCTAAACATTTGGGTTTGCCATTGCCACAACCATAAAATGCACCCGAACAACCAATGCGGCTGCTTTCATTAATCACCCCTTCTGATAGGCCAGCGATGCCTACTAGGGTTTTAAAAGTGGACCCAGGGGAATATTTGGTACTCACGGTTCGGTTGAGCAAGGGTAAGCGGGGGTCTAGGGCTAGCTCGCCATAATGTTTACGGCGTTGATTGCCGGTGAGGTAGTTGGGGTTATATGTGGGTGCACTAACCATGCAGAGAATACCGCCCGTTCGGGGATCAATGGCTACAATACTGCCCACTTTGTTGGTCATGAGTTTTTCGCCTAATTGCTGTAATTCCACATCGAGGTTGAGGTGTAAATTTTTTCCCGCCACGGCAGTGGTATCGTATTTTCCATTGTCTAGCGGGTCTTGAATACGGCCCTTGTTGTCGCGCACAAAACGCTTCACTCCCCTCCTACCCATGAGTATTTTTTCGTAATAACGTTCCAGACCAGTCATGCCAGCATAGTCGCCCGTTTCGTACCCTTCGTCTTTGTGCTTGCGCAAAAAAGAACTATCCACTTCGGCAATGTATCCTAGAATATTAGCAGCAGTGTTGTAAGGATAAATACGAGCCGAACGTTCGTTGAGCGAAAAACCATTGAAACGGTAAATATTCTCGTTGAGGCGGGCAAACATTTCGGGCGAAAGCAGTGGCTCAAAAACACTTGGGCGTACACTACCATTTTTGAAAGCAATGTCTTTAAGGCGTTTCTTAAATTCTATGGTATCTATTTCCAATAGTTTGCAAAGTCCCATAGTATCTACCCCTCGTGCTTCTACTGGTATTACCACCAGGTCGTACATCTCGGTATTTTCTAAAATGCTTTTTCTATGGCGATCGTAAATGATGCCCCTATCGGGATATACCACTTTGCGATAAATAGCATTGTTTTCCGCAGCCAATTTATACTTGGTGGAAAACACCTGTAGGTTAATCAATTGGCCGATGATAATGAAAAATACCAGCCCAAAACCTATTTGAATAACCCCTCCCCGACTTTGATTAAATACCGACATAATTGATGTTCAATAGTAGCTACGCTGATGTAATCTGTTTGTTGACAGAACGCAGCGAATCTACAGCGCATTGACCGTATAAAATAAGTAATTATGTAGTGAATGTGTATGTACAAGTTCAGGATGGTGGAGAATTGCATTCCATTGGGTGTTTAAAAGTTATTGGAGTGATGGATTTGGTGATTTCTAAATGGATGATTGGGGGATTAAATGTGGGGGGAACGGTTTTTTGTTAGGATTATAGTGCGCAGTTTGGGAAAGAATTATTTATACAAATACGCTTTGAATAATTCTTTGCAATCTTTATATGCTAGCGAATCAGCTACTCCTGAGAAACCGAAACCATTCCATTGATATGTAGCTACCCGTTTTGTAATGTTTTTCTTATCAAGATTGACGAACGCATCACCTCTATGTAAAACACACAGGATTTTGTTATTGTGGGGACTAATTTGTGCATCAAGAAATGGCCAAGCTAATGCTGAACCCCTCCACTTTGCAGATATCCCTTTATCATGTACACTGTAAACATAAGGCCGTAGGTTAACTTCCTTATCTAAACTGGAAAAATGTTTTTCAAGCGTAAATAAATATTCATTTGCCCCATCCAGTTTAGCTGTTGTAGCCGTTACTATAGACATTGGATGTGTTTTCCAAATGCTTTTATTTTGGTAGAATGCTTCTAATACAAGCTTATTGTTATTCTTTGCATCGCAAACCGACAATGGCTTAATGATATAATTATTTACTTTCAATGCTTCATTTGACAACAGAAAGGATTTAAATCCAAAATCAATGCTCTTTGTAATTGCTGGATAATATGAACTACGTTGTGTATGGGTAATGAAACCATTGCAGGTTAATTTATCATTCTCAATGAGAATATCCACCATTAATCCTTCTTTAGACCGTTCATATTTTTGGTCGAACAAGTGATTGCCCAATGAAAAAAACACAGGTTTACCATTTATTAATTCTGGTTTTTGGATGATGTGCGGATGGCTACCAATGATGATATCTGCACCATTTTCAATTAGCCATTTGGCGAGTTCTCTTTGTTCTTTACTTGGCCATTCGAGTAATTCACTGCCCCAATGTATAGAAACGATCACCACTTTTGATAAGCTTCTTGCTAATCGCAATTTCTGTTGAACCTCAATAGATGGGACTTGATTCTTTAAACTATCTCTACCCAATACTGTGTTAAGCGCAAGAATTGAAATGACAACATTCTTTACCGTAAAAAATTGTGGAGAATTATCCTTGAATATGGGCGCTATCGTACACTTACGTAATGCATTGATTGCATTCGTTTTCCCAGCGGGACCTAAGTCGTTACTGTGATTATTTTCTACCGTTATAACATTAAATCCGGCCTTCTTGAGCAATGGCACATGCTGGCTATCAATATCAAAAACTGGGGAAGGATTGGTTGACTTTACTGTTTCATCCAAATTGCCGACTGCTCCTTCTAAATTACCTACCACCAAATCATATGCTTTAAACTGAGATTGTAGGGAGTCCCAAGTAAATGTATTCCTTTTGGTGTATTCTGTTCTAACATTCCTCGAAAGCAAAATATCTCCAACGAATAAAATCCTTACCCCTGACTTGTTGCTATTACAACCTAATGATAAAAAGCATACAATAATTATCAATAAGCTGTAGTGGGTACGCCAGAAGCCTCTCGATTGGTAATAAAGGGTGCTATCCATGGTAAATATTCTTTCTTTTTTATTTCTTTGCGCCATTCCTCGTCATTCATAATTTGGGATGATTTAAACTCATAGTAAGCGTAAATTGAACCCTTTACTATTTAGTGTCGCCCATAAAAGGGAACAACATAGTTCCACTCCATGGCATTACCCACTGCTGCCATTAAGTAGGAAGTTTGGCTATTTCCAGCAACATCTGCAATTTTCCCAATTGGGTCTGGATTAGAAAGGGCGTAATCTTTGTTTGAAAGGCTGTTGAAAACCAAGAAAAGATGTTCTGCAATGCGGGCTGTGTATAAAATCTTTTCATTTTCTTCATTGCTAAGTGGCTCGCCTTTTCTTTCTTTTTCTGCCATTTGCTGAAAAGCGTGTGCTTCTTGGGCAGCTTCTATTAAGCGTGCTACAATGCCATCGTATAGCGTACGTTTTCCAGACTCTTCCATATCTTTTACATCAGGTTTTTGTACAGTGGTTTTAGATACATATTTAATGGCAGACTCAAACAAATTGGCAATTGCAGCAAAAGTTTGTGGGTCTGGTTCTACGTATCCCCTAGGCGCACGCATTACTATTTCTTCAAAGCCTCCTTCGCCACATTCGGCACTTGTTCTTTCATTTACCAGAATTGTTGCGTGGCGAAGTGTTGCCCATGTTGCCAAACCAGTTTGTAAACGCTTGGCTTGCCACAAATCTTTGTCATTGGTGCTAAATGCCGGATTTAACGTGTCTGCCCATTGTACTGCAATTGCATTGAGCCAATGGTTGTACAGATTATTGTTTAAATCCGATTTGTAGAAATTTTCTTTAAAGTTCTTCTTTAAATTATTAATAACTTTTCGTAGAGGGGGATACTTTGTGTAATCTGATTCTAATAGCTTTTCGGCAAAGGAATTACCCATAACTGTTGCTAAATCGATACCTGATGGAAGCAATCTTTCGCCCGACGGCCCTTTAATTTGGAATTCCTGCGGAACAGTTTCGTCGTAAATAGTTGATTTGAAAATTTCATTGTCAAAACCCCAGGAAAGCGGAAAAATAGACAATTGCCCATTAGGGTGTTGACAATAGGCTGGCGTACTCCTTTTTACATTATTCCATACTAAGGGACTTCTAGAGGGTGCTATAAAACCAGCATAACTTTCAATCCATTTTTCGGCATATGCGGAGATGCTTTTGGGTAGCTGTGCCAATTCATTTACAGCGTCTTTATTTTTTTTGTGGATAGTAGTGAAATAACGAAATGCCTTGAAGTATTTAGACATTTCAGGGGATGATGTATAATGCCCTCTTGGCTTTAGGTCGGAAAATTCGTATTCCTCGTTAGTAACTGTTGATAGATTATCCGTTTCCTTTTCAATTCGCTTGGCTTCTGGATTGGCGCTATTTCCTGCATTAAAATCTTTTAGTGCAGCAAAAACAGGAATCCATGCCGACTTATTATTCGCTTTTTTAAAATAACCATCTGCCTCATTAACAAAGCTCCAAAAATTAGGAATTGCACCATCACGCTCGTTAATAATAAATAGACCTTGATATGCTGCTCCAAATAACTCCCAAAAAATATCGGTTGTAACTAAATAGGGCCTTGTTGGTGAATTTCTATCATAGCCATCACAATTATAGTTTTCTGTTTCGTATAAACTATATAGTTGTTCCCCTTTGTTTGGACGGAATAAACCATTGTATTTTTTAAACAGATCAACTTCCTCAGAGGATTTGCCAAACATCCAAGCATTGATAACATCGGCCAAGGGCATAACAATAGGCACATAGTTTAATGTACATTGGTTATTAACCATTGTTAAACCAATTACGCCTTTACCATCAGGTACACATACGGGCGATGATATAAAATCGTAATCCCCTATTTGTACACTTTCTGCTTTTGTAGATAGCAAATAAACCCCTACTCCTTTTTTGTTTTTTTGCCAATGTAAAAATCCTAAACCATTGGGGGTTGGATTAATTGTGCCGCCTGTATTGATTGCTATATTCATAGGATTAGAATTACCCCAATACTTTGATTCATAATTTGCTACAAAATATTTGCCTCGCCTATTTTCCCAAATCAATGCATTACCAGCAGGATGAAATGCAATGGGGAGTGCAAAATCTGATTCCATTTTACTTGGTTCCATTTCATCTTCATTCGGCTTTGTGATAGTGGAGGCTGGACCAACTACTTGATAAAATCGATTGCCATTTTCAGTTATGGACACAATTCTAAAGGTTTCATTTCCATTTTTCATTCCAAAAAACAGTCGATAAGCGTAATACTTATTTTCATTTTTATTATCGTAACTAGTGATAAAAGGACGGGGACAGGCAACCAAACGTTTTAATTGATTTGGACTGGAAAAAATTGTTTTGTTATTCCAATTACTGCCATTTTTTTCGAACCTGAAAATATGGTACTTGCCATCTTGTAATCCCATTACAAATAGGGCATTTGCTCTAGGATGCCACGTTATAGATTGGGGAACTAAACCATTGGGTAACAAGCAACTATCTGCAATTTTGTTTTCATTGATTTGCCAAAACTTTATTCTGGCTTTTTGGGCAGCATCTTTGGTAATTACTGCAACACTTCCACCCTTTGGCGAAATATCGTAATCGATAATTTGCTCTGCGCTTGAGCACCTAAAATGTTTATCCTCAATTGGAGAAGCGGCAATACTTAATTCAGCAATATCAAATATTTCTTTAAGTACCCCAATAGTATCTGTACTCGCATTGTCAATAGCGTTGTTATGCTTATCGTCTTTTTCTGACCGATTTTTACAAGCATAAAACAATAAGCTTGCAAAAATTATAGCAACGAGGAGTTTTAAAACTTTCATTTTATATTTATTTACAATCAACCATCCACAAATTGGTGGGGCGAGGTTACAATTATACATGTATTCTAAATACCAATAAATAATGCTATCCGAAATCATTTAAAAACAATTGGCAGCAGCATAAATCGCAGCATTGGATGATGGTTCTCTTGTTTTTGCAATTACCTCAAGTTGCTTGGCTGAGTATATATATCCACTTAGCAGTAATGAACTAAAATGATTTCGCTTATAGACCGAGTATGCTGTTTTCGACTTCGCTGCGTGTTTATAGTTGGGTGCATAAAAGTACTTCACAGTTATTGGTTAAACCCCACCCCCTTTCTGAAAGGCAAGAGGCAAAACGAAACACGTTTATGCGCCCTTCTATTTTGTCCATTGATAAGCAGGTAGCTTTTGGGTTATTTGTACTAGTAGGCCGGATAATGCAAATACAGGTATTTGCATTTTTAGGAACTACGGATTTTAGGGGTGCATAAAAGTTTTTCGCAGTTATTAGTTAAACCTCACCCCAACCCCTCTCCGAAGGCGAGGGGCAAAACGAAAAACTTTTATGCACCCGATTTTAGTTGTTCAAAATCCAAGATAAAATTTTTGCGGCATTGTTTGCGTCGTCCACACCACGGTGGTGTGTGCCCTCTAAAGGAATTTTAAGGGTTGCCAATGCTTTTTTCATTCCAAGTCCTTTGTCGATACCTAATTTTCTTGAGAGCAAGGTTTTGATATTAATATGGTCGTTACTCATGCAGTAGTCAACGTTGAATTTGTTGCATTGCTCTCGTAAAAAGACTTTATCATAGCCACCATAACTGGCCCAAGTCAACTGTTTGGAGTTGTATTGATCACTTATCATTTTGCAGGCTTCTTTTAAAGAGGTGCCGCTTTGTGCTAACATTTGGGGGGTAATGGTGGTCAATTTGGTACAAAAGGCTGATACCTCCGATTTATAGGGCTTTACTAAAATGCCCTGATGTGCCGTGATTAATCTTGTTTTGGTATCTAGCATACAAATGCCAATTTCGATTATCTCACTATTCTGTTTTTGAAACTCGCCATCGTCTTCCCAGCAAGTTGCTTCTAGGTCTACTACTAAAATTTTGTTTGTCATGTTATTAAATGATTGGTTTGGTTATATTTTTTGTTTAGGCTTTAAATGAGTTTACAATTGTCTGTGTTGGTTGCATTAATGGTTTGGCGTTGTTTTTAAGCAATATTGCTGCGATATTACTAATAAGCATTGAAGCCGAATGCTTGGAAATGGGATTTGGAAATCCCAATAATCTGTTTAGGCGACATGCCCTGCGGAACGTGTCGCCCAGCTGAAGTCCAGCCGAGAAGTACTAAGCGAAGGGTACGAGCGGCACGCTCGCACCAGCGGGGTTGCCAATGCTTTTTTCATTCCAAGTCCTTTGTCGATACCTAATTTTCTTGAGAGGAAGGTTTTGATATTAATATGGTCGTTACTCATGCAGTAGTCAACGTTGAATTTGTTGCATTGCTCCAGTAAAAAGGCTTTATCATAGCCACCATAACTTGCCCAAGTCAACTGTTTGGAGTGGTATTGATCACTTATCATTTTGCAGGCTTCTTTTAATGAGGTGCCGCTTTGGGCTAACATTTGGGGGGTAATGGTGGTCAAATTGGTACAAAAGGCTGATACCTCCGATTTATAGGGCTTTACTAAAATGCCCTGATGTGCTGTGATTAATCTTGTTTTGGTATCTAGCATACAAATGCCAATTTCGATTATCTCACTATTTTGTTTTTGAAACTCGCCATCGTCTTCCCAGCAAGTTGCTTCTAGGTCTACTACTAAAATTTTGTTTGTCATATTATTAAATGATTGGTTTGGTTATATTTTTTGTTTAGGCTTTAAATGAGTTTACAATTGTCTGTGTTGGTGCATTAATTGTTTGGCGTTGTTTTTAAGCAATATTGCTGCGATATTACTAATAAGCATTGAAGCCGAATGCTTGGAAATGGGATTTGGAAATCCCATTTATCTATTTAGGCTAGTTTCGGTATGCTAAAATCCCGCCTACTTTAAGTACAAAATTATTTCAACTTTGAGAGTAGTTTTCACATTCACAATTACAAGTTTGGAGCCCTAATATTCTTCGAGCAAGGTCTCCAATGATATAAGGAACACTTTGACATTTCTCTCTTCTATGTTTTTTTGAAAATACTCGATGGCGATGCGAAAATCCATCATTACTTGCTCCAATTGTATGACAGTATTCATGAATTATATGTGCAGCATAACATCTTGCCCCATTACGAAGAATGTATGCCTCGCTACTTACGATACGATATGAACCGTATGTCGTACCAATATTGTCACCATTTTGGTCGGGGTAGGTTTCTAGTACTAAATCCATAGTGTCATTTGCACTGTTAAAATGGACTTCTTTTCCTGATAAGAACAATTTAAGTATATCTTTTTGCGACAGATTTTGATTGTTTATGAATTTAGCATTAAGTATTCCCTCACTAAACGTAACTGTGTTAATAACACTGTCTATTAATGGTAAAGCAATCATTAAAATGCTGTCAGCTTTTGGACTAAAATTTTTTTTGCTTACCAAACGAACATTTGTATGTGATTGTCCAACAGAAAGAAAAATGGAAATAAAGAAAAGAAATGTGAAGATTAAATGTTTCATCTCATAAATTATTAGAGTGTTCAAAAAAAAATACATTCAACGAAAAAGGCTTGGCGTTTGTTGGGGAATTAGAATTTCATGAGCCCATAACAAAAGCCCAATTATTGCAAATGTTTTAATAATAAGCCAAATTTAATCGTCGTATCCTAATGTACCAAACTTGGATTTGGAAATCTCAATTATCTGTTCAGGCGGGATGTGCATCATAACATTTAGCATAGCGGGACATATTGGCCAGCCGAGAAGAAGTAAGCGAAAGGTACGAGCGTCACGCTCGCACCAGCGGGGGAGATGCGCTATGCTAACAACTCGCCAAGCTGGAACTTTAAAACCAATCCGTTCAAAAATTTGATTTACGGCACACTCTCGCCCAGCGGGTTAATTTGAGTTGCCTCCAAATGATATTGATTTAATTCTTATTGGCAATAATCTAAAAAAAGTTAAAAATCCATAAAAGTAAGGGGACTTTCTTCTTTTAATAATTTTCTCTAAACCTCCTCTATTGTCTAATAATCCATTTAGAATTAATGCACTTACACTGTCAAGATATACTTTATAAAAATACAAATCATTTTTATTAAAAAAAACATCGATAAACAATCCAATTACTGAGCCATATTGGTGATTATTAAATCTATCAGAACTTGATATATTTAAGATGCATCTGTAAAAACATATATCAGAATTACTAAGAAATGCAGAATATAAATATAATGTAAAAATAATCACAACTAATAAGGGATAATATATAAAACTACTGATTATCTCATGAGTCGCCTGCGAGAATGAAAAATATACAGGTATAAATAATGACAATGACAATGACAATGTTATTAAAGTTACGTATGAAAAGAATTTGCGGAAATTGATTAGCAGTTTGTCTTCTAAAGGTGATTTAAATCTCATTAATAATCGCAAATTTTTGTGGTTATCATTAAAAACAGTTTTAGAAGCCAGAGAAATACATTGTGTTAAAAAAGTTTCATCTGCAATATTATCAAAATACCAGATCCTGTAAGTAGAGTCGTTTTTGATAATTGTGGCTATCTTATCGCTTTTCTCTATATTGTACAATAAATTACTAACTAGTTTCTTTTGAAGAGCAGATTCCGCCAATATGGCAGCCCAACTTTCAGTGTCTTTATTTTCTTCAATAATTTTATCCCTAATTAAACCCAACAGAGGCAATTGATCGCAATTCTGGATTAAAATACCTGGAAAGTCCCTTAATAAATTAATGTTACATATTTCACACAATCCAAACAAAGAAGCTGCATCTTGGCTTGCAAACGCAGTTAGAATTTTATGCAATTTATTTTTTTCATTTTGAAGAATCTCCTCATAGAAATGGGATAAATCTATTTTTAGTTCAATATTCAAATTTAATGCTGCTAAACCAGCATCCTTTACAACAACATTGAAAATATGTAAATCCTGCAACCATTTTTCATCAAAATCCGCTGAACTTCTTTTGAGCAGATATTCCTTTGAATTAACTATAAATTCATTCCAGCATTCATGTGCGTAAAGCTTTGTTTCTAAAAAACACCTTGACATCAACGTCAAGTCTTTTAGTTTTACAATATCATTCAAAGTTTTTTCTCGATTAATTCTTGGTAATAAACCCGCAGCAAATGGTATTACTTCAATAAGTCTAGATTTCCCATCATTGCTATTTGATGTAAATTTTTTATGATTATTCAGCAAAATATTCCATCCATCCTCAATTCCTTGTGCCACTTCAAATGCTGCTAAAAATTCACAAAATGTCAAATGGATAAAACGAAAAGTTTCTCTTTCTTTTTCTTCAGTAATAAGACCAGTTTCTTTTGCTAACTCGTTAAATACATTAATTGCTTTGGATTGATCACATTTTAATATGCTCATTATAATTGTAATTGCATTTTCCCAATTTAATGTGTTTCTCGGTTCTGAGAAATTTAGCAAATGACTATGTGCAATTTTGCCAAATATTCTCTCACGCTGCTCTTTAAGTGTGCTATAAGAAATAGACGCATTACCAGTAGATAATTGAAATTGCCTTCTTTTAATTATTAATTCGTCAGTAACTTTTCGATAAAATTGTGTTCTTGATTCAGGAGAAATATTGCCACCAGTAGCCTGATCTTCAGCTACGTACATTGCAAGCACTAATGGATTGCTACACATTTCTCTTAAAGTTGGTCTATCAGTCAAAGTTTTATAAACTCTTGCAATATTTTTTTCGGCTTCCTTTTTGAAATGCCACCTAGATAAAAATTCATAAATATCCGAAGGTGTAAACGGCTTTAAAAAGGTTGAATGCGGAAAACTATTTCTGTAGTCATTTTTAATTTGCTGATAAAATTGTGTTCTCATTGTAAGAACTATCTTATTTGCAGAACTCTTTTCTGTTAAAATAGCACTTAACTTATTTATACATTGCATTACAGTTTTATAGTTAACCGTTGAAACTTCATCAAGACCATCCAACAGCACTAATAACCCCCTAGAACCAGCGTAACTTTCAAAACATTCTTCAATTTTATAGACGTTATACTGTGAAATGTCTTTTCTAATATATTCATAAAACCATTTTCCCAAATCAATACTTTCTTTTATTGACTTCAATTCAATGTTTTTTAATTCAATAAGTACTGGAAATCTACAATTCGTGTTTTTGTGAAAGCCTCTTTCACATTCATCCCTAAATACTCTTTTTATTAGAGAAGATTTGCCAGATCCTGGGTCACCCATTATTTTAATTCTATTCCCAATTTCTAAAAAATCTTTGTGATTAAAATCATTTTCTTGCCCATCATGATAACTAATAGTCAGATTTACAAATACCTTATCAATATCAATATTTACTTCTGAAATAGAGGGAACGTATAAGTATCTGAACTTATCGTTTCCTAATTGTAATTTACAATACCTCTTTAAACTTAAGGAAGCCAATAAAGATTGCTTTATATACCTACCAACCAAAAACATTATTCCTTCTGTAAGATATTTAGTCCATTCCTTAATATAAGGAAATACTGTCTTTTTTATTAAAGCCCAAGCGGGAAAAAATAATAAACAAAAAATTGATTTAAAATCTAGACCCAAGTTTTTTAAAAAATCAAACATGATTGTATGTTAAGAGTTAAATAAATTCACTAAGACATTTATTTTTACGATACTATAATTTACTATTTCTAATGAATTTGAAATCATTTTCGTTTATTACAAAACAAATAGGATACTCAAATTAAATAAAAAGTACCCTAATTATTTAAAATTTAGATAGGGGTAAATCTTGATGGATGGGAATAGTTATATTCAATGTAATTAAAATAAAAAACTTATGGTTAAATAGTTTCGTAATCTATTTTCCTTCCAAAGAAAATGTTCGATTTACTTATATTTTTTATCAGTAAAAAGGCTAGTACACATGCTAACCAGCATAAATACTAGCCTTTTTGGTCATAGGCAGATTTTGAAATCGCGGATCATCTTTCATAATATTTCTAAAAAAAATAACCCATAGTTAGTGAAATTACCTTACCAATCCAATACCACAATTATTGGTAGCAAAGTTTACAAAAATACAGACCTCAGACCCCACCCTCCAAATTAATACTCAACGGCAGGTAGCCTGCTTTTTTAATGAACAGTTCCACATTTACGGTTTTTCCGGTGGCGGGGTCAGTGGCGATGATGGTGCGTTTGCCACGGCCTAACTTCACTTTAAATGCTCCTTTTTCATCGGTTGTGCCGATTACTTTATTCTTTTTATTGGTTAATACGGCGTTGGCTACGGGTGTACCGCCTTTGGTGAGGGATACAATTCCTTCTACGCCATAGTGGCGTACACCGAGGCTGTCTAATTTGGCTGCATCTTTTAAGCCTTTTACAAAATCGGGATTGGTTTTTCTAAACTTGACCACTAGTAACTTCAATTGCTTTTGGTTGGCTACTAGTAGCGTAATAACTGCTTTAATGTTCTTGCTGGCAATGCTGGCTTGGCTGGAGAGCAAACCTGGCTTTGACAAATAACCATCATAATCTTTGGATGCAGCGAGCAGGGCGGCTGTGTCTTTATCGGTTATTAAATAAGTCTGAAATACTTTATCGCCTATTAGGGGTGTTACCGCATCTACCACTTTGGTGGCGAAAGGGGATAATTCACCGTCTTTCATCTTGGCGATTGCTGATTCGCTGGGGCTGAAAAGGGTGATGAGCTCATTGTTTTTAACAGTATAAGCATAAGCGAGGGACTGACTGGTGATGTTATAGAGTTTTTCTTCTAAATCTTCCCGGAGGTCTTGCTTGGTATCAGTGGCGGCCATGGCGGCATCGAAATCCTTTTTAGGGATATAGCCTATAAACTGAGCCAAATTGGCTTTGGTTTTTTGGGCCTCTTGCTTGTAGGGCTCGTAGCCATCGTAAACGGCAGCATTTTTATCGTTGAAATCACATATGCTTCTGAATCGCCTTAATTGCCTAGAATCTGTATCGTTGAGTAACATGATGGGTATTTTTTAAAATTTATAATATTTTTATTTAAAAAAACTTTAGTACGCTAAATCTGAGTGATAAACTATTGAATGTGATTAAAAATATGTTTATTAAGCGAGGGGAAGCTGTAGTAAATGATTAGTGTGTGCTAATTCTTTTGCCCTCATTCGTATGCCTTGCTAAAACTTTACCAGGAAAACAGGAGGCTTCATCACGCTCAAGAACTAACTTTTGGAAGTTACCCCCTTGTTTGGGACTATCCAATGTTTTGTGTAAGCAGCATATGTACATTGGATGCACTTGACTTTTATTGCTTACCACTAACCAGTGGTTTAGTTTAGGCCAACGTTGAGTGAAGAGGAAAAGGCGCTTCTTTAATCTATACATCTTTCTGTTTTTTCAACAGAAGGCTGATTTTACTTATTTCCAATGCTTAGGAGCAATTGAAAAATGTGCTTAGACCCTGTGTTTTGTAGGTATTTAGTGTTGATGCTACCTAGAAAACGTAAACTTTAATTTATGCGGTTATCAAATACATGAACAGTGCGAATATATGGCAGTTACACATACCCAAACCTATTTTTTCTAGTTTTTTAAAAAAAATTTTCCACAACTACCCCTTTTTATGCAGTTTTAGTGAAAACGAGTAGCCTAATCATGCTTTTTGGGTGCATAAAAGTTTTTCGCAGTTATTAGTAAAACCTCACTCCTACCCCTGTAGGGACATTTTACCTTTGCGTTTTCCGTAGTTCCATAGGCTACAGCTATTATATGTCACCCCGTTGGGGCTTTTGCATTTGGGTGATATCGTTTGATGGATTGCACATATCGATATATTGGGGTTATTTCAGAAGAAAAACTATTTCATTAAGGTTTTGCAAAGATTTGCGGGTGCATAAAAGTTTTTCGCTCCCCTAATTTAAACCTCACCCCAACCCCTCTCCAAAAGAGAGGGAACTGGAATGTTTGCCTGGTATTGATTACAGGATATTTTTACACTTTGTTTATTTGGCGA
>JAIXOJ010000153.1 GCA_027486835.1 Chitinophagaceae bacterium
AGCCATGCCATAAAATACCATCGTGCAATCGCTCGGGTGTCGATTGGGCTCTTGTCCATTTAACAGTACCGTCTGGCAATATCACTCGTGAATCAACCAACAACGGAGTAAGATTTTCTTTTGATTTTCTTCGGGCTTCATTAAAACGAATAGCATCTTCTGGGTGTGTTAAGCGAATTAGCAGATTGGCATCAGCCATAATTTTTTCTGCTTCTATACCATAGAGATCAATGGCTCCATTAGACATAAATGGAAAATGAAATCGTCCATCGTTGTTCAACTTAAATTGGTAAAAAACACCAGGTACATGTGCCGATAATTTTAAAAAGAATTGCTGTACTTCTTCTATTTTTTCATTAGCTAGTACTAGTTCAATGTTTCTGCTGCTTAATTGTTGGTTTTGGTGTTCCGTTTCGGCTATGTATTTTTTAATGTTGATACCAATGGGTCTAAACACAAAAATCCCTTCCAATAGCAACACAAACAAAAAACCGAGGGTACAGTACAGCCTTGTTGTTTTGAGTTTGGCAATGTTAAAAGCTGCTTCTTCTTCATATTCCTTAATGATAAAGTCCATTCCATCGTTAAAAATGGATTGTTGCTGAATCATTTTTGCATAAGAATGTTTTTTAGGGAACTGATTGTTTAAAATAGATTGGGCAGTGTTAATAATGTACTCATAGGCACTTTTCAAGCTTAGATACTCGCTCATTGTGCTATGACAAGTGGCTAAATCAATTCCGTTCTCCAAACATTTGTGACCCAAAAAAGCGGCATTACCTTGTTCTAATAGCCGAATGTTCATTTTTAGTTCGCTCATGGCTTCTGGCGTTAATTGATCGCCAGAAAGATGCCCAAGTGTTTGAAGGCTTACTTTGTGAGACAAATTTCTTTGCTCAACGGCCATCTTAATCAATTGGCCATTTTGGTTGGTTTTATCCAATTGTTTGTTTATCAATACATAATTGATAACCAACACCAACATAAGAATGAAGATTGAAAAAATATAGCCAAGTCTCAGCGATCGATTGTTCATTCCATATTATTTATAAAGTTCTCCACCTAAACCAATGCCCAATAAAGAAATTGTGGAGGGAGCAATTCCACACACTAGAAAAAGGCTAATTGAAAATGAATCGTTAGTAATCATGAGCAAAGCGTTGAAACTTTATTTATCTATTAACTGCTAATTAGTACATCTACCTTGGAATTGAAACCCGATTTACTATTACGCAAACAAAACCTGCTCTTTATAAGAATCGATTTTAGCCTAGCAATCCCAGTCCGCTAACCAAATGCTTTGTACAATCAGTTATTTCCAGTTTTCTAAGACGACATAATCCGTTGGGCAAATTCGTGTAATCGTGGCAAAGTATGGGAGATTTCAGACTTTACTATTAACAAATATCAAGTACCTGCACCCTGAGATTTTTTTCATTGTAGGCAAGCTGTCGATATCAAGAAGAAAATGTTTTTCTGCATAACCCCATTTTCTTTAGAAATAATGAATGGCAAAACAAAAAAACTGTCTCCCTTCCGCAGAAGCTGAGACAGTCTCTAAAATCAGTAAATTAAATTGGTAAAATATGTACGACTAAAAAAGAAATAACCCACGTGGTTGCAGCAAAAAAGACCGTTTATAAAGATTAGGATAAAACAATCTGTTTTTCCAACAGCATCTTTTGCTAAACAAGCAGTTATTTAGCAGGTTCTACATCTGCCCAGTTTTCGCCCCTTTTGATTCTTAATATTTGGGTGTCTGAAACCTTAAATTGTTTTACTAAAAACTTCATGGGTTTTCCTTCCAGCAATAGTTTTTTTAGTAGCATCACTTTGGTAACAGTTAGTTTAGTACTTCCTTTACCGTCTTCCCGGCGCTGCTGTTTGTTCTTCTTTTCTTTAATTACTGAAGGGCTGGTTTGCTGGTGGGAATAGTTTTCTTCTGGGGTCATCCATGCTAGATTGCCAGCTCGGTTATTGAGCTTGTCATGATCTAAATGAGCCACTACAGAATGTTCCGCGGATGGTTGCTTTACAAAATAAGTAGCCACTAATCTATGCACAAGGCTTTGATAATAAATAGAACGACTCTTTTTATCAACGTCCACTTTTTTATGCAGCCTTTCTTTCAAGCCCCAAAGCAATTCCTCTGTTTCCTCAATTGCCTGATCGGTATGGCCACCCTCCATCTTCATTTGTTTTAGTCTTTGCGATAGCTTATTAACCTGTTCTTTCATGAAGTTGATATTCTTGGCCACCTCAGGGTCTTGTTCTGTAAAAAATTGACACCTGATAATCGGATAACCGTTTATCAATCCTCCTTTTATGATGGCTCCTTTTGTTTTTTTATTGAATGCTTTCACCCGCCCATAATTGGACACTTCCAGCCTGTTGTCTCCAACATATTCAAAATCAAATTCAACGTTTACCCAAGTTTCAGAAGCATATTCGTTTGCCATAAAAAAATGTGGTTATTATAAGTACTATTTAAAATAATTAATAAAGATTTTGGGAATAAAGCAATAAGCATCTTAGCAATAATTCCTATCAACATCTTAAGGTCGCTCAAATATAACAGCTATGTAAGGAAAAAATTACACTACTTAATTTGTCTCCAAAGAGGTGGTACGAAATAGGCAGAATAATTTAAACAAGTGCACAGCGTGGGATTTGCACTTTGAAGCTGCACAAATATATGGATAGAGTTTTTTTATTTGAATAGAATTGTTGTCAAAATTTTAATTTTTTTTTCAGGTTGATTTTGTTTACAAAATACTGCCTCTTATTGGCACTTTGGTTTAACAAATTTGTTTTGACTCCACAAGCCTTCTTGATAATTAAAAATGAAAATGCAGCCTCTAGCTAACATTTTAAAGTAAAGTTTTAATTATGTTAGTAGCAGAAAATCCAATACACACTCTTATCACTATATATTCACGGCCTAAATGTTTGATGATGAAGCTGATATTTTCAATTACCATATTCGTTTTGCTTGCTTTGGTCTCTATTGCGCAACCCTCCGCCACTTACTATAAAAACGCGGCGAATAAAAATTGCGATACCCTAAAGACTGCCCTTAAAAAAATTATTTCAACTGGAGTAAAACTAAAAAGTTACAGTAATCTTTGGAACCAATACCCAATATCTGATGTAAAACCTAGAACGGTGGGCACAGGTTCTGCCACTGTAATTGATGATATTTATTCGTCTATCCCTTCTGGTACAGATCCTTACCAATACACCCCTATCGCTAACCAATGTGGCACTTACACTGGAGAAAACGCCTGCTATAACAGAGAGCACTCTGTACCGTTAAATTGGTTCAATGGCAATACTTCCACTCAAGGTACAGCTACGGATTATAATTTTATTTTTCCTACCGATGGCTTTGTGAATGGTAAAAGAGCCAATTTTCCTTATGGAGAGGTAAGTAACGCTACTTATACCAGTCAGAATGGCAGCAAATTAGGCAAGTCTGCAATAGCTGGCTTTACAGGAAATGTATTTGAACCAAGGGATGAATTTAAGGGCGACGTGGCAAGGGCTTTTTTATACTTTGTAACCATGTATGAAGATAGTATTGCCGATTGGTCTTCAAACGCAGATGCTTCCCAATCTTTTGCCAACAATAGTTTTCCTTCCGTAAAAATCCCTTATTTGAAATTGATGCTCAAGTGGCACAATCAAGATCCCGTTAGTCAAAAAGAAATCAATCGGAATAACGCAGCATTCACTTACCAATCCAATAGAAATCCATTTATAGATAGCCCTCAGTTTGTAAACAGAATTTGGAATGTAGCTTGTACTGGTTTGGCGGCATTACCAGTGGAAATACAATCATTTTCTGGTAGGATAAGCGAGCGTTCGGTTTTGCTGCAATGGCAGGTGGGCAATGAAATAAATCTGTCCAGATATTTAATAGAACGCAGCATTGATGGTAACATGTACCAAGCAGTTGGGGAGGTAAAAGCAGTAGGCAAAAAAGGATACCTATTTGAAGATGCAGCTACTTCAGGTAGTGCGCTCTTCTATCGTATAAATATTATTGACAGAGATGGTTCATCTAATTATAGCCAAGTGTTAAGGATGGAAATTCCTTTTTCTCAAACTAGTTTGCAAATACATCCTAATCCTGTTAAAGCATCAATACACTTAATATTGTCGAAAGAATTGTCATCAAATTCACAAATTGTCATTTACGATTTAGTAGGCAAAAAAGTGTTGCAGCAAACTATCCAACAGCATGGAAAGGAACTATGGCTACCCATCAATAGCTTGCCCAATGGATATTATTCTTTGCAATTGCTAAGTGGTGGCAGTTTGATGAGTCAGCGATTTATGAAGGCTAAATAGTGTAATGTAAGTTACCCGCTATTGTGTCTCGATAATTAAAATACAGGCTTTATTACATAAAAAGTAATAATTTCAATGGAAAGACTGAAATGCTAAAAAGAAGTTGACCAATTAATGTATGGAAGCCAGCTATTGTAACGGCAAAAATTCTTGTACAGATGCCTCGGCAAAATTTGCCAAACAATAAATTCTTGTACAGATGCCTCGGCAAAATTTGCCAAACCATAAATTCTTGTACAGATGCCTCGGCAAAATTTGCCAAACCGTAAATTCTTGTACGGATGCCTCGGCAAAATTTGCCAAGCCATAAATTCTTGTTCAGATGCCTCGGCAAAATTTGCCAAGCCATAAATTCTTGTACAGATGCCTCGGCAAAATTTGCCAAACCATAAATTCTTGTACGGATGCCTCGGCAAAATTTTACAATGCCATAAATTCTTGTTCAGATGCCTCGGCAAAATTTGCCAAGCCCTAAATTCTTGTCCATATGCTTCGGCAAAATTTGCTAAGCCATAAATTCTTGTCCATATGCTTCGGCAAAATTTGCTAAGCCATAAATTCTTGTACGGATGTCTCCGTAATTTTTTACAATGGCATAAATTCTTTGTTTAAGCATTTTTCCTTTTAATAAGCATTGATAATTCAATATTCCGTATTACATTATTCCGTTTTGATGAATATCGCCTCAAATTTGTTCGTTAGTTTACTTCATAAGTGGTACAGTGTTATAAATTTGGCTCATGATTAAAAAAACAGCAACAATATTGCTATCATTACTTTCCATTATTGGCAGACTAAAAAATAAAATCCCTGCCATAAAAGAACCAAAGAAAAGTTTGAAGTAATTCGCTAAACATTGCTTAAGCCAATGACAAACTAGCGGAATAGATTAAAAAATAGAAAAGTCTAAAAATGAGAATCAACGATAAAAAATACTATTTACTCTTTGAAAATTCTATCGGTGCAGGCTTACAAAATCGAATTGCTACATTTGACTTTGGTAATCAAAATAGAAATATAACCTATCAAACTCAGGCATCTGCGGTATTTTCCTCAAACATAGAAGGAAACACAATTGACTTAAATTCCTTTATGAATTATAAGCTGTCTGAGGGGAAACTTAAGCCAAAGAAAGAAATACAAGAAATTGAGGATTTAATTAAGGCATACGAATTTGCGCAGTCTGAAAGCCTTACTCAGATTAATTTCTTGAAAGCCCATAAGATATTAGCAAAACAACTCGTCATCCCAAGTTTTAGAGGCAAATACAGAAACGACAAGGTGGGCGTTTTTGGCTCATCAGGATTGGTGTATTTAGCAATTGAAGCTGAATTTGTACAAGAGAAAATGAATGAACTTTTTGATGACATTTCCTTATTAATTAAATCAAAACTAGCCACCAATGAGGTTTTTTATTTTGCATCTCTAGTTCATTTAGTTTTTGTACATATTCATCCTTTTAGGGATGGTAATGGTAGAGTTGCAAGACTGTTGGAGAAATGGTTTATTTCGGAAAAACTTGGAAAAGATTTCTGGAAATTACCTTCCGAAAAATATTATAAAGAACATCAGGCTGATTATTATTCAAACATCAACTTGGGCGTAAATTATTATGAACTTGATTATAATAAGTGCATTCCGTTCTTATTAATGTTACCCAATTGTTTAAAATAAGCAATGGCAAGTAAAAAGTGTAAGCAAGTAGTCCCCTTTCAAAATTTCCGAATGCAATCATCCACCAAAGTCATCAATAATTAGTGCCACGGTGCAAATGCAAGTTTGCTAACAATGGGCAGTATTGGTTAATCTTTGGTCGGCATTTAAGCACTTAAATAGATAATCACGATTGGCCTATTTTCTTAGGAGTAATAGATAGGTACCCTTCTCAAGTAAGTATGCTGATTTTCAATGGCCATCTTTATCAAAAACCACCAAATAAATATTTGTTTTTGGACGACTTTCAAACCTAAAAAACCTACTACTTTAATTCGAATATATATCTGTAAATTTGGAAGCGTTACCGGAAACGCATTCGCTAATATTTCGGGAAAATCACCTTTGTGCTGCTACTTTCACCCACTGATTTTATTGCCATTTTACCAGATTAAGTGCAGCATCAAAGCTGCATAATTATCAAAAACGATTGCTACATAATGCTAACTATTAACCGAATTGCCAACCTTAAAAGTGCTTGTACTAAGCCACTTACTTATTTACAATCTTGTGTATTGTTGCTAACCATTTTTTGCATATTGCTATCACCTCAGTCACTTTGGGCCAATGAAGGAAAAAAATGGTTGGTAGCCAACATGGCAGAACTAAACAAAGCCTTAAACGAGGCCAAACCCGGTGATGAAATTGTAATGAAAAACGGTGATTGGAAGGATGCCGAAATTCATTTTAAAGCAAACGCCACTAAAGAAGCACCGATTGTGTTGCGGGCGGAAACATCGGGAAAAGTGACCATTTCTGGAGTTGCTGCATTGGTCTTTGAAAGCGACTATTTACAAGCAGATGGTCTGGTATTTACCAATGGTTACACTACCGCTAAAACAGTGGTAGGTTTTGAATCTTCTAATTGCATTTTATCTAATTCGGCAATTATTGGTTTTAACCCGCCCGACTTTAAAACAAAATCTTACTGGGTCTTTTTTAAAGGCAACTATAATCATTTAACCAATTGCTATTTTACGGGCAAAAACAACGTAGAACCTTTAGTGGGCAACGACTTGGGCAGTGCTAGACACAACAAAGTATCGGGATGTTATTTTAAAGACATACCCTATGCTAAACAAAATGGTCGGGAAATACTAAGAATATGGGGTCCAGGCAAATTGGCCGACCCTAGCCCTGACGGTGCTTTTTTTACCGTAGAGGGCAATTTGTTTGACCATGCCGATGGTGAAGGCGTAGAAATTATTTCACTTAAATCTAACCACAACATCGTGCGCAACAATACCGTTCTAGCAACCATGGGGGGCATTACCAATAGGCAAGGGCATGATAATGTGTTTGAAGGAAATATCATTATTGGTGAAAAAAGAAGTGGTACTTTAGGCATTCGGGTAACTGGCGAAAATCTTAGGGTAGCCAATAATTATGTGGCGGATGTGGCAGAGGATGGGCTTTTGCTAATGGCTGGGGAATATGTGGAAGCGAACCTTACCGATGCTTTTAAACCGCAGAATAAAGATGCAAACGGAAAGGGATTGGCTAGATATCGTCAAGTGAAAAACAGTGTTTTTGAGAACAACTACTTCCTTTATGTGGGCGGAACAGGTATTACCATTGGTTCGAGCTATAAAAGACATTGGCCCGAACACCAAATGGTCTTGCTCCCAGAAAAAAATGTACTCAAAAACAACCTTGTGGTGTCGCCCACTTCAGCAGCCATTTCTATCACCGTACCGGAGGTAATTGGAGATTTAAAGTTTGCTACAAATTCCTATCAAGGTAATATAGCTTTTGAAGCATTGATGGATAAAAAACAATTCTCCACCAACGAATTTGCCACTACTGACCCTAAACTGAAAAAGAACGCAAACGGACTATGGCAGCCCACCACTAAAATGAATGTTCTACCCCTTAATCTAAAACTACTATCGCCCAAAGATGTAGGGCCGCTGTGGATGCGTTAATCAATTGTAACAGGTAGATGTTTATGCTTTCAAAATATAGCAATTCCGATGGTAACTCCTTATTTGTCATGAAAATATTATTGTATTTCCCTTTATTATTGATCACCTATTTTTTCTGGATCAATCCTACCAATGCACAAAAGATTAGGATAGTTCATGTTAGAAATGCTACCCAATTACAAGCGGCTTTAAACACCGCCGTTAAGGGTGACCAAATTATCGTAGAAAAAGGTACTTACCTAGGTCATTTTGAAATTCCTGCTACCGCAAATGGTACTGCTGATGCACCAATTGTACTGCGGGGTAATGCAGATGTTATACTAGATGCTGGCACTATCCAAACCAATTATGTACTACATCTAAACGCAAGCTATTGGCACTTGCAAAATCTCACACTTACCAATGGTTTAAAAGGATTAGTATGTGATGAAGCACACCACAATGTTATCGATAGCTTGGTAGTGCATGAAATTGGCGAAGAAGCCATTCATCTCCGTAAGTTTTCTACCCACAACCTTGTTACCCATTGCCGTATTTACAACACCGGTTTAAAAACACCAGATTATGGCGAAGGGGTTTATATCGGTACTGCTGTGAGTAACTGGCCCAAATACACCGAAGGATTGCCAGACAAATGCGATAGTAATCAGGTGATTCATAATACCATCGGGCCAAATGTTGCAGCAGAATGTATTGACCTAAAAGAGGGAAGTAGTGGTGGGTTGATAAAGGATAATCGTTTTGATGCTACTGGTATTTCGGGTGCAAACGGAGCAGATAGTTGGATTGATGTTAAGGGCAATAACTATGTCATTGAAAGTAATATCGGATATAACCCAGTTGGTTCTATCTTGAAAGATGGGTACCAAGTGCATTGCGCAGTAGATGGTTGGGGCAATAACAACCTTTTTAAGGGCAACCAATCTACCGTAAACGCCTCGGGATATGCTATTAATGTCACTGCAAGTAGTAGCAAAGGCAAAACATCAGGTAACAAAGTATTGGACGATAATACAGCCATTGGTGCGGCTAGTGGTATAGCCAATGTAGCACTTCAATCATCAAAATAGGTCTTAGGATTTAGGTAATAGGTTTTAGGTTTTTCGGTTTCATTTTTTGGTGTCCTTTTTTGGTACTAGGTATTTGTTACTCTATAGACTAACCGATGTTTTCCACCAAAGCAATACCGATTTAAACAATCCTAAAATGGTTGATTAAGAATGATAGAAGGGAAACCCACCAAATAAAACCTCCGCCTTTAATTCCAGATTAATTGCTGGCCATCTTTATTGAAATAACAGTTAAAAGGAAATAGAAAATGAAAAAAAGTTTGATAGTAAGTTTGTGTTTGATAGTCCTCGCTACTCATGCCCAACAGGTAGATCAAAAACAGGTGTGGCAGGGTGTAGAAAAGCAAACGGAGCTCTTATTGACAGCCATTCCATTGGCTAAAAATGGTAATAACAACCTAGTTTCTCCAAGATCCCTTGATGCAAAAGGCAATCTGGTACTCACGCAAGCCGTAAAATGGATCAGTGGGTTTTTCCCAGGAGAATTATGGTATTTGTATGAATATACTGGTGACCCCAAATGGCAACAACAAGCTCGAACCTTCACAGCTAACATTGAAAAAGAAAAATACAATGGCGGTACACACGATATGGGTTTTAAAATCTATTGCAGTTTTGGAAATGGCTATCGCCTCACGAAGGATGAAGCTTATAAGGCGGTAATCATCAAAGCTGCGCAAACCCTCAGCACTAGGTTTAACCCCACAGTTGGTTGCATTCGCTCTTGGGATACCATGCCTAAATGGAGTTATCCTGTTATTATAGATAATATGCTCAACCTAGAATTGTTGTTTGCCGCTACCAAACTCACTGGCGACAGTAGCTTTTACAAAATAGCTGTTAGCCATGCCAACACTACTTTAAAGAATCATTTTAGAAAAGACTATAGTTGCTACCATGTATTGGATTATGATAGTACTCAAACGGGTGTGGTGATTAAAAAAACGACCCACCAAGGCTTTGCAGATGAATCTGCCTGGGCAAGAGGGCAAGCCTGGGCTTTGTATGGTTTTACCATGTGCTATCGTGAAACCAAGAATCCGCAATACTTGAAACAGGCCGAAAAAGTGGCGGATTATATTTTTTCGCACCCTAACCTGCCCGAAGATTTGATTCCTTATTGGGATTTTAATGCCCCCAACATTCCCAACGAACCTCGCGATGCTTCTGCCGCAGCATGTATGGCATCGGGACTGTATGAACTGGCCACTTTTAGCAAAAAAGGCAAACACTACCGAGCCATTGCCAACAAAGTACTCGAATCTCTTACCAACAAATACCGTTCGCCAATGGGCGAGAACAAAGGCTTTATTCTTTTACATTCCACTGGATCTAAGCCATACAATAGCGAAGTAGATGTGCCTATTTGTTATGCCGATTATTATTATTTGGAAGCTTTATTGCGCAGCAAACAAATGAAGCATTAGTGAAATGATTAACCCTCACACATTTGTAGCGGATAAAATTCAAAAAAACACTTGTCAAATTCCGGCTAACATCCCAAAGATTTACTAGGTACGTGTTCAAAATACTATTTTTTTAACCATTATTAACCTTACTGTTCATCTATTTGAGTCCTTCTTCATCTCTCCCTAAATGTTTGCGAGCGTTATCGTTAATAAATTGCTTATGCAGATTAAACGGAAGAAGTAATCAATTCTCTCAAAATAAATATTGAAACATGATAACGAAACGATTTGCATTGCTGTGGACAGCCCTATTGCTCTCTTTTTCTGTATTACACGCAGAAGTAAAACCCAATACACTGTTTTGCAACAATATGGTACTACAACGGAATATAGAAGTGCCGATTTGGGGCAGTGCCGATGAAGGTGAAAAAGTAACCATCAATTTTGCGGGGCAAATGCTCAGTACTACTGCTAAAAATGGCAAATGGAGTGTTAAGTTACATCCGCTTAAGGCTGGCGGCCCTTACACAATGACAATCAAAGGCACTAATACTATCACCATTGAAAATATATTAGTGGGCGAGGTTTGGCTTTGCAGTGGCCAAAGCAATATGGAACGCCAATTAGGTCCAAGAAAGGGTCAACCACTTATTCATAATTGGGAAGCAGAAGCGGCAGACGGCATCAACTATCCTCAGATAAGAGAATTTGCCGTGGCTCACAACGCTTCTGAAGTAGAACTAACCAATGTAGAAGGCAAATGGACGGTTTGCGATTCTGTTACTTGTAAAGAGTTTTCTGCTGTTGGCTATTTTTTTGCGAAAGCCTTGTACCAAAAATTAAAAATTCCTATTGGCATTATCCATTCTTCTGTGGGCGGAACTGCTGCCAACAAATGGATAAGTAGGGCTGCCACAGAAGCCAATCCTGAACTAAAAAGCATTATTACTGGATATGAAGGATCTGTAAAACGCTATCCTAAACAATTAGAAGAATACAAACAAAACGAGTCTGCTCTATTAGCTAAATATGAAGAAGAAGTAAAAGCAGCCAAATTGGCCAACTTACCGCGCCCCAGAAAGCCTTCTCCACCTGTAGATCCAGCAAAATCAGGCAATTGTGGTGGATTGTTTCACGCAATGATTGCCCCTTTAATTCCTTATGCCATCAAAGGGGTAGTGTGGTACCAAGGAGAAACTGACAGCCACAATGCTAAAATGTACTTCCCCACTTTTACAGCCCTTATGGCTGATTGGCGCAAGCGGTGGGCAGAAGGCGATTTTCCGTTCTTGTTTGTTCAAATAGCCCCTAATGAAAAAAATGCGCCCGAGGTAAGGGAAGCACAAGTGCTGGCTTTTCAAAAAACACCCAATACTGCCATGGTGGTAATTACCGATTGTGTAGATTCTACTTTTGATAGGCATCCTCCTTTTAAAAAACCTGTTGGAGAACGCTTGGCACTTGCCGCAAGAGCCGTTGCTTACCAAGAAAAGTTGGTATTTATGGGGCCAGTCTTCAAAGCCATTAAAATCGAAGGAGAAAAAGCAGTGATAAGCTTCGCCAATGCAGAAAATGGTTTGATGAAAAAAGATGGGGCAATCATCGGGTTTTCTATTGCAGGAAAGGATAAACAATTTGTACCTGCCACGGCAGAAATTAAAGGCAAAACAGTAGTGGTAACAGCAAAGGAGGTGGAGAAACCAGCTTACGTACGTTTTGGTTTTGAAACCAAGCCGGTTACCAATTTATATAATAAGGAAGGATTGCCTGCCTCACCATTTAGAACGGATACTGAATAAGGTTGTAGGTTGTAAGTTGTAGGTACTAAGTTGTAAGTTTTTGTACTATAAAATAACCTTGACACAATAATCTGAGCATTTAAAAGATGGTTTTAATACTTATGCCCTAATACTTACAACCTAATACAAACTCCATCCTATTGAATTTACGCTATATCATTACTATTATACGATTGCTATTATGAAATATAAGTTCTTGCCATTTTTATTCAGTGTATTACTCACTGTACAATCTATCCATTGTTTAGCCCAAACCACTATTTCTAAAGAAGAAAAAATGAAATGGTGGCGTGAAGCTCGTTTTGGTATGTTTATCCATTGGGGCGTGTATGCCCAATTGGCGGGTGTTTACCACGGCCATGAACAACAAAAGGGCGGTGCAGAATGGATTATGAATCGGATGAAAATTCCAGTTACAGAATATCAAGCAGTAGCAAAGCAATTTAATGCAGTGAAGTTTAATGCCGATGAATGGGTAAAATCTGCCAAAGATGCTGGCATGAAATACATTGTTATTACTGCTAAACACCACGATGGTTTTGCATTGTTTGCCACTAAGGCCAGCAAATGGAATATTGTAGATGCCACTCCTTATGGTAAAGATGTATTGAAAGCATTAGCAGCAGCTTGTAAAAAACAAGGGGTGAAATTGGGTTTCTATTATTCTCATGCTCAAGATTGGAACAATCCGGGTGGATCTGCTGCAAGAAAAGCGGTTAGTGAAGGTTGGGCTAATCCTGATAGTGCATCCATAGATGCTTATACCAAAGCGCATTATGGACATTGGGATTCGCTACAAACTACCGCAAGCTTTGATCAATACATAGATAAAGTATCAGTGCCGCAAGTGAAAGAATTGCTTAGCAACTATGGTGATGTGGCCGTTTTATGGTGGGATACCCCTACCAATATGACCGATTCGGCTGCGCTTAAACTGCAGGCGTTGCTACAATTGCAACCAAAAATCATTACCAACGACCGCTTGAAAAGACCTAATTTTTCAGGTGATACCAAATCGCCCGAACAAAAAATACCTACCCAAGCAGAATTGGATGGGCAAGATTGGGAAACCTGCATGACCATGAATGGTACTTGGGGCTTTAGAACATCGGACCACAAATGGAAATCATCAGAAGTGCTTATTCGTAACCTATGTGATATTGCTTCTAAAGGGGGGAATTATTTATTAAACATTGGCCCTAAACCCGATGGTGCATTTCCCCAAGAAAGTATCGACCGATTAAAAGATATAGGTGCTTGGATGAAAGTAAATGGAGAGGCGATTTATGCAACTACTGGTAGTCCATTATTGCCTATTTCATGGGGAAGATGTACCCAAAAAGTAACAGGAGGCAATACCATTTTGTATTTATCTGTTTTCGATTGGCCAAAAGATGGCAAACTAGTGATTAGTGGTTTGAAAAATGAAGTATTGAAAGCTACTTATTTAGCCGATGGCAAATCTATTTCCACTGCTGTACAAAATGAACAAGTGGTACTTCAAGTAGCTGATAAACCCCTTGATGCCATTGCAACAGTTATTAAACTGGAAGTGAAAGGCACTTTGGAGAATCAAAATTTAATTGGTAAGAAAAAGATGAAGTCAGGGGCTTTAGATTAAGGGTTATCCTAGCAATCTTTAGTTATTATGGAATAGTTGCTATTGGTGTCCAAATCGAATTAGACCTGACAGGTTTTTAAAACCTGTCAGGTCTGAACAACCACCAGTTACATAATTAAATAGTGTCAAACTCAGTTTTTTAACATGATTAGAAAGAAGTTAAGTTTTAAATTATTGGTAGCGTCTATTGCTTTTGGTGTACTTAGTGCAGCGGCACAGGACAAGGGGCAAGAAGACAAGAAAATGTATAACGACGCAAAGGCGCAGGATGAGTTGTTAATAAAAGATGCAATAGATGGCTGGTGGACCGCCTCTATGCGCAATCATGATAAACGTATTCAATGGTGGAAGGATGCCAAGTTTGGGATGTTTATCCATTGGGGCGTTTACTCGTTGCCCGGTGGTTATTGGAAGGGCGAAAAAGTATTGGGCTATTCGGAGCATTTGATGCGAATTAAAAAAATACCTAGGGCAGAATATCTTACGCTGTCCCATTCCTTTAACCCCACAAAGTTTAATGCCGACACTTGGGTGAAAACGGCAAAAGCTGCGGGTATGAACTACCTCATCATCACAGCTAAACATCATGATGGATTTGCCATGTATGATTCCAAAGTGTCTGACTTCAACATTGTGGAACAGTCGGCTTGGAAGCACGACCCCATGAAAGATCTTTCCATCGCTTGTAAAAAGTATGGGGTTCATTTTGGATTTTATTATTCTCATGCTTTTGATTGGGAACATCCAGATGCGCCGGGTAATTCTTGGGATTATAAAAACATTGGTGGCGACATGCAAAATGGCAATATGCTAGATGCTGCCATGCTGGCTAAAAGGAGAAAGTATGTGGATGAAAAATCTATCCCTCAAATAAAAGAACTCATCCTCAACTATCACCCAGAAATTCTTTGGTTTGATACCCCACAAAAACTCCCTTTTGCTGAAAATCTGAGAATACTAAAAGCCATTCGGGAGATTGATACCAATGTGGTGGTAAATGGTAGGTTGGCAAGAAATGGTAAAACAAATCTTGGCGATTATAAGAATACGGCAGATCGCCCGGCTGAATTTTTCCCTGTTACCGACGATTGGGAAGCCATCCCCACCACCAATGAATCTTACGGATATTCCCAGCACGATAGCTCACACAAGTCCGTACAATTTTTTGTTCAATTATTGGCCAAAGCAGCCTCCCGTGGGGGTAATCTTTTGCTAAACGTTGGGCCTAAAGGTGATGGTACGCTTGACGATAGAGATGTGAAAATATTAAACGGATTGAGCAAATGGATTGCCATTAACCAACAAGCCATTTATAAAACTGCGGCCACCCCTTTAGCATTTCAAAATTTTGGGGTTACCACTTATGCCGATAACAAGTTGTACCTACATGTATTCAATTGGCCAACAGATGGCAAGCTGGTACTTGGTGGACTCAAAAGCAGTTATGGAAAAGTGTATTACCTAGCTGATGCGGCTAAAAAATCACTGGCTACAACTTTATTGAATAAAGAGGACTTACAAATTACTGTGGGTAAACGTATGCCCGATACGCTCAATACCGTAATTGTGGTAGAAACCAAGGCCAAAATTGTTTCAGATAGCATTCGATTGATTACCCCCAATTGCACCACACGTTTGTTGGCTTTTGATGCCGAACTACATGGAAAAGGGTTGAATTATGGTGATGGCAAAAGGGATAAATTTTATGTAGAGAATTGGAAAAACAACACCCAATGGCTTAGTTGGACTGCCAGAACCACTGCCCCTGCAAGCTATAAAGTGCTCATAAAATATGTAACCAATGAAGATTGCGATGGAGCTTATACCCTCACCCTTGGAAATACTAGTCTAAAAGGAATGGTGACAAAAGGTGACAAAAACAATTCGGTTGTAACCCAAGAGTTGGGATTAGTAACCCTACCCAATGCGCCATTTTCTATACAGTTGAAGCCAGAAACCATCACTGGAAAAGAATTGATGAAAATTTTGGAGATTCAGTTGATTCCTCAATAGGTTGTTGACTCTCCGTGTATTAAAGAATTACACGGAGATACTTACCGCTGTGTTATAATAAAATTACCGCTGTGTTATAATAAAATTTCACGGAGAAACACAGAGTAGGCACAGAGGTTCACAGAGAAAATGTTTCCTAGTTGTATAGCTTGTGCGGAATTACCACCCCGGCGTTCCGCCACCCCTCAAGAGGGGAATTGCCCACCGAGTATCTAGAAACCGACTTTTTCAAAGAAGTTACACAGAGAAAATAACCTCTGTGTAACTCTGTGAAACCTCAGTGGTTCTCAGTGTAATAAAAAAATTTACAGAGAAAATAACCACTGTGTAACCTATGGGATTCCCTGTGTAATAGTATATTTTTCACCCAAAATGATTCATAATTAACTATCAATAATTTTTTTTAAACACTTGCTTTATGAAAATAAATGGAATGCGCTGGTTGGTGTTGGGCATTATTGTACTCATTACCATTATTAACTACTTAGACAGAGGCACCCTCAACTACATGTGGATTGCCAACACCAAGATAGACTATACCTTGCTGGAAGCCTCTGCCTCCATGCCATCTAGCGGTTCGGCCATCTTTCATCAAGACCTACACCAATACACTTTATACAATCAAGATGGTACAACACAAAACGTAGATACTGCCTATATTTTAGTGCATCCAAATGGACAAACCAATAAAGTGCAGTACATCAAAAAAGGCGGTATTGCTATTGATTTAAAGTTGGTAGATCCTAACTTACCTCCCGCAGAATTAGCCAAGCAATCCAAAAAACTACTGTCCTACATCACCATGTTTTTCATGTTTGCCTATGGGGTAAGTCAATTGGTGTCAGGCAAACTCTACGACAAAATTGGCACCCGAAAAGGATTCTTTGTTTCTGTAGTAATCTGGAGTTTGGCAGACATGTGTACTTCTTTTGCCACAGGCGTTTCCTCGCTCATCAATTGTAGAATGTTGCTAGGACTGGGCGAAGCAGGCCCTTGGCCAGGGGCCGTAAAATCAAATGCAGAATGGTTTCCCGTAAAAGAAAGAGCCTTAGCGCAAGGGCTTTTTGGTGCCGGCGGATCGGTCGGTTCTATTCTAGCACCAGTGATTATTTCTATGCTGTACTTAGCATTTGGATGGAAACAAACCTTCCTCATAGTAGGTTCTTTGGGGTTAATCTGGTTGATTCCTTGGTTTATCATCAACAAAGCAACCCCTGCCAAACACCCTTGGGTAAGCGAAGAAGAGCGTAACCATATTTTGGGTGGACAGACCGCAACAGCCACCAACACCAACGACCAAGCAAAATCTTGGGGAGAACTGTTGCGTTTAAAAAACAGCTATGCCATCATCCTTGGCCGGTTTTTCTTGGACCCAATCTGGTGGATGTTTGTTACCTGGCTACCTATTTATCTGGGCGAAGTGTTTAAGCTAGACATCAAGCAAATTGCCTTTTCTGCTTGGGTGCCTTATGTGGGCGCGGCCATCGGTGCCATATCTGGCGGGGTATTTTCTGGTCGGTTAATCAAGCAAGGGGTGGCCGTAAATAAAGCAAGAAAAAGAGCCATTATTATCGGTGCCTGCGTCATCCTCCCTGCTATGATAGCTGCTGCCTTTGCCACTACCGCATTAGTAGCGGTGTTGCTGATGGCCTTTATTCTAGGTGGATTTCAGTTTGCAGTAGTAAATATTCAGACCCTACCAAGCGATTTCCATACGGGCAAAACTGTCGGTTCATTGGCTGGGCTTGGTGGTGCTGCTGCCGTAATGGGTACTATCGTGAGCATGTTTGCCGTGCCATACATTACCGCTGGCGGCAATTGGCTATTGTTTTTTGCGATGGGGGCTATCATGGTGCCATTGGCCGTAACCTGTGTTTTTGCATTTTCAAAAAATTAGTGAATGGCTGATATTTTCCTAAGGAAGAAAGAGAATGTAGTCTAAAAGATTAAGAGGCTGTCTGAAAAGGTACAATATTGAAGTTTACAGTCATATAGCATTGCAAAAACTACATCTGTCTCAGGCAGGTGAAAACATTAAAGTCATTTTTTACTTTTTTATACAGCCTCATCTTAAAATCGACCACTATTTCTGACCAAAACATAATTTACTTGATTACCATGATTGCATTACTCCTTTATCAATTTCTCCGATACAACCGTATTATTATCAAGCTCCCCCTTTACCAAATAAACCCCTTTAGCCAATCTTGAAATATCGATAGTTGCAGTATTATTATTTACTTTTTCTGAATAAACAATCTTGCCTTCTGTATTTATAATTGTTACAGATTTTATTGATGATGCTTTGATAGTTATTAAATCATTAGCAGGATTGGGATAAATAAGCAAAGGTTTTCCTGACTTGCTATTCTCTACTCTTTGTACCCCACTATATGTCCTCTTCCCATCATTATCCAAAGCCAAAACCCTATAATAACTAACACCCTCACTCACATTTTCATCTATAAACGAATAAATATTTCTGGCTTTGTTTTCAGCAGCAAGTTTTCCAATTTTATAAAATGACTTACCATCCGTGCTTTTCTCCATTAGGTAGCTGTTTACATTTATTTCATTGGCGGTTTGCCAACTATTTTCCACTTTGTTCTCCTTTAGAGTTGCAGAAAAGGATATAAACTTTACTGGCAATGTACTTACATTAATATATACCGTATCACTACTAGTAAACCCACCCACCGTTTGGGTCAATACATAATAAGTATTAGCTGTAGGCCATATCCAAAACCCTGGTCTTGTAGTATCAACTACTTTTGTGCCATTTTGCAACCATTTAATCGTGTCTATTCCATTTGTATAACTACCTATAAACACGCTATCTCCTTTGGCAATAGTGGTATCTCTGCCTGCATCGGCTTTTAGGTGGAAGCTATCAAGATCATAAACCGAGACATCATCTACATAATAGTCCGAACCTCCATAACCAAAAGATTGAAACAATCTAAATGCAGTTTGAGTGCCTTTTCTAAAATTACCAATAGTTAAATATTGTTCTCCACCAGTTGCAGTAAATACACCAGCTACTTTTACCCAACCGAACGTATCTTGAATGATTTGTTTGTTCTCCACTTGAGGGTTAGCAAGAATTGTATAAATCCTTGGCATCGCATTAGTATCAACATAAACAGGTTTTTTGGTAAACAATAATCCTTGGTTATTACATGATATACTACAATCATTTCCGAAATTCACAAAGTGTTCAGCATAATATTTACGCTTATTTTTTAAGCTATCCAATAATCTAACTTGAAAGTAATTATAAGCATCATCTATTCCATTTTTATAAAACATAACTATATACCCATTTCCTGTTTTTGCAAATTGATACCCATGAAATAAAACATAATTATTAGGCACCCCATAAGGTTTATATATTGTATTTGCACAAGCATTTAAATATCCGCCCCCCCCCCTATCAGGTTTGTACCATGTTGAAGGACATATAAGATGTACGCTTATATCTTGGACAATTTTAGTTGGACAATTGTTGTATTGTTCAAAACTCGAATTAGGTACAAGGTTAGTTTGCGAAAAGCAAATTGAAAAATGAAGCGATAAAATAATAAAACCCAACGCCTTAGAAGAAAGGCGTTGGGTAAATATTAAGTAATTATACATAACTATTTATGTTGAATGATTAACTTACTATTGTTTTGAGTACCATTTGTACAAATGGCTTTTACTATATAAACACCATCCTTTAGTTGGGCGGCATTAATTTGTTTTATGCCTATACCCTTGTAAGTTGCAACAACTTTACCATTCAAATCCAGAAGTACAATGTCATTAATATTTTCGAAACCAACATTTGCAAATTTGTCTACGGGATTGGGATAGATTAAAAAATCCTTTTTCAGATTGTTTTCAACTTTTTGAATCGCACTATAAGTCCTTCTCCCATCATTATCCAAAGCCAGCACCCTATAATAACTAACCCCCTCGCTCACATTTTCATCCGTAAAAGCATAACTATTTCGTGCTTTGTTTTCAGCAACTAGTTTTCCAATCCTGTAGAATGCCTTACCATCCGAGCTTTTTTCTATGAGGTAGCTGTTTACATTTATTTCATTGGCGGTCTGCCAACTATTTTCCACTTTGTTCTCCTTTAGTGTTGC
>JAIXOJ010000010.1 GCA_027486835.1 Chitinophagaceae bacterium
AGTGTTGACGGTCATTTAAGGAGTGATGACGGTCATTTAAGCAGTGTTGACGGTCATTTAAGGAGTGATGACGGTCATTTAAGCAGTGTTGACGGTCATTTAAGGAGTGTTGACGGTCATTTAAGGAGTGTTGACGGTCTTTTAAGCAATGTTTACGGTCATTTAAGGAGTGTTGACGGTCATTTCCGAGGTGTTGACGGTCTTTTCCGAGGTGTTGATGGTCTTTCCAGAGCTGTTGCCCCTGGTCCCCTAAAGGGGGGTCGAAGATTATTGTAGAAACTAACCTCACACCAACTCCTCTCCAAAAGGAAGGGAATGAAAGGAAATAGCCCCCATCCCCAAAGGGGTGTTCTGGTGTAGGATTCAGTACCGAATAGCGATGTGAAAGTCTTTTAAAGAGTATTGATTTAAGTTGAATTTGGAAAA
This sequence comes from Chitinophagaceae bacterium, assembly GCA_027486835.1. GTDB lineage: Bacteria > Bacteroidota > Bacteroidia > Chitinophagales > Chitinophagaceae > Parasediminibacterium. The sequence continues at coordinate 427 of JAIXOJ010000010.1, forward strand.
AAACATCGACAGTATTCGATGCAATACTCAAAGTATTTGATGTAATACTAAAAGTATTCGATGTAATAGTCAAGGTATTTGATGCAATAGTCAAAGTATTTGATGCAATAGTCAAGGTATTTGATGCAATAGTCAAAGTATTTGATGCAATACTCAAGGTGTTTGATTCAATACTCACTGTATTTGATTCAATACTCACTGTATTTGATCAAATATTCACGGTGTTTGAAAGGATAATGAACGTTTTTATAACCTCTTTTAAGATAGTTTGGCTTGAGTCAAATGCTTTTAATTGGGGTTAATGATTGATTAATCGTTTATATGGTAGATTAATCAATCATTGACGCAATTTGAGAAATGATAAAGGTGTTTTTATTGTTCTAGGTCTTTTAATTGGTGGATTGTCAATGATATTCTTTTATCAATCTTGCTACTGCCTTGGTATAAATAATAGAGGCAATATTTTGAAAAGGTTCATGGCTGCTGGGTTTTGTAGTGTATTAAACCTGTTAGGTTTTGGAAACCTGACAGGTTTTTTTACGGGTAAACTTATTGTGAATGCAAATAATTAGTCTTGTTCTGAGACGAAGTACTCATTTTAAATGTGTTAACTAGACTATAGTTTTTCTGCAAAATGCAGTTCTACCAATGTTAGTTAATCACCTTTTAGCCAATATTTCTTGGTATTGAAACAAAAAATGGTAAGGAAAACTGGTCACTTGTGACTGAGGGAGGCGAAGCCGTGGAATAGGTTTGATAAAAATTATTTGTCTATTTGAAATAAATTGGACATTAAATTAGTGGTGTTTGAATTTTAAATTAGCGTAACGGATGAAAAGATATTTATTCTTATTTTGGATATTATTTGTATCCAATCATTTATTCGGGCAAAATTATGATTCAAGTGGTATTTATACGGGACCTACTTTATCTGCACCTTTTGTTGTGGATTTTTCTTCTACAACAAGTTGGGTACAGCCATTACCTACTGGAGGATTAACTTCAAGCTTGACCCAAAGTGCTGATGTTGCTTTTGTAAACTGTATTTTGCAAAATAGAACACCAAGTGGTGGAACAACATCACAAGTTTTGCGGACTAACGGAACTGCGAGTATTATTTATTTACCGAAGTTCAGTAAAGTAAATCAATTAATTTTTGAAGGATTTGTAGTAGGTACTCAGGCTTTTACAATACAACGTTGGGATGGAACTGCTTGGCAAGATGTTGCTACAAAAAATTTCCCATCGCCTACTTGGGGTAGTTTGGAGGTGAATATTGGAATTGACACTCCCGTACAGTTAAGATACACTCAGACTTCAGGTGCATTCATGGCTATAAAGAAAATCACGGTTTCGGATAGTCCTGTATTGATTTCTGGTCAAACCTTTACTTCGCAACAAATAATAGGAAATCTATTTAATGTAACCATTGAGAATTGTACTTTTAAAAATATGGTAGCTTCTCCTGCATTAGGGGTAACTGATTGCAAAAATGTAATTATCAAAAATTGCCTGATTGAAAACATTAAATACTCTTCATCACAAGGAATTGCTTTAAGAATCAATAATTTCTCGGATGTGTTGATTGACAGTATCACCATCCGGCATCACCGTGCGCCAAATGGACATTCAAGTGCTTTGAACATTGATGGCGCATTATCAAAAAACATAACTGTTCAAAATTCTACTATCTATGATGTGGATGGCGGTGGGATAGTGACAAATGGCACAAGTACGGTTGATGTAGAACCCGGAAAATCAACCCATGATAGACCCATACCCGGTGTGAAAATTTTGAATAATTTAATTTATGATACTGGGTTAAGTCCTGATGATTCTCCGCTGCAAAATTCTCCAAAACATGGTATGTATGTTAAGGCATGGGATTGCTTGGTAGAAGGTAATACTGTTTACAATGCATGGGATGGACAGTGTATTTCCATCCGAAGCACAGGTGTGGTACGTGGCAATACATGTTATAATGCGAGAACAGGACCTTTTAGCTATTGGCCGCAAAAGCCTGCAGGCCCTAGCAATAAGCTAATAGTTGAAAACAACGTATTTTATCAAACCAAAAACATGAAAAGTGTGGCAGATACTCGACCGATCAGCACCGATGTGCGATTATTGGCTATCAATCCTTGGGATACAACTGTTGGTAAGAAGTTTGATGATTTTATAGTTAGGTTCAATACGGTTGTGATGTATAATGCTGTACAAACAAATGCAACGATTCCTGTCATTTTTATAGGATTTAATTACAATAATGTCAAAGTATATGGCAATTACATTGTTGATTTGAGAACTGTTGCTAATACACCAAAGTATTTGAGTAATTATGTTACGGTTAATTCCGTTACTGCTTTAGCAAAAAATACAAGTAACTATACCGCCTCCAATTTTAATGGCTTTGTTGATGGAGCAAATTTCGATTTTCGATTGGCGGGTTCTTCAGGTGCTATAAATTATGCAAATACTGAAATTGATTTTCCAACCAATGATATTGAAAACAATAAACGAGTAGGCGGAAGTTTAGATGCCGGTGCTTATAATATTGCAAAATGGACTGGGGCAACCAATACTAATTGGTCGATTTCTACCAACTGGCAGAATGGTAGTATCCCCAAAAGTGGAGCTGCTATTTATATTCCTACAGCAGCAATAAACTATCCTTTATTGGATATAAATAGAACTGTGGGTGACTTGAATTTACAAAGTGGGGCAAAACTGGGTATCAATGAAAAAACACTAACTATCAATGGTGCAATGAATGGTTTGGGAGCCATTACAGGGTCTTCTACTTCCAATTTATTGGTCGGTGGTGGTGGGGCATTGGGAACAATTTATTTTGATCAAACGAATGCGGGAGTAAGCAATGTGTTGAACAAGCTTACCATTAACAGAACTAATAGCGGCAGCCTAAGTTTGGGTAATGCGTTACAAATTACTGGAGTTTTAACACCAACTGCCGGAACCTTTAATACCAATGGCTTTCTCACTTTAAAAAGTACCTCCATTGCCAATTCCGCAATTGTAGGTAAGGCAACTGGAGCAGTTTTGGGTAATGTAACGGTAGAAAGATTTATACCTAATGGTTTTAGGGCTTATCGGGACATTGGGGCTGGTGTGTTCAAAGCAGGTTCGGTATTTAGCAATTGGCAGGAAGGAGGCAGTTACACTAATACTGGTTATGGCATTTTTATTACAGGCGGCACTCCTTTTCCAAGCGGCACGGTGAACAGTGCAGATAATACAACTGGATTTGATAGAAGCATCAACGCCGTGAAATCTGCTTATTATTATAAATCAGGTACTTGGTCTGCCTTGACCAATACAACTTCTGAACAAATAAACCCCTATTTAGGCTATCGATTTTTGATAAGAGGGGACAGGGGTTTTAATATTTTCACAACCCCAATCAATCCTATCAGCAATGGAATTTATCCTATGGTAAGTTCAACTACACTGAGGACAATTGGAAAATTGATAACAGGAACAGTAACATTTAGTACCGCAGGCATTCAAAACAGTATATCAGGAACAACTTATCAATCAAGTGCTTTTGGTCTGAACGCCACTTCGAATGGCTTTAGTTCTGTCGCCAATCCTTACGTTTGCCCAATAGATTGGAAACAAGTTTATGAGAACGGACAGTTGACCAATATCCAACCAAACTATTATTACCTCGACCCTTCGTTTGGTTCCGTGGGTGCCTATTTTAGTTACAATCCAGTAAGCGATGTAAGCAATTTTCCTGCAATGTACAGGCGGTTTGTCCAAGCTGGGCAAGCTTTTTTTGTACAAACTGCGAGTGCGGGGAGTCCACAATTGGTTATAAAAGAGACCGATAAATCTGATACCGCTACTAAGACTGCTGTTTTTGGCGCATCGCCTAATTATAGCAAATTATATATCAATTTATTAAAGAAAAACGGAACGGATTATAAGTTAATGGATGCAGCGGTGGCTGTTTTTTCAATAACGTTTAGCAATGGAATTGGCAAGGAAGATGCTTTAAAAATTGATAATAGTTTCGATAATTTATCCATCAACAATCTCTCGATAATCAATGGCAGCAATCAATTTAGTATTGATGGCAGAAAGCCGGTAGCATCGGGCGATAGTATTTTTTTGCGAATAGACCAATTGAGCGATATGGTGGGCTATCGTTTGCAAATTGATGCGAAAGCATTTACCAATGTAGGGTTTTCGCTGTTCTTGGTAGATAAATATCTAAATACCTTGAACCCTATCAGAGACAGTACGACAAATTTTGATATAAATGTGGACACCACCATCAAAGCAAGCTATCAAAACCGGTTTGCGGTTGTTTTCAAGCCAATAGCACTCCCTATAGCAGGCATAACCTTACAAGCAAAACTGACTAATCAATTGGTGAAGCTTAGATGGAAAGATGAAACAGGTTCAACAATAATATTTTATGACATTGAAAAGTCTATGGATGGAATTGTTTTTGAAAAAATAGGCACGTTGAAAGCAAGTACATTGGTGAATCAGGATATTGAATTTGTAGATAACGATTTGTTGGATGATAAAAGCTACTATAGAATAAAGGCAGTAAATGTTGTTGGGGATTTTACATATAGCAATCTGATTTTCATGCAGCATGAAAACAAAGAACGAACTCCAAACATTTTTATTAATTCCGCCAATTCAAATAACAATACTCTTCAGTTATGCTTTAAGGAGGTAAAAAAAGGAAGCTATTTTGTTTCCATTCATAGTATAGATGGCAAACGTTTTTTTGAACAAATTATAAAACATGAAGGAGAAACACGCAATTATGCTTTACAACTCAATGGGGTTGGCATTCATGTATTCTTAATAGAAGTACTTAGTAAAGAAAATGGTAACAGATTGTTTAGTTCTCCATTCAAGTTAGCGCATTGACTTAAAGAATTGAATTCTTGACAAAGAATGAAAACTGATATTATCTTGATACTTTTGAATTTCACAAACAAATAATGGCTTATTTAATTTAAAAAATGAACAGAAGAGTGGTTTTGAAATGTGTTCAATTGATAATGGTTTTTTTGGTTCATTCACAGCTTTACGCCCAACCCAAACCAGCACCCAAATGGTTAGAAAAAGCCGTCTTTTATCAGATATATCCTCAAAGTTTTAAGGATACAGATGGTGATGGTATTGGTGATGTAAAGGGTATCATTGAAAAGCTGGATTATGTACAATCCTTGGGCTGCAATGCTTTATGGCTCAACCCTTGTTTTGAATCTGCATTTAAAGATGCGGGTTATGATGTGATAGATTATTATAAAGTAGCCCCTCGGTATGGCACAAATAATGATTTAAAAAAATTGTTTCAAGAAGCCCATAAACGGGGTATCAAAGTATGTCTTGATTTGGTAGCAGGCCATACTTCCGACCAACACCCTTGGTTTAAGAAATCTACTAAAAAAGAAGGTGTTTATACAGATAGATACATCTGGACTCCAACACTAAAAGATGAAAATTCAGCTTATGTAAAGGCCACTGGGGAAAGGAAGGAATATTTTATGAAGAACTTTTTTGATTGCCAGCCTGCCTTAAATTATGGTTTTGCCACTATTGAAAATCCTTGGGAACAGCCGGTAAACTCCACTGCCGCCCAAAATTCAAGAAAAGAATTGTTTGCTATCATGGATTATTGGATGACATTGGGAGCAGATGGTTTTAGAGTTGATATGGCTTCTTCACTCATTAAGCGAGATGTTGATTTTGTGGAAACTGGAAAGCTTTGGGCAGAAATAAGGGGTAAATTCCAAGATAAATATCCAGAGGGCGTTTTGATTTCGGAGTGGGGGAATCCAGAACAAGCAATCAAAGCTGGTTTTATGATTGACTTCATGATTCATTTTGGCGTAAAAGGCTTTCCTTCTCTCTTCTTTAATGAAGAAGGGGTTTTTCATAGAAAGGATTGTTATTTCAGTGCCGAGGGCAATGGTTCGCCAATAGAGTTTGTTGAAAATTATTTACATCAAATAAATGCTGTTGGTAATAATGGCTTTGTTTCAGTACCCACTGCCAACCACGATATCCAACGCCCACACGCTGGCAACCGAAATTCCCAAGAACAATTAAAAGTGGTGATGACCTTTTTGCTTACCCTAAAAGGCATACCCTTCATTTATTATGGGGATGAAATAGGGATGCCCTTTATAAGCAATTTGCCTGATAAAGAAGGCAGTTTGCTCGTGGGCATGAATGACATTTATGGCAATCCTCTTGGCAACAGAGCTGGCACAAGAACACCCATGCAATGGAACAATGACCCCAATGCTGGTTTCTCAAATGCAAAACCCAATCAGTTATACCTACCAATAGATAAAAAAGCCTCCCACATCAACGTAGCCGAGCAAATTGTACAACCCAATTCATTGTTCAATTTCACAAAATCACTCATCCAATTGCGTAAAAAGCATGAAGCATTGGGTAATATGGGTGAAATAGAATTTGTTTATGCCAAAGAAAATACCTATCCCTTGGTCTATACAAGGTCTTTTGGAAAAGATAAGTTTTTGGTGGTTGTTAATCCAAGTAAAAATAAATCTTCTGCTACCATACCATTAAGCACTACTGTTAAACCAACTCCAATTATTAAGGAGAAAGTTCAGATAAAAAAGCAAGAAAATAATCTAACTATTGTTTGTGATGGTTTTTCTTATGCCATTTATAAATTGTGAGAAAGGGCATTGATTGGGTATATGTTGGTTTATTTAATTTTTATTGTTACTAAATATGTTTAAAATGAAAATATTGATTGGGTTGGTTATTCTTATGCTTTCGTTGCCTGGTTTTTCTCAATCTAAAATGAGTAAAAGACCCGCTGCTTATGCAGTCGCCCAATTATCAGGCACTGGGGTAATAAAAAACCACAAACAAGTTGGGGGTGTATATTTTCCATGGAAAACTATCGGTATCCAAACCGATGCTCCCGAAAGTGTACTTGCTTTGAAATGGAATAATGTAGATAAAAAATCATTGGGCCATGAACCGAGATTAAGGCTTGCAACCGCTTCTGGCTTACGTTATTGGCAGTATTTGGATATTACCTTGCCCAATGGGGAACTTTTAGGGACGATGGATATTTCTATGACAACAGACTTTCAACTTTTTGAACTAACCATTCCAACCAACAAGATAGACGCTGTTTTGAAATTGGGGGTAGAAGTACGTTCAAGGGGTAAAGGGGATTCCATTAGTTTTTTTGTTCCGGAAAAGGATGTACCCGATGCCCTATGTCCGCATTTGTTGATTCAAGGTACTTTATCACCAAGGGAAGAATTTCTAAGACAGTTTATAACCAAAGCGGGCGTTGATGGATACGGTTGGCAAGGTGGATGTGTATTAGATGGATTAGCTGCGTTGGCTTCAAAAGCAAAAAATCCAACACCCTATCAACAAGCCTTAGATAATCTATTGAACCAATATTTTCCCAAAGGCGAACCCTTGCATACCTATCCAAGTATTGAAAACACATCTTGCGTTGCTCAATTGGCATTTAGCCAACCCTATCATCCTGAGATAGAAAATACAGTGTTGTTTTGGAAAAGCAGGGAAAATGAAATGGGTGAAGTGGTGGACCACAATCAAATAGCTGCGGAGGGCAACTATACTGTTTCTTGGCCTTTGGCAGTCATAGCAAAACAATTGAATAAACCCGAGTTGGCAGAAAAAGCAATAAAGGGGCTTCGTTTTAGGGCGAAATACTTGATAGATTCCAACGGCAATCAATGGCTCAGATATAGATTCGGGATGAACCCTTTGCGAACCTATAAACATTGGTCAAGGGGCAATGCTTGGTATTTTTTAGGTATGGCCAAGACGATGGATGTGTTGCCCGAAGTGCCAGCCGATTTAATAATGGAATTTCAAAGGGCAGCAAAGCATTTGGTTGATTTGCAGGATGCAGAAGGAATGTGGCACATGTTTGCTTGCGAACCCGAAACAGCCCCCGAATCTTCAGGCACAGCTGGCATTGCCACCGCAATGGCAATTGGTGTTCGCAGGGGTTGGCTTGGAAAAGAATACACAGTAATTGCCCGAAAAGCCCTCAAAGCCCTTGAAAGCAGATTAACGCCAGACGGTTTTTTAACTTGTGTGGCACATTGTAACCGACCTACTGGGGGCGAAAAATTCCAACGAGAAACAAAAGGCTCTATCCTGAAATTCGGAATGGGCTTCTATGCGCAATTGTTGGCAGAGTTGGAATTTAAAGATTAACAGAGGGTAATGTAAATATTGTCAATCGTTGAATTGTTATTGATTTAAAATGCTTTCATTTCAACTCGGTATTTTCTAATCTTGTTAAAAAAAGAATCTTTAGATCAGCCTGAAGCTGTTGATGATTTAAAAAGAATACGCTAAAAGACATCAATTACTGAGAATTAATACAACTTAAGCAAGTGCAGAGATGGTTATTGTTTGAACAAAATTTGAACATGAAAACAAAGAGTTTGACTAGTTATAGTTACTTAACGTTGAAAATAAATGAATTTATGGCTAGAAGCCAAGTACTACAAAAGACACTATTATCATTATTGATGGTAACTGTTTTTATTGTTTCTTATGCCCAAAAATGGAGTGAAACTATTGATGGAAAAGTGTTTGACAAAGGGCTCGCACTTAGTGGTAAAGAAAACATACTCATTAAAAATTGCCAAATAACCAATGTTAATGGTAAGAACGGCATTGAGTTGAAAGATTGCAAAAACATCCGCATTGAACATTGTGTGGTAAGACATGTGGGCAGTGAGGCTTTGTCTGATTATGTGAAAGGTTCTTTATTACCCAAAGACTCGGCTGATTATCCCCAAAAAAGAGGACATTTTGAATCTAAAGGGATTTACTTATTCAATAGTAAAGAAGTGGTGATTGCTGATTGTGATATTACCGATGTTTTTGGTCAAGGAATAAAAGTAAATGGGGATGATTACACCAAAACAAGTGACATAATTATAGAGAACAACCGCATTGCTTATACTTATGATGATGCCTTGAAATTTGAGGTTTCAGGAGATCAAAGTAAAGTGGACGAAGTGTTGCCATTTAAAGGTGGTATTGTTCGGGGCAATCTGATTCATGATATTGGGTTAGGCGTTACACAATTGCCCTTTGCACGACATGGCATGTACCTAAAAGCACGTGATATTTTGGTGGAAAACAATACGGTTTATAATTGTTTTTATGGACAAGGAATTTCTCTAAGGAATGCGGGGATAGTAAGAAATAATAAAGTTTGGAATTGTTGCGGAGGTCTTTGCATCGCTTATTGGGCGCAAACCAATACGGAAGGCAGTACAAAAACAGTGGTTATAGAAGGAAACCAATGTAGGCAAGATTATACCATGAATGTGGTGATGCGCAACATCAACACATTGACAAAGAAACCCGATAATGGCCTTCAACCCATGATTTTGGTGGCTTATAGCCAAGATCAGGACAAAGCAAGAATTGATCAATTTATTGTTAAGAATAACACTTGCATTGCCAACCAAGACTTCAATTCAGACAAAGCGTTGATTGGAGGTGTGGGAAAATTGCAACCTTGGCAACAAGTGGTGGTAGAGAACAACATCTTGATTGACCATCGAGTCAAAAAGAATTATTACAGCAAAATGCCTTTGGATGTTAAAACCAATATGAGGCTTGTGGCAGACTGGCAATTGTTGCATTTTGACGAGTCGGTAAAAAAAGTGTATAAATGGCCGGATGACCACAAATTATGGGCTTGGACAAACGGGGTGCTTTATAATGGAATACTCGAAATAGCTAAGCAAACCAATGACACTCTTTACTGGAATTTTCTTAAAAATATAGGTGAGCAAAACCAATGGCAATTAGGACCTAAACCCTATCATGCCGATGATATATGTGTTGGTCAATTGTATGCTGGTTTATATGAAAAATTCAAGGACAAAGCAATGATTACGCCGACCCAAAAAAGTCTTCAATATGTTATAGACAATCCAAAGAAAACCCCATTAGATTTTACTGTGGCTAACAACCAAGACCGTTGGAGTTGGTGCGATGCGCTGTTTATGGCACCGCCCACTTTTGCAAGGGTGGCAAAAATTTCGGGCGATAAAAAATTATTGGAATTCATGGACAAAGAATTTTGGACAACTTATGATACGCTATACAATAAAAATGATAGTCTATTCTTTAGAGACACCCGCTACAAATCAAAAAAAGAAGCGAACGGAGAAAATGTGTATTGGGCAAGGGGTAATGGTTGGGTAATTGGTGGTTTGACCACCATCATTGATAATTTGCCAGAAAAACACCCTTCTAAACAAAAGTACATAGCCCTTTTCAAGCAAATGATACAACGCATTGCCCATTTGCAGGACGACAAAGGCTTTTGGCATCCTAGTTTATTGGATTACAAAACCTATCCTTTTCCTGAAACAAGTTCTACAAGTTTCTTTGTTTATGGCTTGGCTTGGGGCATCAATAATGGGTACTTAGATAAAACTTTATTTCAGCCCATAGCTCAGAAAGGATGGCAAGCATTAACCACGGCCATTCATCCCGATGGGAAATTAGGATGGGTGCAAGAAATAGGGGCAGACCCCACAAAGGTTGCTTTTGAGGATACGGAAGTGTATGGGGTAGGGGCTTTTTTACTAGCGGGGAGTGAGATGGTGAAAATGAAATAACTGGTTTTGTTTTATTTGCTATAGCAATATTGATGTCAAATACGATTGGATTAAAACCGGATTGAGCATCTTGTAGATGGATTTGAATATGGTTTTTTCATTCAGTTTTTTATATTCGCATCCTAATCTATTCTTATTGCAAATTGCATATTGATTCTATTATGGTATTTTCATTAGCACCCTTAGCTGTTACAAACCTTGGTTATGAAGAATTGGCAGAATTACCAGTTCGTTTAAAGTATGATATTGATAATAATATCGACAAATCCAAAATGACTGATGTTACATTAACAGATTATTTGTCTGATTTGTATGAAAAAGGTACAACTTTTAAAAATGGTTTGGGAAAAGGTGGTGCTAATGACTACACCCTTAAATTGTTTAATGCAGATAAGTTAAGGGACAGGGCAATTGCCATTTTTATGCAAGCCCTTAGACTTGCACATGAAGCTGATGATGAAGCAGAAGTGGATGCAGCGGAGAGCCTATTGAACATGCTTAAACCTTTTGGTAATGTGCAACGTAAAAATTTTGAGGCAGAATCAGCAGCTATTGACGCAATTCTTGTTAACCTTAGTGAAGCAAAATATAAAGCACATATCACTAAGTTGGGGTTGGCAAAATATGTAGCCAAGATTCAACAAACTAATGATGATTTCAAAGCCTTATTCACCACAAGGGTTGCTGACAAATTGAAGGAAACACCTTTGGATTTAAAGGCAGTAAGAAAGGAATTAATCATTATTTACAATGACACGGTAGAATATATTTTAGCTATGGCAAAAAGTAAAAAGCACCCCAATGTGGAACTTTTCAAACAATTGCTAACCGTTGTAAACGCTGGTAGAAAATATTTTAATGATAATTACATTCGTAGAGGAAAATAAGTTTACTGATACTGCAATGACCAACATAAAGGCCAGTCTCCGTAAAGCATTTTTGAGTTGTCCGAGCGTTGGACAGCCTGCTGCAAGGATGTTTTGAGTTGTCCGATTGTCGGACAGCCTGCTGCAAGGATGTTTTGAGTTGTCCGAGTGTCGGACAGCCTGCTCCAAGGATGTTTTGACTTGTCCGAGCGTCGGACAGCTTCCTGCAAGGATGTTTTGAATTGTCCGAGTGTCGGACAGCTTCCTGCAAGGATGTTTTGAATTGTCCGAGTGTCGGACAGCCTGCTGCAAGTATGTTTTGAGTTGGATAAAGCGTTTATTTGCTTTGTTAACCTTGTATTTATTAGTGTGAAACTTAGTTTAATGATAAAAAGCAGTCCCCTTCTTTATTGTGTAACCATTCTCATTTGTTGTTGTCTTCCGTTTGTTATAACGGCTCAAAATGCACCTACAGAAACCCTGTCACTCAACAAAGGCTGGCGTTTTTTTAAAGGCGATATTCCTTTTCCAGAAATAATTGGGCATCGAATGACCTATCAGAGTGCTAAAGCCGGCAAAGCTTATGGGGCAGCAGCTCCAGATTTTGATGATAGCGAATGGAGAATAGTTGCTTTGCCTCATGATTGGGCGGTAGAAAACCCAATTGATTCTACAGCAAACGTGGCACAAGGATTTAGAAAAAGAGGGATAGGCTGGTATAGGAGAAATTTTAAACTAGATAAAAAAGACCGAGGAAAACACCTTGAAATTCAACTAGATGGCATCGCTACACATTGCACCATTTGGTTTAATGGCACCATGCTCCATCGCAATTTTTGCGGCTACACCTCCTCCTATATAGACATTACAGCCTACGCAAAATTTGGCGATGAAATCAACAATTTATCTATTAGGGTGGATGCCAGTGTTCAAGAAGGGTGGTGGTACGAGGGTGCTGGAATATATCGGAACACTTGGTTGGTAAAACGTTCGCCCGTACACATTATTACGGATGGTGTTTATGCGCATCCAGTAAAGAAAGAAAACAATTCTTGGGAAATACCTGCTGAAGTAACGCTCTATAACATAACCAAGCAAAAGAAAAATGTGAGTGTTGAAGTGACTTTATTTAATAAATCAAATCAAGAAATAACGCGTGCAAGTACTAACCTTAGCATACTTCCATTGTTAGAAAATAGTGCGCAACTTTCCTTAACCGTTTCTAATCCCCAGCTTTGGTCTTTGGAAACGCCAACGCTTTATAAAGTAAAAACTGAAATAAAAGAAAACGGCATACTGGTAGATCAGTTGACCACCCATTGTGGTTTTAGAACCATTGAATTTACTGCCGATTCAGGATGTTTTCTCAATGGCAAATACCTAAAAATAAAAGGTGTTTGCAATCATCAGGATATGCCTGCTGTAGGTGTTGCAGTACCAAATTCGCTATGGGATTTTCGGATTCGTAAATTGAAAGAATTGGGTTCCAATGCTTATCGTTGCGCACATCATCCCCCAGCAAAAGAATTCTTGGATGTCTGTGATAGTTTGGGCTTTTTGGTGATGGGAGAAAATAGGAATTTTAATACTTCGCCAGAATATATACGCCAATTGCAGTGGATGGTGCGTAGAGATCGCAATCATCCAAGTATTATGCTTTGGTCAGTTTTTAATGAGGAGCCAATGGAGGGGACGGAAAATGGCTATGAAATGGTTCGCAGGATGAGTACTGAAGTGAAAAAATTGGATACCACAAGACCAGTGATGGCGGCTCAATTAGGCGGGCATTTTGAACCCATTAATGTATCGCAAGCGGTGGACTTGGTGGGCTTTAATTATAAAATGCAGAACTACGATAAGTTTCATTCCTTAAATCCCAAGAAACCCATTACAAGTTCGGAAGACGTTTCTGGGCTAATGACACGAGGGGAATATAAAACCGATAGGAGTAAAAATATCCTTGAAGCATATGACACTGAAAAACCAGGATGGGGAAACACCCACAGGGAGGCATGGAAAATGATTGGCCCTCGCAAGTTTGTAGCAGGTTGTTTTGTATGGACAGGCTTTGATTATCGTGGCGAACCAACCCCTTTTGTATGGCCATCGGCGGGTTCTTTCTTTGGTATTATGGATCAATGTGGGTTTCCAAAAACAGCCTATTATCTCCATCAAGCACAATGGATAGACAACAAACCCATTTTACACTTAGTGCCACATTGGAACTGGCCAGATGATAGCATCGGTAAACCAATAAGAGTAATGGCACTTACCAATGCCGAGCAGGTGAAATTGTATTTAAATGGGAAATTGATTGCAGAAAAACAGATTGACCCTTATGATATGGCAACATGGAATGTACCCTATCAACCAGGAAAATTAGAAGCCATTGGCTATAAAGGGGGTAAAGAAATGGCTCGGTTTAAAGTAGAAACCACCGTTGAACCAGTAGCCATTCAACTCATACCCTTTAGAGGCACGATGAAAAATGATGGTACTGATGCGATTCCTGTAACTGTGCAAGTAATTGACAAAAAAGGAAGGGTGGTACCCACCGCCAACAACCCCATTGAGTTTAGTATCAATACATCTGGAAAAATATTGGGCGTAGGCAATGGCGATCCCAACAGTCATGAAGCCGATACTGCGGCAAAACGTCATTTATTTAACGGCTTGGCTCAAGTGACCATCCAATCGATAGAAGGGAAATTGCAACCAATCGAATTAACCGCCACTTCCCCCAATTTAAAACCGGCTACAATAACAGTTGCGCTTTTGCCAACGGAATCCTTGAATTATGTGGCTATTGTACATCCAGAATTAATAATTGACAAATGGCGCATTTCACCTTATGCTAAAGCTAAACCCGACCCCACGCAAAAAATTGCTGATAACGACATGAATAGTTGGGCACCAGTAAAACCAGGCTCACTGCAAAACTTCGACGAAAGTCAGTTTGCTATGTATCGAGCAAAGTTTACCCCTTATATGGCTCAACAAAAACAAGGCGGGGTGCTCCAAATAAACCAGGTTGCAGGTAAAGCCGAGGTTTGGATTGATAATAAATTGGTTTTCACAAAAGCATCATTTGAACCAGCAGCGATTCAACTGTCCTTGGAGCCATCGGATAAAGAAAGGGAAATTACCATTCTCATAGAAAGAGCGGCAGGAAAGCTAGCTGGATTGGGTGGGGTAGTTAAGATTGGACAATAAAATTAAATGTAGGAGGTTGGTGTTGGTAAATGCAGGTATTTGCAAAGAGGATAGTGATACAATAATGATATAAACCATCCACCTCCTCGGAATTAACCATCACTTCTTTACAGCCACTGCCGAATTTAAAGCACTTATGCTTTCGAACACTTCGTAAGCAGTTTTGCTTTGGGGGGAGTAAGTTTTTTTGCAGGCAACGCGTCGCATACTGCTGCACAATATGATTTCCTAGTTTTGGTATGTCTTACAAATTGATTTAGCTAAGGCAGTCATTTTCGAAAAAAGATGAGATTATTTGGGATGGTAAAAAATAAAGAATTGCTTAGCATTTGAATGATAAATGGGGGCATAAAAGTTTTCGTTTTGCCCCTCGCCCTTGGAGAGTGGTTGGGGTGGGGTTTTAATTAATTACTGCGAAAAACTTTTATACACCCAATGGGTGTAGCGTGCAGCGCAAACAGAGATTAGACAACTTCATTAGAAATTAAGTATAGGGTAAGTTCAAACCTATAGTTAACGATATTTCAGTTCCATTCCTTGTACCAGTAATATTTTAAATTATGAAAAGAGTTTTACAGCGTTTCATTCTTTCCTTATTATTTCTATCAGTTATTGATCTTGCCCATGCGGGATTTACGCCAACTTTCAACAATGGTGTGGTAAAGTATGCCCCCGCTACAGTTTCAGCCGACCAGAAAGTTTGGGCAAATGCTTGGCAGGCCAAGATTGGAGGTGCTTTTAATCCCGCTGTAAATCTATTTGGCGCAACAGCTCCTTACGATTATGTCAATTCAGCACGTTTTGCAATGTCTTTGCTCGACGAAGGCGATCCAGCAGAGCAAACAAAAGCTTTCAACATCATTTCGGCCTTATTGGCTATTCAGGATGTAAATGGGCAATGGAATGGTGCTTGGGAAGATTTTATAGGGGTAATTTTAATTGATATTTATACCCATCATGGCAGCAAGTTTTCCGTTAGTGTGCTGGATAGTATGGAAACAGCCATTATTCGTTCGGCCACAAAATGTCAATCAGAAAATACAAGGGTTGAATACACCAATATTTCTCTCATGGAGACCAACTGTGCCTTTTTGGCTTCTCAAATTTTTGACATCCCATCGATGAAAATATTTGCCCAAAATAAATTCGAAGAGATTTATTATTATAACATGGCACAGGGCACATTCAGCGAATACAACAGCAATAATTATACACCTGTTTTTCTGGATGATTTAATGCGAATGGAGCAATACATGGTGCGACAAACGGACTTAGATAAAATAACAGATCTTAACCGATTGGCTTGGAAAATGATTGGCGAGCATTGGCACAAACCATCGGGGCAATGGGTAGGGCCAATTAGTAGGGCTTATTTTACTCGAACCGACAAATTGTATGGTAACTGGTACGGCGTATTGTATGTGGCCTCTGGTGGGTTGATAGATTATGGCGATCGCTTTAATCAATTTGATGTAAAATTGGATTATCATATTCCTACGGATATATTGAATACCTATTTCATTAACCCCGTTTATCCAGCAATGGTTGTTGACCAATTTCGGGCATTTGAGAAAGATGGGCCACAAACAGTTGCCACCAATTATATGACCAGCAATTTTTCTTTTTCGAGCTACGATTGGTCAAGCTGCTGGGAGCAACGGAGATTTTGTGTTTCTTATTGGGGTACTAAGCTGTCACCAAGATATTTAGCAGTTAGATTCCTTCATGATAATAGGGATTTTGGTGCTGCCATTTTTAATTCCAAACAAAACAAGAACAGTGTATTGGCAGGAATAAACATAGCCACCAATTTTGGGGATACGCACATCAGCACGGATAATATCAATGGGGATATTACTGCCACCGATTTGCGATTGAGGTTTGAGTTGGGTACCCCTTCCTCAGTAAGTAGTATCACTTTACCAACCAATCGTTTCGACCCATTTACTTTCATAACGAATGGTATGACCATAAAAATCCATCTATTTAGTGCTGGATTTTCGGGTTATCCAGATGGCTATTGGGTAAAAGGGAGTAACAGCACAACTGCTTGGGTGGACTATGTGGTATATAGCGGCAGTTCAACAACCATCAATTTCAATGCAATGGCCGATGCTTCCTTAGGTTTCACTTTGTCGGCAAGTGCTTTAAGTTCAGAGATACCCACTGCTTCAAACGCAACATCTACTATCACCTCGGGAGTTATGACCGCCAACTGGAATGGAATGACCTTACAAATGCCCGTAAAGCCTGCTCCAATTACTAAATTGGCAGTTACTAGTGTTTCAATTGCCCCAGCAACTGTGTCCTTGCGCAAAAACGAAGCTATCCAATTAAAGGCTGAAATCATTCCTTCCAAAGCAACCAATCAAATGGTTACTTGGTCAAGCAGCAACCCTACTGTAGCAACAGTTAATAGACTTGGTTTGGTATCAGCTATTGGTTTGGGTAGTACTACCATAACTGCCATTACCCAAGATGGCAATAGGATGGCAACCAGATCTGTTTTGGTTTCTGATTATACTTGGACAGGTGCAAGCAATACCAATTGGAGTTTACATTCTAATTGGTTGGATAGTGTACCTCCTCCTGCTGCGGTTGATATTCTTATACCTAGTGGATTATCAAGATACCCAGTACTAAACAGAAATGATACCATAGGAAAATGTAAACTTCAAGCGGGTGCCAGTATGGATATCAATGGATATACCCTCCATATTAAAGATTCAGTTTTGGGTACGGGTACTTTCATCGGTTCAGCCCAATCGAATTTGGTTTTAAATGGATCAGGAACTATTTATTTATCCCAATTATCCAATGGAAATTCCAATGCGTTGAATTCGATTATCATCAATACCACTGGTAGAATTACTTTAGGAAATTCCTTGCAGGTAACTAAACAAGTCAAAGTAACAGCAGGCATTTTGGCATCATCTGGAAATCTTACCCTAGTTGCTAGTAGCAACGGCATAGCTAGGATACCTACATTGGGGGGTACTATCACAGGAAATGTAATTACCCAATTGTACATACCTGCCAAAGGCGCTAGGAAATATAGTTTTATTGGTAGTTCTGTAGCTCAGCCAATTAGCAATGCCTGGCAAAAACAGATGTACATAACAGGAAGTGGCAGCGGTGGGGCAGTTTGCGGTAGCACCAATGGCAATGGTGGAACAACAGACCGATTCAACAGCAATGGATTTGACAAAACGCCAACCGATACGCCCAGTATGTTTGATTACAACGCCATCCAAATCAATGGAACTAGATGGCTAACAATACCCAATACCATTAATACCAACCTAACTCCTGGAAAGGGTTACCGATTAAATATCAGAGGCGATAGAAATGCAAGCACTTGTTTGGATCAATTGTCGAGCATTACACCAACAGCACCAACAGCAGTTGTTTTAAACGCAACTGGTGTATTAACCCAAGGCGACCTTACAATTAATCTGAATGACACCAATAAACACCTCTATACTTTGTTGGCCAATCCCTACCCTAATCAAATCAGCTTCGCCGCATTAAAGGCTTCCAATACAACCATCAACAATAAGTTGTGGACTTATAGTCCTTATGGTAATGGTAACTACACCACTTTTTCTAATGGCTTAGTAAACAATCCAGCCGCAGGATACAACGGTACAAATGCTGATTATATTGCCATTGGGCAAGCTTTTTTTGTGGAAGCCAACAAAACAGGTACCAGCCTAACCTTTAAGGAGTCCCATAAAATTGATTCTTTAGTACCCAACTTTCAATACTTCGGTTTCAATAACCTTCAAGTACTGAGGTTAGGATTTTATGATACGGCCAATATTAAGTTAGATGAATGCGCGTTGCGTTACAACACTTTTGGTTCAAAGAATTACAATGAAGAATGGGATGCCATTGCACTAGGAGGGGGCAATCAATCGCTTACTAGTACAAAAGATGCTTATTCGTTAGCCATTGCTACACGGTCTTTAACCAATTCCACCGATACTATTCATTTAAATGTTAGTAGTAATAAAGTTGGAGTATTTAATCTACAAATTCAGGAAATAACAGGCTTTGATGCCAGCACCCAATACCAATTAAAGGACAATTATTTAGGCAAAACACAATCCATTGATTTAAACAAGGGCTATCAGTTCACCATAACTAACGATACAGCAAGTTTTGGAGGCAACCGTTTTGTTTTATTAATTGGCAAATCCACCCCTCTCCCGATAGTATTTAGCTATATCAATTGTAAAAGAGAAAACAGCAAGGCAGTAATTAATTGGGAAGTCAATGAGGAAAAAGAAATAAGCCACTTTATTGTGGAAAGACAAATAGGGGATAATTCTTTTAAAAGTATCGGTACAGTTAAGCAAAGAGGTGCTGCTAATGTTGGATATGAGTTTATAGATGCAGAACTGCCTTCCTATGGATTATTCTTTTATAGAGTAGTGGCAATAGAAAAAAACGGGAATAAGGTGTTTAGTAAAACGGTATCGTTGAATAATCCTTCTATAACGTCCGTTGAAACAAGTATTTATCCAAATCCGGCAAAGGATAGATTATACCTAGCAGGTAAAGGAATCGTTTCAGTTGCGATAGTTGATGAATTGGGCAGGGTAGTGGTAAGTAAAAAATTGAATGGATTTGTAAATACATCAATGGATGTATCAGCTTTGATAAAGGGATGCTATGTTGTGTTAATTGAAACAATGAGCGGCAATTGGGAAAGAAAAAAGTTGCTTAAGGATTAAGGGAATGGATCAACAAAAGTGTAATCATCTTTAGTAGCGGGAAAAATAAGGTTAGCAAATCCTGTAAAGATTTTGGAACAGAAACTCAATAGATGTGATGAAGGATTGTCGCTTATTGAATGAAAAGTTGCATAGGAGTTGGCTGTGAAGAGGAAGTCCAAGATTTATGGATAAGATAAATTATTAAAACACAATTTCGCTGATATAAATGAAGTTCAAGTTATTTTTTATAGGCATTTTCCTATCGATTCTTTCGTGCGATGCACAATACAATAATGGATTTATCAAATATGCACCAGCTAAGCTGACCAGCGACCAAAAAGCCGCATTTGCTAAAACCATTGAAGGCAAAAGCAAATCGTATGATGCAAGTGAAAAAATGTTGACCGTAAAAGTTTCAACAACAGATTATAATACGCTATTACATGGTAACCTTACAGGACAACTGCACGATGTGCGTTCCTCATTTTGGTACGCAGAAGATTTATTGACACAAGATGAACCTGAAAGCACGAGTGAAGCATTTGCAATAATTGAAAAATTAATATCCTTACAAGATACTATAACTGGTTCTAAAACATTTGGTCTATGGGGTAATTATCTGGAAGTAAGCGTGAACAAAATGGAAAAACCTGATTATAATTGGGCTGATTTCTGTGGGGTTTCATTGCTAAACATTTGGATGGGGTATCAAGAAAAAATACCCGAACCGCTCAAGCCGCAAATTAAAAAAGCCATTATCAACGCTGCAGCTTGTATTAAAAAGCGAAACATTGGCCCTGATTACACCAATATAGCAGTAATGGGTACTTATGTCACCTATATGACAGGTTACTTATTTGATGACAAAGTGTTACAGACCTACGCCACCAAACGCTTGCTACGCTTTTATGATTTTACGTTGAAATTAAAAGGCTTTCCCGAATATAACAGCAGTAATTATACTTTGGTGGTGTTGGATGATTTGTGTCGTTTCAAAATGCACATTGAAGAGCCTACTGCTAAAAAAATGTTGGATGAACTTTACTTGATGGTTTGGGAAATGATTGCCCGTCATTTTCACCAACCAACCGCCCAATGGACAGGGCCACAAAGCCGAGCCTATTTTTCCTTGATTAACGAAGCATGGGGTACCTCTTATTATGGTTTGCTCTATAAAGCATCAAAGGGCAAAATCGTACTAAGCAGCGACGCAAAGGAAAAGGCCGATAAAATCATCTTGAATCACCAATTGCCTGATAAATTATACAACTATTACCTTGCTCCAAGCTATCCACGTACCGAAGTGGATGTTTTTATCCCAGATACGCTGCAGGTAATCGGCACCTGCTATATGGCCGAAAAGTACAACTTAGCCACAGCCAATCGTAGTTGTTTGTGGAACCAAAGGCGACCTTTCACTGCTTACTGGGGTAGCTCCAAAAGTCCAAGGTTTTTACAATTACAGTTTTTACGGAACAATTACGACTTTAGTTCCGCAGCACTTTATACCGCTCAAAAAGAGAATACCGTATTGGGCGGAGTTAACC
The DNA here is from genome assembly GCA_027486835.1 of Chitinophagaceae bacterium. Taxonomy (GTDB): domain Bacteria; phylum Bacteroidota; class Bacteroidia; order Chitinophagales; family Chitinophagaceae; genus Parasediminibacterium. Next base: position 21,453 of record JAIXOJ010000010.1, read on the forward strand.
TGTTTCTCTATGGCGGCAACACACATCTAGGCGGAGATGCCATCAAAAGCGGAAAAATTAAAGCCAAGGATTTCCGTATTCGTTTGTTGTTTGGACGAACCTCCAAAAAGGAATTAATGACTTTACCTGAAAAAGAGAACGATAGTTTTTCCATCCACTTAGATGGTTTGCAATTTAATATCCAATTCTTCAAAGCATCATTTGACGGAGCAGTAGGACATTGGGAAAAAGGTGGAAATGGGAAAGATGCTTGGGTGGATTATGTGATTTATTCAGGGGGTGAAAAAGAGTTTGACTTAACTCAAATCAAAGAAGCCATTTGGGCATTCACCTTTTCGATGGGAAGCGCATCTGATACTTTTCTAAAAGCTAAACCTGCCTTTGATATCCAAAACAATCAACTGAAAGCAACTTGGAATTCATTGGACTTAAGTGTCCCAACCAATTTATTGCCATTGGGAGGCTATCCAAAGAATTTATAGTAAGCGGTTACAATCTTTTGGGCTTTTAATATTCCATATAAACTAAACTTAGACAACTGCTTGGCTGCTTCTTTTAGATAATTGTAAATAGCACTTTGGAAAGTATAAAAGGTTTGAACATAATACCGAATTTAAAATGAAGCATATTAACTTGAAAACTTTCGTTGGGTTTGTTATCGTCCTTGCACAGCTTGTGGTTTGCAACATTCAGGCTCAAAATGCAAAAATGAGTGTTGCGTACGTGAAAAATATGGAGAACCAAAACCATCCTCAAATGGCTTATTGGTTTTTTAATAAGGACATGTTGGTTAACAAAAAGTATCGTCTGGTAATCGACACATTAGCCCGGGAAAGTAAATTCGACATGTTGTTTTTAACCTGTCAGGGAAACAATCAAGTGAATCTTTTTGATGTGAAAACCATGTACCCCATTTTGAAGGACATGGTTCAATATGCTCAGGAAAAAGGAATTCGTATAGGGTTACAATTGTTTCCAAATAAATCCTCTGAAAAGGTTTCTTTAGAGAATACTACAAGAATGATACAGGAAGGGGAAATGGTTCTTTCCGAAAATGGTACGGCAAATTATACGGTTCAAGCTGATTATATAAGAAATCCATCGTTGTTGATTAAAAGCGATATTCTCAAAGTATATGCTTTCAAAAAAATAAGTGAGTGGGTTTTTGATGCTACTACATTATTAGACATTACTCAAAAGGCAAAGGCTGTAGATGAAAAAGGTACATTACAGGTAAGTATAGATGCTGGAAAAGAATTAAAGGATTATACGGTTTATATACTTTCTCAGCATTACTATAATTATTCAAGTTGTGAAAGCAATGAGGATAGTATAAAGCTAAGAAAGGTATTAACGGCCTATTCCGACATTCCTTTAGGAGGTGTATCGCTTGATGAGTATTGTAATTTGGACATTAAGCCTGAATGGACGCTGAAAAAAGGGGAGGTATATAGAGGAAGAAGGTATTCTTTGCCAATGTCTAAACAATTTAAACAAAGCACTGGGAATGAGTTGGAAAAAACGCTTTTTGACATGCGATATGCGCCAATAGGAAAGCCTGAAGTACGAATAAAAGCAATCAACGAGTATATGCTAGCAATGAGTGGAACCACAGAAAGAACACAGTTAGCGATGTATGAAATGAGCAAATCATTGTTTGGTAAAAATACTTTCATTGGATTTCACAATACGCGTCACAACGCATTGAACAATGATGAGGTTTGGGAAACAGGGTTAAACTGGTGGCGTGTAAAAAGAGATTATGGGCATTCGGATGAGTATATGACCACTCCCGTTCAGTTGGGAATTGGAATGAGTTACCACCAAAATGCGATGTATAACATGTTCTATACCCATAACCTAAAAAAACTCGTAACGAAAACCTTGAGTGATTTACGTTATGGTATTCGCACCAATTATCTTTCTGTGGCCTCATCCATGTTCGGCGCGCGAATAGATAGCTTGGGCTCATTGGCTTCGATTAATAAAGTGGAAAATTTTACAAGGTTGATGAATCGGTTTAATCCATCTTTCCCGAAAATAAAGTTGTTGGTGCTTTTCGGTATGCCTGAACAATTAAATTGGTTTCCAGATGAATCTAAACGAAACAAATTCGATATCAGCAACATTGAAATAGAAAAGAAAGCTCAAAAATTATGGGAAATGGGTTATCTGAACGCATTGTTTCCCACCAATGTGATTGATGATAAATTATTAGTGATAAACAAAGACGGGAAGCCAACCATCAATGGGCATACTTTCGATGCTGTTGTGTTTTTGTATCCTGAATACTCAAAAAAATCAACCCTTAACTTTCTGAAACAATACGTTGACAAAGGTGGGAAATTGATGGTGGAAGGAAGAGCAACATATGATTTTGAAGGGCAAAGTATTACAGATGAGTGGGATTACATACGTAATAAAGCGGTAGAGCAATCATTTTCAATTGATAAAATACAGGACTTAGGTATTTCTACTAATCCTATTCGTAATGGAGTAGAAAATGAGGATGGATCTTTTACTTTCACCAATAACAACGTATTTAACGCCGATTCACTAATGGAGTTTGAGGTTAAAGCTGGAATCAATGCGTTTAAAGGCAAATGCAAGGAAGGGGCAGTAATAAAAATTGGGAAAAGTGGAGGCGTGGAAAAACTTGCGGCCACTGGTTTTATTTCACTTTCAAAGAACGGGAAGCCTTATTTATCCTTAGATAAACCAGCAGATGTATTTTACGAAGCCCAAAACGGAAAACCCAAATTGACCATTATTGATGAAACAAAAACCAGTAAAGTTGTATATCCGTTGCAATGAGTTCAGCTTCCCTAAGGCCAATCGGCAATCATTAATGGATGGGTTACTCACACGTAGTAAATTGTTGCATTTTTGGCTTGAGCGAATATTCTGCAACAGATTTGTTGCAGAATATGAATTGAAAGGGAATTTGCAACAGCTTTGTTGCTTTTTTATTGTTTCTAAAGTATTTGCAACAATTTTATTGCAACGCTTTTGTTGCAAATTTTCTTTTCGTTTGAAATTAGCAACATTTTTGTTTCTTTTTTTTGCTTCGAAGTAAATTTGCAACAAAAGAACTTGATATGATCGAACTGAGAGATGCTACTGGGCTTACGCAACAATTGTTGGCAGACTTTGCAAATATCTCAAGAGGGGTTTTAGCCATGGGCGAATTGGGCTTGAGAGCATTACAAAGCAATGTGATGCAAAAAATCATATCACTTTGGTCGCATGTGCCACCATCGGCTGATCCAGCAAATCTACCTTTGATAACTGACGTACTCGCAAAGGAATCAATAGAAGCAGATAGGAAAATAGCTGATTATAAAGAATTTTGTAGATTGAAAGCAGCCAACAAGCAATTGGAATTAGACAAAATGATCCTTAAATACCAACAAAGCCTTAGGCTGCATCAAACGCTCAGGGCTTACGGCAATCAGTTGCCACAAAACCAAGAAAATGCAGCTACCATTTCTTGGATAGATGGAGCCACTTCTTTTGCTACCCTAAAATTGGCGGACAATAGTCTTGCTAAACAGCAGTTGTTAGCACTCGAAATCAGGCAATTGCTATCCATTGTTTCTGATACAAAACCTGTTTAATGCCTGTCATCCATTCATGGTGTTATTGTTACTTATCACGCTTAACTGAAAGAGAATTAATAAAAAAGAGGCCAGTAAAGCCCATTTTTCAGGTTTAGTATAATAAAACAGTCCGAAATGTTGAAAGTGTTTTTTCCCGTTTTAGTTTTTATTGGGTTGCAAGCATCAGCCCAGCAAACCGTCAACAAACCCGAGCGGGAGCAACAGTTTATCGATTGGGGTTTTGGCATGTTCATCCATTGGAGTTTCGATTCGCAAGTGGGTGCTGTCATAAGTCATTCCATGGCTGGGGCTTCGGCGGATTATGTGGATAGGTTGGTGCATGAATTGCCCAAAACCTTTAATCCCAAAAAGTTTGATCCAGAGGAATGGGCTGTAGCGGCAAAATTGGCCGGAATGAAATATGTGGTGTTTACCACCAAGCATCACTCTGGCTTTTGCATGTGGGACACCAAGACCACTCCTTTCAACGTGATGAATACACCTTTCAAAAGGGATATTACCAAAGAATTATTCGATGCGTTTCGCAAGCAAGGCATCGCCATTGGGGTGTATTTTTCTCCCGATGATTTTAATTATTTGTATGAAAATAAGATACCGATCGGTCGCCTGCAACATCCGCAACATTATCCTGCCAACAATGCTGGGTTAATGAATTTAGACAAAGCACAGGTGAAAGAATTATTAACCAATTATGGAAAAATAGACCTTATTTTCTTTGACGGTCCTGCCGAAGGATTAAAAGAATATGCTTGGAAATTGCAACCGGACATCATCGTTACCCGTGGGCAAATGCAAACCCCCGAGCAAAACCTGCCCGACAAACCCATTCCCGGACCTTGGGAAGCCTGTTTTACAATGGGTACGGATTGGCAATACAAACCCACTAACGATCCCCACAAAAGCGGTACCGAAATCATCAATATGTTGATTGAAACAAGGGCAAAGGGCGGTAATTTGTTGATGAACGTTGGTCCCAAACCCAATGGAGAATTGCAAATTGAGCAAGAAGCCCGCTTGCAGGAATTGGCTTTGTGGAATTTGGTCAATCAGGAAGCGATCCATGATGTGCGCACTTGGAACCTATCCAAAGAAGGTAATATTTGGTTTACCAAAGCGAAAGACACCAATACCGTTTATGCTTTCGTGCAAGGTGGCGATGCTTGGAAATATGGCACAAGAAAGGAATTTGTATTCAAAACCCTAGAAGCCAATGGCAAAACAAAGGTCAGCGTCCTTGGCTATGGCAGCAATTTGTTAGAATACAAAGAAGGCTTTGATGCCAAAGTTTATACAGCAAGTACCCCGATTGGTTTGGTGGTTAGTGCCGTAAATGGACATCGGCTTTATACCAACAACCAATGGCCCAACCCTGTAATATTAAAGATTGAAAACGTAACCTATAAAAAGGCAGTTACCAAAGAAGAAAAGCAAAAAAAAATAGATGGTGCTTTGTAGGTTGAATGGAATAACGTTTTAAATAATGATTTCAACGAATTGTTTACATAGTAAAACCAGTATCATCCCCTCAAGTTTGGTAGAGATGCTTTACTATCTTGTTTTTACATGTAATCCTCAAAAAAATCAGCCAATAAACCTGCGTTCTATGCCGTTATGCCACTGTAGGGAACGGCGGTAACAAAGGATCTATACTGAAATTCGGAATGGGGTTTTATGCGCAATTGTTGGCGGAACATGTTTATTAAATGATCTGTTTAATAAAACATTCCTTACCAAAAGCCCAATTTCATGTTTGGGAGAAAAATTGGAGCGTTGAAAGGAATGAAGTTGTGTGTTGAAATAACTTTCTTATTGAAAAATTGCCAAGAAGTTTGCGTAGATTATAAATTAGGGTCTCAAAAAGCAATTTGGATGAAATTAGGTTTCAATTGATAGAGTAAGCATTTAAGAAATAGGTTGTGATAATAGAATAAGAAGTGGCAATTGATATTGGCTTAGTTGATATTCTGATAATTAAGACATAAAATGCGATTATTGAAACCACAGAATACCAAAATGAGTAGAATAGCTTGGTGCATTTTTAATGTTTTTTTCATCCAATCTTAATGTGACTTACCAAATAAATAAAAATAGATGAAGCGTATTTTACTTGTTTTCATTATTTACTCTTTTTCAGTAAAGGCTCAGTCTTTTATATTGAATCCCTATGGACATGCAAACACCCAATCTTTGAATGGTAAGTGGAATGCGATAATTGACCTTTATTGCAGAGGAGAAAAGGCTAAGTTCTATCAAAACCGAAAGCCTGCTTCGAAATCAGAGTTCGTGGAATATTCCTTTCAAGATGGTTTGCGCTTAGATGTTCCTAGTGATTTTAATTCACAATTACCCGAATTGAAATATTACGAGGGAAATGTATGGTATCAACGATATTTTACTATTTCTGATAACACACCCAAACGTCGGTTCATTTATTTCGCAGGGGTTAATTATCAAGCCACTGTTTGGTTAAATGGCGTTGAAATTGGAAAGCATGAGGGCGGATTTACCCCTTTTCAGTTAGAGGTTACCAATCAGCTAAAACAAGGTGAAAACGATTTGGTGGTAATGGTAAACAACAGCAGAAAAGTGGATGGAATACCCGCACTAAACTTTGATTGGTGGAACTATGGAGGAATTACCCGAGATGTTTTGTTGATTGAAACACCAAGTGCTTATCTATCTGACTATTCATTGCAATCAAAGAAAGGAGCACCATCACAAATAAATGGGTATGTACAATTGGCAGGGGCAGAAAAAGAACAGCAAGTTGAACTATCAATACCGGAATTGAAAATTAAAACCAATCTTTCTACCAACCAAAAGGGCTATGCAGCTATTGATTTACCAGCAAAACCAACGCTTTGGACGCCAGAAGCTCCAAAATTGTACGATGTATATTTCATTGTAAATAATGATACTGTTAGCGACCAAATTGGGTTTAGAACCATTGAAACTAAGGGCAATGATATTCTTTTGAATGGCAAATCCATTTTTCTAAAAGGAGTCAACTTTCACGAAGAAATTCCACAACGTTTAGGTCGTGCGTATAGTGATGCCGATGCCGCGATGATTTTAAATGAAGTAAAAGCACTCGGATGTAATTATGCGCGAACGGCACACTATCCACAAAACGAACTGCTCCTTCGCAAGGCAGCGCAACTAGGAATAATGATTTGGGAGGAAATTCCTATTTGGCAAGGCATTGAATTTACCAATCCTATCATCTTGAAAAAAGCAGAAAACATGCTTCGCGAAATGATTTATCGGGATAAAAACAGAGCCAATATCATTATTTGGAGCATTGCTAATGAAACTTGGCCCTCTCCTTCGAGAGACAGTGTTTTAACCGAATTAGTTAGCCTAACCCATCAGTTAGACAATACCCGCTTGGTGGCAGCCGCCTTTGATAATCCAGTTTACGACAAATCAACATTCACCTTTAACTTAAAAGATAGGTTGGCAGAAGTGGTAGATGTGGTAGGCGTTAATAAATATTTAGGTTGGTATCTACCATTTCCTACTTCTCCCGAAAACATTATTTGGAATGTGGCAAAAAACAAACCCCTCATCTTTTCAGAGTTTGGCGGAGAGGCGCTTTATGGTCAGCATGGCTTTGCTGATAGTGCGGCTTCTTGGAGTGAAGATTATCAAGAAGCTATTTATAAAAAGAACATAGTCATGTTTAAAAACATCCCCAATTTGCGGGGGACAAGCCCATGGGTATTGTTTGATTTTCGTTCACCCACTCGTTGGCATCCCTTGAATCAGGAAGGATGGAATAGAAAGGGTCTAGTTTCCGACAAAGGACAGCGCAAAAAGTCATGGTATGTGATGAAAAAGTTTTATCAAGAACGAGATTAAATAAATAAAAAGGACTTTCTAATAAGTTAGTGCTTGAAGATTTGGGTTGGCAAATAGGTTTGTCAGGATATCGCAGCAAGTTTAGAGTTGGTTAATCGCCATTGATTTTTTTTAAGAATATTGACTATGAGGTTTGAAAATGGTGAAATGGATTAACTAAGAGCTATGAGAAAATTGATATTTATTCTTTGTCTTTTTGTTTGTAGCTATTCAGTCCATGCCCAAGGAGATAGTTTAGTTGATGTAATTGAGGCAACTTATAGAGGGGGATTACCCAATTTTTTTCACAAGATAAACGACCATAAAACTATCAAAGTGGCTTACTTAGGCGGCAGCATCACAAGAGCCGATAAGGGATGGCGCGACCAAACATTTAGTTGGTTGCAAGAAACCTATCCTAGTGCTCAATTTGTGCAAATAATGGCAGCCATTGGGGGGACAGGTTCCGATTTTGGGGCTTATCGTTTGAAAAACCACGTGTTAGACAATCAACCTGACCTTGTTTTTGTAGAATTTGCGGTAAATGATCAATCCAAAACCTCACAACAGGTAAAGGAATCTATAGAAGGCATAGTTCGGCAGATTTGGAAAGCCAACCCTACAACAGACATTTGTTTTGTTTATACGTTTCAGAAAGTACAACTATCTATATATCAAAAAGGAAAGTTCCCCGTTTCCGCTTCAGCAATGGAGGCAATTGCTGATTATTATAAAATCCCTACTATCTGTATGGCTTTGCCCGCAATAAAATTGATTGAAGAAGGCAAAATGATTGTTCAAGGTAAAATAAAAGACAACCCTGATAAGCAGGTCTTTTCCGAAGATGGTGTACACCCTTTTGTCGAAACAGGCCACAAGATATACGCTGAAAAAGTAAAAGAACACTTTCAAGCGATGCAAGGGGTTGGTACACAGGGTAAACACAAAATAAAAAAAGCCTTATTAGCTTCCAATCTTGAAAATGTTGAGATGGTTACATTAGATAAAATAGAAAAAAGCAAGGGATGGCAATTGGTTGATTCGGTAGTGTTGAACAAACCGTTCGCATCTTTAATGCCCCCTGTTTATGGAACAGCCGATACCAGTGATTTTATTAAAATTTCTTTCAAAGGAAATAGTCTTGGTTTTGTAGATGTAATTGGACCAACGAGTGGGCAAATTATGGTTACTATAGACAATAATGCACCACAATACATCAACCGATTTGATAAATATTGTACCTATTATCGGATGCACTATTACATCATTTCGGCTTTGCCCGACGGCAATCATACAGCCATAATAAAACTTTCTTCCAACAAAGTGGATAAGGTAAAAATTTTATCAGAGAAAAATAATGCTGCTACGATAGTTGATGAAAAGCAGGCTTTATATATCGGGGCTTTTTTAGTAGGGAAGTAGAATTTTTATGTAAGCCCAGATTGAACGCGTTGGAAAAGAAGCAAAAACATTTTGCAACAGCTTTTGAGGTCGTTTTTATCAGGCTAGTAAATTGATATCATTAGCGGATTCTCATTTGTGTAATTGATAATAAAATTATAAGAGAGTAATAGCTCTAAATGTGATAATAGTAAATATGAAAATATATAGTTACAAATTCCTGTTGGTAAGTGGTTTAATGGCCATCGGTTCAGTTGCTTTTTCCCAATCGCCACTTTATAAAAACAAGTCGGCTTCCATCCCTTCAAGGGTGCAGGATTTGTTGAAAAGAATGACTTTGGAGGAAAAGGTTTTACAGCTTAGTCAGTTGTCTTTTGGTAATAATACCAACGCAAACAATATTGGCAATAAGGTAAAAAATATTCCAGCAGGTATTGGATCGTTGATTTATAACAGTGATAACCCTGTGTATCGAAATCAGATGCAAAAAAAGGCGATGGAGGAAACGAGGTTGGGCATTCCAATTCTGTTTGGCAATGACGTTATTCATGGTCTGCGTACCGTTTACCCCATTTCATTGGCACAAGCCTGTAGTTGGAATCCTCAATTGGTGCAACAAGCCTGCGCAATGGCGGCCAAGGAATCGAAATTGGCAGGGATAGATTGGACATTTTCTCCGATGATTGATGTGGCGAGGGATGGCAGATGGGGTAGGATTTCGGAGGGCTATGGCGAAGATCCCTATACCAATGCCGTTTTTGGAGTGGCATCGGTAAAGGGCTATCAAGGCAATCATTTATCGGATAGTTTTTCCATTGCTGCCTGTTTAAAACATTATGTGGGTTATGGTGCATCGGAGGGAGGTCGGGATTACAGCTACACCGAAATTTCCCAACAAACTTTGTGGGACACCTATTTACCGCCGTTCGAGGCCTGTGTGAAAGCGGGCGCAGCCACCTTGATGAGTTCCTTTAACGACATTAGTGGTGTGCCATCATCTGCCAATCATTATACCCTAACGGAGATTTTAAAAGACAAATGGAAGCACCAAGGCTTTGTGGTATCTGACTGGAATGCTGTGGAACAATTAATCAATCAAGGAGTGGCTGCAAATAGAAAAGAAGCTGGCTATAAAGCATTTAATGCGGGTGTTGATATGGACATGGTGGACAAGATTTATATTGAAAATATGCCACAATTGCTTGCTGAGAAAAAAATTACACAAGCAAAAATTGATGATGCAGTAAGCCGAGTACTCCACTTAAAATTCCAATTGGGTCTATTCGATAAACCATTTGCGACCGTTTTGGAAGAAAATGAAAGAGTCCTGTTGCCTGCAAGCAGAAAATTGGCCCAAGATTTAGCATCGGAATCCATCGTGTTATTGAAAAACAAACAGCAAATGCTCCCCATAAAAAGCAACATTAAATCTGTGGCATTAATTGGCCCGATGGTAAAGGATAGGTCCAATATCATGGGTTCATGGGCTTTTGATTCGAAGGATGAGGATGCTGAAACGATATGGGAAGGGTTCGGAAAAGTGTTTGCCAACCAAGTAGCATTCAATTACGCAAAGGGATGCGATTTTGATAGTACGGACGAGTCGGGTTTTCAAGCTGGCATCGAACAAGCGAATCAATCAGATTTGGTAATCGTTTGTTTGGGAGAAAAAAAGAAATGGAGCGGCGAAAATGGTTCACGATCCACCCTTGCCTTGCCCGCTATACAAGAAAAATTGGTAATGGAATTAAAGAAATCGGGCAAACCCATCGTGTTGGTATTGTCATCTGGTCGCCCATTGGAATTGGTTCGTTTAGAGCCGTTGGCAGATGCAATCGTCAATTTATGGCAACCTGGTGTGCAAGGCGGTTCTGCATTGGCAGATATAGTCAAGGGCAACGTCAATCCTTCTGGAAAATTGGCGGTCACTTTTCCTTTAACAACGGGGCAAATCCCTACATATTACAACATGCGCCCCAATTCAAGAACCAACACCCAAGGCAATTACAAAGACATTTCCACCGCGCCACTTTATTGGTTTGGTCACGGTTTGAGTTACACCACTTATCAATATGATAGTGTAAAAATTTCAGCTACCAAGGTAAAAAAGAACGAAAAAATTGTGGCGGAAGTAACGGTGTCCAACACAGGAAAAGTATCAGGAAAAGAAACCGTGCTTTGGTTTATTTCCAACCCCGCTTGTTCCATTTCGCGTCCCATGAAAGAATTAAAATATTTTGAAAAGAAAGAAATTGCGGCGGGAGGAAAAGCAACCTATAAATTCGAAATCGACCCCATGCGCGACTTAAGTTTTGTGGATGCAACCGGGAAAAAGTTTTTGGAAAGCGGGAGCTATTTTCTATTGGTAGGTGGTCAGAAGGTGAAAATCGAAATTGAATGAATAGATAAGTGAGATTTTGTAAAATCAAGTTTAATGAAAACAGTGCAGGTTGAAAAAAAACTATATTTAAAGATTAGAACAATCTTTTTAATGTTATTTCTATTTGGGTCGGTTCAAATTGCATATAATCAGAATACTATACGATGGCAATGGTCTAAATTAGGGTTGCCTTCAATAGAATATAATGGCTTGTTACCTGCTAACACTATTGATAAAAAAGATAATGATGCACTCCTTGCGTCAGACCCTTATTTTTTGTTGGGTAATTACCGACTTACACTATTTGTACATGCCAGCGGTAACTTCCAGTTTCTTACCGGTGAACGTTCGTGGGTACGTGTAAATGCTTCAAAAAACGATTTCGATTATGGTAGCAATGAAGCCTCGATTACCATTAGCAATAAAAATACATTACTCACTGGACTCAATTCAATCGCCTCAAATCCTTTGGTTTGCCGTAAACATTTTGGTGTTGGATTTGCCCGTTATAACTACACTGTGAATAATATTTTGTGTAGAAGGGTTATATCTGTAAAACCGTCTAAAGTAATCAATACAGGGTTTCCTGGCTTTGTAATTACTGTATCACTTATAAACAACGGAAGAAAGTCTGCGCAACTTCAGTACACCGAAAAAATGCCTGTAAACTATACAAGCAATAAAACTAGTTGGTCAGATGAGACTGAAAAAATAATCTATCACACAGACGGTGGTCAGAACTTGGCTAACCTCGCAATAGCAAATATTAAATACAAGGAAGTTGAATTTATGTCCGTTCCATCCTCGCCGAATGAACGCTTTCCTTATGATATTGCGCCGCCGGTTGTGTATATGTTCGCACAACCCAACAACACTGTCACTTCAAAAGTTAGCTTAAATTCAGATACACTTGTAACATCAATGAATGTGAAATTAAAGGCAGGTGAAAGTAAAACCTTCAACATAGTGATTGGCCTTAATTTTAATAACGACGAAACAGCTATTAGAAATGACATTGCTGAAATGTTTAAGGATTCAAATTCGGATATGTTAGATGAAGGCTTGTTTACAAATCAATGGAAACAAAAATTGCCTGATTTAAGCTCAGAAAAGGATGAAATTATTCGACGTGAAATGCTTTGGAATGCCCACGCTCTTGAAGCTATGGCTACTTATAGCCAATACTACAACGAAACGTTTATCCCCCAAGGCACGCTATATTCTTATCATTATGGGTGGAATGTTTCAAGTAGAGATCATTTGCAGGCTACACTTGGTGTTTGTTATACCAATCCAGCACTGGCCAAATCAAGTATTAAGTTTGTAATGCAACATACCGATAACAATGGCGATATTAAACGCGAAGATGTGGGAAATGGCTTTTCTCCGCGTACTTACAATAAAGAAAGCGATGCTCAATTGTATATGTTTAATACCGTTGCTGAATATTTAAGTGCATCAAAGGATTATAACTTTTTGTATGAACAAGTGAACTGGTACCCTGCTGAAAGTAAGCTAAGCACTTCTGTCTTGTCTTATTTAGAACGTTGCTTTGTGTATTTGCGTGATGAGGTGGGTGTTGGTCCCAATGGCCTAGTTCGTTTACTTAACTCCGATTGGAATGATGGCTTCTGGAAAAAGAACTGCCCAGATTTCTTTATGAAGCGTTCCGAGTCACATCTGAATACTGCCATGCTTTTAGCCGTATTTCCCAAACTCATAATCGAATTGAAAAAATCAGAGATTCCAAGTGCTCAAATACTTGCTAATCAACTGGAGCAATACAGAGCAAAAATTTTCGGTTCTTATATGAAAGACTTTGGTAATCGTAAATTCTCCGCTCGCGCCTACGTTAGCAACGATATAAAATATGGCCTTGATAATGTTTCTGTAGAACCTCAAGGCTACTTGTTACAAATACCTGAACTAAGCAACGAGCGTAAACAGGAAATATATAATTATGTAAAAGAGAAACTATATACCCCAGAACAGACAGGTTTTCGTAGTATCGAAAAATCTATTTGGGGCAAAGGGGAAGGCGAAGACGGCGGAATATGGTATTCGGTGGAATATCCTATTGTAGCTGCCTTAGCCTCATTCAACAAGGCTGAAGGGTGGGAAATGTTGAGGGCATTATCGTTCAATAATTTTTCAACGCATTTTCCAGATTATTGGATGGGACAATGGACAGCGCCTGACAATATTAATTCAAGCCTATCTAAGAGAACAGGATTGTATCGTTTTTGGAGGGGCGATAACCAACGAGTATTTCAAGGATATTGTTGTCACCCTCATGCCTGGCCACTTTTCTGCTATTTTAAACTTAAGAATTAGTAATTATTTGTTATGTACCTTGTGTGCTTACAGTTTAACAGAAAGAAAAGTACGATAATTGAATTGGTTGAAACTTAATACATTGATTATTTCTTTAAAATTGAAGAAATAAAAAAGACTCTAATTATTATCATACCTATACTATTATTAATGGTTGCCTTTTTCAAAAAAAGCAAGATAGGAATTCGGTCAATCCTATAACTTCTGATGTATGTGTTTCTATCCCTTATAAATTGACCAGCCCCTTTTAAGATAAGGCCGCTGGTTTTGATACCAATGCTTCTAGAGGTGGTACTATAAATGAAATAAAAACTTTTAAGTTGTCTGTAAACAATAAGCTTGCTGGTGAATATACCGTTCCGGTGAAAACGGGCAGCTACCATAAATGGAATTACGCAGAAAATATGGGTACAATCACTTTTAAAAAAGCGGGTTTAAACCTTATTACTTTGCATATTAGCGGTGGGATGAATTATGCATATCTCGAAATAAATTAAGGGCATATAAAAAAAAATACTATTAAACTAATGAGCTTCATTTTAAAAAGGGTTGGTTTGCTATGGATATGTGTTTGTTGTACATTGGTTTTTGTAAATGCCCAAAATAACCCGATTGCTAATCCCGCTTCAATAATAACTTTTGGTAAAGCAAGATTTACCGTTTTAACCACTGGACTTGTTAGGATGGAATGGGACAGCCTTGGTGTTTTTGAAGACAATGCCACACAGGTAATTGTGAACAGATATTTACCCAAACCCAACTTTATAGTAAAGCAAACCGCCAACAAGCTAAACATTGCTACTGATAAATTTCAATTGACCTATCAAAAATCAGGAGAAAAATTCAATGCTTCCAACCTCCAAATAGCAGTAATCAAAGAGCAAAAAAGTATTCAATGGACTTTGTCCACTAAGGACACGGCCAATTTAAAAGGAACTAGCCGCACGCTGGATAGCTATAATGGGGATGTTGCTGAGTGGGATAAAAGTAAAAAATTGGAATTGGAAGATGGGTTATTGTCTAAGGAGGGTTGGCACCTGCTGGACGATTCCAAATCCTATTTGTTGGATAATTCAGATTTGCCGTGGATAAAAGAGCGTCGCAGCTTCACCTCTCAAGACTTCTACTTTTTTGCCTACAGCAGCAATTATAAAGCTGCTCTTTTTGATTATACCCTCATAACTGGAAAAGTGCCCCTGCCCCCTCGATTCACTTTTGGATATTGGTGGAGCAGGTATTACACCTATTCCGACAAAGAATTAAGAACCCTGGTAGAAAAATTTGAACGTTATAAAATTCCTTTGGATGTATTGGTGATTGATATGGACTGGCATCCGACAGAAAATTTGTATGTTGACGGTTTTAAAAAAGCGAAGTCTGATTTGTCGGGTTCCCTACGTGGATGGGGTGGTTATACTTGGGACAGGACTATTTTCCCCAATCCCGAAGGATTTTTAAAATGGACAGCCGATAAACAATTAAAAATAACCTTGAACCTACACCCAGCATCGGGTATTCCCTATAAGGATGAAAAATATGCTGCTTTTGCCAAAGCAATGCAATTCGATACCACAGGGACCTCTCTTAGAAAATCCGAAGAAAACAATCCATATATTAAAAAGCCAAATTTTGATGAAAGTAGCTATAAAGACATTCCTTATGAAGGTGGCGATAAAAAATTTATGGGAACGCTTTTCGATACGGTGCTGCATCCATTAGAAAGGCAAGGTGTTGACTTTTGGTGGCTGGATTGGCAACAATATAAAAACTCGAAACGCTATTCCAATCTAAGCAATGTTTGGTGGTTGAACCATGTGTTTTTTCATCAAATGCAATTGCAGAAGAAAGCTCGTCCGTTGATTTATCATCGCTGGGGAGGTATGGGCAACCATCGCTACCAGATAGGGTTTTCCGGCGATGCCTCCATCACTTGGAAATCCTTAGCCTATCAACCTTATTTTACAGCTACCGCCTCTAATGTGTTGTATGGATATTGGAGTCACGATATTGGCGGCCATATAGGTACAAAAGATACCACAGAAGCAAAAGGGCAACACATCAGCCCCGAACTCTATACCCGTTGGTTACAATATGGTGTTTTCAGCCCTATTTTGCGTACACACTCCGTTCGGGGGCTTCCTTTGAATAGAGAGCCTTGGGAATTTTCAACCAAGTATGGTGAAATTATTTCCGGCTACATCCAATTGCGTTATTCATTAGCTCCCTACATCTATACGATGGCTCGCAAAACCTATGATAGCGGTATCTCGCTTTGCAGACCGTTGTATTATGATTATCCCAATGATAATGAATCCTACAAGCAACCATCTGAATACCTTTTTGGAGACAATTTATTGGTAGCCCAAATTGCAGAACCATCCATTAACGATGTATCCACCAAAAGTATTTGGTTGCCCAAAGGAAATTGGATAGAGCTAACAACAGGAAAGCGATTCTTGGGAAATCAACACGTAACAAGGCGTTTTGCATTGAATGAATACCCAATTTACATAAAAGAGGGAGCCATTATTCCTACTTATCCCACCCTTATGCATTTGAAACAAAATTGTGATACGGTAATTCTAAAAGTGTATGGAAGTGGAAGTTCCGAAAGCCTAATGTATGAAGATGCTGGGGATGATGATAACTATAAAAATGGGCAATCAAGTATCACAAGATTTAAGTCAGAAGTAAAGGGGAATAATTTGCAAGTTGTATCCATATTTCCTACGGAAGGAAGTTTTAATGGAATGTCTCCTTCTAAAACTTATTTGGTACAATTACATGGTCAGCAAATGCCTTTGCAGGTTAAAGTAAATGGTATGATGGTGCCATTTTCAAATGCTTATTCAGCCAATAAATCTTGGAAATACCTTAGCGATGTGTTGGCCGTAGAAATAGCCATATCTAAAATGGATAAAAAATCAACAGTAGATATTGAAGTTATTTACCCCGATAATAGGATACAGATAGATGGGTTGCTGGGTAAAATGAATACCGCTGAAAAGGTTTTTGAATACCTAAAAGCAACGACAAAATTGGCCTTGATTCCAGCTGCAATTTGTAAAGCAGGTGCTTTAAAATTAAACTTAAACTATGAGCCAACCCGATTTCAGGAGTTAGTCGGCGAATTTCTAATCACCTATCAGCAATTAGAAAAGATTACTGCTACTATGGCTTTGGATGAGAATCAGCAGATGCGAGTTCAAGCAATCTTGAAATAGAAAATGAATAGCTGTAAGCAATACATTTTCCAAGGTTGGATTTTCGTTTTATT
This sequence comes from Chitinophagaceae bacterium, assembly GCA_027486835.1. GTDB lineage: Bacteria > Bacteroidota > Bacteroidia > Chitinophagales > Chitinophagaceae > Parasediminibacterium. The sequence goes on from JAIXOJ010000010.1 coordinate 38,305, forward strand.
GTTAGGTTATTGTGAAGTGAAATCTAAAAACCATTTCGATGAATATTGTTAGGTTGATAATTCTGTGTTTGTTTTTTATACAGTCCAAAGCTCAAGATTTCAATATAACCAGTTTTGGTGCTAAAGGTGATAGCCTCACTTTAAATACCAAGTCGATCCAGTCTGCCATTGATGCGGCGGCTGTTCATGGAGGCACGGTTATTATTCCAGCAGGCATTTTTCGAAGTGGTACTTTATACATGAAAAGCCATGTTTCTCTTTTTGTGTCTAAAGGTGCTAAGCTGATAGGGAGTGTAGATTCTACTGATTATCCCGATAATATTCCTTCAGTATCAGGCAAAAAGCCCCACATGTCGTTTTGGAAAAAAATGCCCACGAAGGCGTTGGTGTATGCAGATAATCAAGACGACATCAGCATAAGAGGGGAGGGGACAATTGATGGAAATGGTGGTCACAAGAATTTTAAAACCTTCAACGACGACCCCAACCGTCCCAAACTGATTATGTTCATCAATTGTAGGGATGTGTTGGTTGAAAATGTATATCTAATCAATTCAGCATTTTGGTTGCAACATTATTTTGGTTGCGATAGAGTAAAAATCAAGGGGATTACCGTTTTCAACCATGCCAATCATAACAATGATGGAATTGACATTGACAGTAGGAATGTGACTATTTCCGATTGTATTATTGAATCAACGGACGATGCTATTTGCTTAAAAAGCGATGCCGATTTTTTTTCTTGCGAGAATATTGTTATCACCAATTGTGTGCTGGCATCTGATTGTAACCTCATAAAATTTGGTACGGCTTCTTTTGGTGGATTTAAAAACATCACAGTATCTAATTGTGTGTTCAGAAAACCCAGTAAACCAGCATGGATAAAGAAAACTCCAGGTGCAGATTCTGTTTCTGCATTGGCCGGCTTGGCTTTGGAAATTGTAGATGGGGGTACAATGGAAAAAATCAACATCAACAACATCGTGATGGATGGGGTGCAAACACCTATTTTCATAAGATTGGGTAAGAGAAACGGAGTTGGCGTTTTGAAGGATGTTATCATTAGTAATATCCAAGCTTCTGCGCACAGCCTTATTCCGAGTTCTATTACAGCAGTTGCGGGTGCTTATGTTCAAAATGTGTTGCTAAAGGATATTTTTCTCTATGTAAAAGGTGAAGGCACACTAGAAGATGCAAACAGAATAGTGCCTGATCCTGAAAAAAAATATCCTGAGAACGTCATGTTTGGTGCGAGTTTGCCAGCTTATGGGTTGTTTATTCGTCATGCAAAAGGAATCACATGCCAAAACATTCAATTCAATCTCCTTGCAAAAGACAGTCGCCCTGCTATTTTTCTAGATGATGTGCAAAGCATTAAAATGGATGGTTGTCAATTTGCTCCATCGGAAGAAAACCAACCGACAATCAGGATAAAGGACGTTAAGGGAATAACATTAAGCAATTTAAGTGGAGAAAATAGTGATAGTCAACTTAGTATTGGCATTGTTGGTAAAAGAGAAAAAAGGATAAAATTTATAAAAAAATGGAAAGATTGAGTTTTTTGATGAGGAGAAAAGTTGTTGTTACAACCTTCGCATTGTTTGCTATTGCCAATTTGGCGTTCGGTCAGGATTATCAGGATAAGTACATTAAATACTCCTCAGCAAAATTGAGCGAGGAGCAAAAAGACGTACTGAAAAAGGAAATCAAGGGTGTTAACTACGATGAAAAAGAAGCGATGGTGTTGACCAAGATTACCGAATGGCAATATCATATTGATACAGTTGGGGTTACTTACCACAGGGTAGGAAATACTTTCGGCTATGCCCGTATGCTTTTGAATACTTTAGAGGATAAACACATCGACCGAGCCTGCAAAGCCATTTTGGCCAGTATTGCGTTGCAGGATGTGAATCCCAATTCAAAAACTTTTGGCTTGTGGCCTTATTTTAAAGAAGAGCCGTTGGCCACCAAAAGAACGCCACCAGATTTCAATATGGCCGATTTTTTCAGTGTTACCCTTTTAGACATTTATATGGGTCACAAGCAACGGTTGCCAGATAGCGTGGTGGCAAAAATTGTGGCTTCTTTAAAATTGGCTTCTCGTTGTATTGAGAAAAGAAACCAAGGTCCCAGCTATACCAATATTGCTATTATGGGTACGTATGTTACTTACATGGTATCCCATTTGTTTGATATGCCTGATATGCAAGCCTATGCTGCCAAAAGGTTGAAAACTTTTTACGATTATACCATCGAAAAACAAGGATTTACTGAGTATAATAGCCCCACTTACACTATTACGGCATTGGACGAAGTTTCTAGGATGAAACAACACATAATAGAGCCAGAGGCAAAAGCAATGGTGGACAAAATAAACGATGTGGCATGGAGCATCATTGCACGTCATTATCATAAACCATCAGGTCAATGGGCTGGACCGAATAGCAGGTCTTATAGTACATTCTTAAAACAAGAAAAATTATATACAATCTTGAATTTGGCCTCAAAAGGAAAAGTGAATCTTGGGGTAAGAAAGTTTGATGCCAATGAAATCTTGTTGGAATATGAAATGCCTGAAAAGTATTTCTCTTATTTTAACGCTCCCGTATATCCTCGTTTGGAAAATGATGTGTTTGAACCCAACGAACCTAAAGTGACTGGAACAACTTTGCTGGAAAAAGAATTCGTGCTTTCCACCGCCAATCGTTCTTGTTTATGGAACCAACGTCGTCCGTTTTTAGCCTTCTGGGGTACTAAAGAAAGCCCTCGATATTTACAGTTCCAATTTGTCAAAAACAATTACGACTTCAGCTCTGCGGCAATTTTCACTCATCAAGATGGCACCAATGTTTTGGCAGGGGTGAATCTGTTTTTGTTCGGTGGGGATAAACATATTGGTATAGATAAAATTAAAACTGGAAAATTCAAGGCCAAAGATTTGCGCTTGCGATTTAGGTTTGGTGGTACAAAATCTTCCGACGATTTGAACATACCCAACAAAGAAAATGAACCATTCCAATTCAAATTAGACGATCTTAATTTCCAATTCCACCTCTTTCAAGCAAGTCTTGACAAACAAAAAGGCTTTTGGGAAAAAGGCGGCGATGGAAAAGATGCTTGGATAGATTATGTGTTATATACAGGGGCGGAAAAAGAATTTGATTTGAATACCGTACAAGAAGCTGTGTGGGCATTTACTTTTTCAATGGGTGAAAAAGGAAAAAAGCTGCCTGCTTCAAAACCGGAATTCGATAGTAAAGACAAAACATTTAATGCCAAATGGAACAATTTGACCATTACTTTTCCAACCAATCTATTGCCATTGGGCGGATTTCCCAAAAATTTGTAAACGTTTCAATTAGTGATAAAATAGAATTATGAAAAATGGTGTATTTTCTACAGAAAGTTTAAAACGGATGTTGATCAAATCCATCTTTTTGGTGGGTATGATAGTGGGGTTAGGTTGTGTAGCGGATGCCCAGCCTTATTATGTGGATCCCGTTAATGGTAGTGATACCTATAATGGGTCAATGAATACGCCCTTCCAAACCGTCAATAAAGCTCGGACCGCTGTTCGTGCCTATTTGGCAACGCTTACCACGATGAATTCCGATTTGTATGTGTATCTGAGAGGAGGTACTTATTCGCTAACTGCTACGCTAAACTTCACAGGTTTGGATGGGGGCAAGAATGGCTTCAACGTTATTTACAAAGCTTATAATAACGAGAAACCTATTGTTAATGGCGGCAAACAAGTTACGGGCTGGACAAAAGTGACGGGGCAGGAGTATTATGTTGCCAATGTGCCCCTTACGGGAACAATTACGTATCCCAATTATTTCAGACAGATTTGGGTGAACGGTGCTAGAAGAATGCAAGCCAAAAGCGATTTTATCAACGTTTATCCCAAACCTTTTGACAATGTTGTTTCTACACAAGTGGCTGATGGCTATATTGTAAAAAAAGCGGCCATCAAACCTTACACTAATATTTCCGACATACGAATATTTCAAACGGGCAAGTTCAAGCATGTGGAACAAATCGTGAATAATATCGCTAATATCAGCGATTCGGAACAAGTGTTGATGATGCGCAATTCGGCGTATGACAACTGGACCAAAACCTACGTTTACAATAATCTGAACCAAATACAGGTGGTGAATGCTTTTGAGGAATTAGACGAGCCAGGTGAATTTTATTTGAATAGAACTACTAGAAAATTATATTACTACCCACAGCCGGGCGAAAACATGTCAACTGCCGAGGTGGTAGTGCCTTCCACGGAATATTTGGTAAAACTTACGGGTACTAGTGCCAGCAGGGTGCAGAACCTTCAATTTGAAGGCATTGATTTTAAATATGGCAATTGGACGGGTGCTAACCTTACTTCCAAGGAAATTGGTAGAAGCCAGGCCGATTTGTATTCGGACTATAGCAGCATAGAAGGACAAATTTCGATGATTTACGCACAAAATATTGCCCTTAGGAACTGTCGCTTTGAGCAGTTTGCCAGTACAGGTATTTATATCATGTCAAACAATAACAATATTACTATTGAAGGGAATGTTTTTAAAGACTTAACAGCAGCAGCAGTAATTATTGGCGTTGGCAATAGTGGTGCTGTGATATTTGATGCATCTGTCAATCGGGATATTTTGATTAAAAACAATGTAATAAGAAATATAGGGGCAGACTTTTTCCAAGCATCGGGTATTTATGCCAATGCCACCAAAAATTTAAGCATCATTCATAATGATGTTGCCGATGTTGCTTATTTTGGAATCAACCAACGATATGGCAATTCCATTGCTGAAATAACAGGTGCTTTGGCAGTTGCCAATACAGGAAACACCTTAATCCAATACAATAAAGTCACCAATTTTGGTACAGCAGCCAAGTTAGGTTTTGGCGTGGGAGATGAAATAGCTGGGGTTTATTTTTTTGGGGTAAGAACCTCCAAAGTCCAATACAACTATGTGCAGTATGGTGGGAAGGATGAACACTTGGAAGGGGCTTTTCGCCAAGACCAATATGGTTGTGGCAATTATTGGGAAAACAATGTTGCAGATTGTAAACCTGCATCCCGCTCTTTTTCTTGGTACGATGCCTATAATACCCAATCGGATACCTTGTTGTTTGCCAACTGCTATGCCAATGTGTTGGGACAATTTAAGCCAACAGCCAATGCTGATACGGTCAATATTTTCTATGAACCCAATGCCCCTGCTTGGTCTGCCGGTGCACAATCCATTATTAACAATGCGGGAGTTGAACCTTCTTATCAGTACTTATTAAATGAATTTGGCGACGGCACCAATATTGCCCCAAAAGCCACTGTAACCAGCTCTTCCAATTTTTCTACCACCTACAGAGCAACCAATATTACAGATAAAAAAGTAGCCACTTTTTGGAAACCTGCCGCGGGCAACGAGACCACAGGTTCTTGGATTCAATTGGCTTTCCCTCAGCCCATTGCCATCAATAAATTACAATTGGTATTTGAATATAATAATGCCAATCCAGCTAATCGGCAATTGTTTGAAGTACGTGTATCTAATGATCCCAATTTTAATGCTTATAATATTCTTGGTGGCCAACCCGCAAAGCCTTATCCATATTTGATAACCTACCTTGAAACAACGGTTCCCATAGCCTACAACACGATTGATTTATTGGGTATCGATACTTTTGGATACAAGTACATCCGGATTTTTGGTCGCTCCATGAGCTGGGCTGAATGTAGGGTTTATGGAAAAGAACAAGCCGTTCCCCCAACTAATTATTACAATAATTCGTCCTTGGCCTTTTTGCCCTATATCCCGCTTTCTACGCCAGTGGAAAAAGAAATATGGAGCATACAAGTGGAAGATACCACCGATAATTCAAGGGTTTATTTTGGTAACAATGTAAAGTATTGGAACCAAACTGGCGGCATGAAATTCGGAACAGCTACCGTTTCGGGTGGAATTGCCAATTTAACTGGCGGCACTTTTACTTTCAAAGGGGGTATTTATAGAAACGAGCGTACAGGCTTTAAAATAAAAATTACGGAAAATACAGCAACCACCACGCATTGGATTGCCATTAGAGCCGCTACTGTTTTGAGCGGGCTTACCGATCAAGATGATTATTTAATCAGTATGAGACAACTGACCACGGGACTATATAATACCAATTTGCAAATACAACGCAGGAATAGAGATGGCACTTTCAATACTTTTTATGGTTCTAGTGGCAGCTTAGGTACTTCCGTGCTACGGAACACCACCCTTTTTTCTGCTTTTACCACCGTTGTATTTGAAACCGTCAATAGGGCAAACGGGTTGGGAATTATAATGAAACTGGGTTCGGATACCGTATTTAATTTTACCGATATTGGTGCGAAACGTGTTACCACCCCAGGCTATTTCGTGTTTAGGCCCGGCAATACAAATGGTACCATGGAAATTACCGACATACCAGTTACGGGCATTCAATTATCGCCAACCGATACCACCATCAATGTAAACCAAACCATCCAATTAAACCCAGTTGTATTGCCTGAAAGCGCCACGATAAATAAAGTGTATTATACATCTTCCAACCCAGCCATTGCTACGGTAAATAGCCTTGGGCAAGTGAAAGGACTGGCCGTTGGACAAACCATTGTAACGGTCACTACGAAAGATGGTGGTTTTGTGGCTTCCATTAAAGTGAACGTCCAAATCCCGCTTTCCATAGCCAAAATTGCGTTGTCGGCCACTTATGGCAAGCAACAAGTGGTATTGAAATGGAATTCGATTAGTGATAAGGAAATTGCCAGTTTTGAAATTGAGCAAGCTGAGAAAATAGGGAATTTTAAGTATGCTGGTTCGGTTAAAGGTGGAACAGCTTTAAATGCCAATTATTCCTTTATCCATGAAGGCGTTGCACAAGGGCTGCAATATTTTTACAGGGTAAAAGCAGTGTTTAAGGATGGAACGATTGTCTATAGCAATTCTATTGTAGTTATCATACCAACCAATCCATTAAAAATAACCGTAAGCCCTAACCCAATCCATCAGAATATGGTAAAGCTCAATTTTGAAAATGTGCCATTGGATACCTATCAATGTAAACTCTACGATATTTCAGGTAAAACATTGGTTGAAAAAAACATTTTTCACACGGAAAATACCCATCAGTACCAGTTGGGGATTCCTGCCTCGGTTTTGGCAAACAAATTTGTGTATTTGGTTATCCAATCACTCAAAGCAGATGCGCCCATATTTGAGCAAAAACTGGTTGTTGGTAAGTAGGAAATAGTTGAAAAAGTCGCAAACTTTTATAGGGTTTCAAAACCCTATAAAAGTTCATTCCCTCTTTAAAGAAAATTTATCTGAATAGTATATGTATAGAATCAAGTTGTTGTTAGTGTTGTTTGCCTTTTGTTGTTGGCAAGGGTATGGTCAGAAAAAAGCTGGTTCGGGTACTGACTATTTTAAGGATTTGCCCAAGAAGGCATCCCCTAAAGAAATCGGAAAAAAAATAGCCGAACGATTTATGGCAACCCCGCATACCAATTTTGGAAATAAGAACGGAAAAAAACCAGACCATATCACTTATCCAGACGTATGCACTTGGTACGGTGCTTTCCAGTATGCTAAATTGACCAAGGATGCCGATTTATCCAAACGGCTATTGGAGAAAACCTCCTTATTGCTAGGCAGTGAATCTAATTTGGTACCTATACCCAAAAATGTGGACTATACCGTATTTGGCGTATTGCCTTTAGAGGCTTTTATCCAAACAAAAGATTCAGCTTACTTTAAATTGGGTATTAAAAGCGCGGATGCACAGTTTAAAACCCTATCTACTGAGGAATACGACAAACTACCGCAAGAAGTAAAAAACTGGTACAAAGAAGGATTGAGTTGGCAAACAAGGTTTTGGATGGATGATATGTATATGATTACTTCCATACAAGTGCAAGCCTACCGTGCCACCAAAAACGAGCAATACATCAACCGTGCAGCAAGGGAAATGGTGGCTTATTTGGATACGCTTCAAAACCCCGATGGATTGTTTTTCCATGCGCCCGATGTGCCGCATTATTGGGGTAGGGGAGATGGTTGGTTAGCCGCAGGCATGGCCGAATTGTTACAGTCGCTTCCTAAAAACAACCTCTATCGTCCCAAAATAATGAGTGGATATTTAAAAATGATGCAGGCTTTATTGGCTAATCAAACCGAATCTGGTTTGTGGAGGCAATTGATAACCGATAAATCGGCATGGGTAGAAACCTCTGGCAGTGCCATGTTCACTTTTGCGTTTATCACGGGCGTAAAAAATGGATGGTTGCCCGCCTCTACCTACGGAAAAGCTGCTCAAAAAGCGTGGATTTCCTTGACAGGATATTTGGATGAAAATTTCGATTTAAAAGAGATTTGCGAAGGCACGAACAAAAAGAACGACCGCCAATATTATTTGGATAGAAAGCGCATCACCGGCGACTTGCATGGTCAAGCCCCTATGTTGTGGTGCGTGAATGCATTGTTGCAATAATTGCAAAATCCTATAAACGTTTGGAATTACAACTTCCCGAAAGTTTCAAACTTTCGGGAAGTTTTCGAAAGAAAAAACCTACATAGGATTTGAAATCCTATAAACGTTGGGAATTACAACTTCCCGAAAGTTTCAAACTTTCAGGAAGTTTTGGAAAGAAAAAACCTTTATGTGGTTTCAAACCCTATTAAGGTTACACCAGCTTAAACCCCACCCATTTTGCCTTGAACAATTTCTTTATAAATCTTCAATTCTGCTTCTAATGCTGCAATGCGATTGTCTTTTTCTTCCATTTCCTTATCCACCAATGGATTGGGAATTGCAGGATGCGCTTTGCTAAAAGCCATGGCCAATTCTGCTAAAAAATTATAATCGATGGCAGCACCAACCCTCCATAAAATGGCTGTTTGAACAGAAGGTTGTTTTACATAATCCTTTACTACTGAAGGGCTTACGTCTATTTGTCTAGCAACCTCGGCTTTCGATATTTTTATATGCTTAAATTGTTTTGCAATCATTGCACCGATATTAGGGCAACTATCTTTACTACTTACTAGGTATTTTCTATTAACCGGCGACATCTTTAACGAATTTGATATTAATAATACATAAATTTAGTTCAAAGTTACAAGATTTAATCAATATATAGACGTCTTAGAACGCTGTAGAGGCATCTTAAACACTAGCGTGGTGCTTAAATACGACGGTTTAGTAGGTTAAAATGTATTTATCGAAGTCTTAAACCCCTGTATCATTGTCTTATAATGCTATGAAAGTAGCTAATACAGCTACGATTAGGTTTTAAACTACTGTGTCCACGTCTTAGATAACGCTGTCTTGGTTTTAGACGACTTCGTTAACGTCTTGAACGACGACGTTCACGTCTCAGACGACGATGTTCACGTCTTGAACGTCTTCGTCCTAGTCTTAAACGTCTTCGTCCTAGTCTTAAACGACTCTGTCTACGTCTTGAACGACGATGTTCACGTCTTAGGCTACTTTCATTCGAATCTTAATCTATCTTTTTCACCTTCATTCAACTTTTTATATTCTAGGCATTTCTTTGTAACTCATTATTCATTTAAGCTTCATGCGACTATTTTCTTTTCTATTTCTTTTTACGCTTTCAGGATTGTCCGCCCAACAAATTGTTCCGTTAAATCATTCCGCTTGGTCGTTCAAAAAAGCCAAAGATACGGAGTGGCTTCCTGCCACAGTGCCCGGAACGGTTCATACAGACCTGTTGGCGAATAAAAAAATTGAAGAACCTTTTTATCGTACCAACGAAAAAGACTTGCAATGGATAGAAACCACCGATTGGGAGTATAAAACCACCTTGTCTGTGTCCAATAATCTTTTACAGGAAGAACACGTGGAATTGGTATTCGAGGGTTTGGATACTTATGCCGATGTATTTCTGAACGAACAAAAAATTATCACGGCAAACAATATGTTCCTGTTATGGAAAGCCGATGTGAAGCAATGGTTGCATCAGGGAAACAACCAATTGCGCATTTATTTCCATTCGCCAATCAACAAAGTATTGCCACAATATGACAGCCTTGGATATGTAGTGCCCGTAAGCAATAACGACCAAGGAACAAAACGTGTGAGTGTTTACACCCGAAAGGCTGGTTATCATTATGGTTGGGATTGGGGGCCAAGGTTTGTTACTTCGGGCATTTGGAGACCTGCCTATTTAAAAGCATGGAGCGACTTGGAATTGGAAGATGTATTTATTAAGCAATTAAACATCGGCGACAAAACGGTTCAGGCAGAGGCACAGGTATCCGTAAATGCCACAAAAAATGAAGTCCGCATTTTACAGATTTTCGTGGATGACAACCCCAAGCCCCTTCTTTCCGAAACCATTTGGCTCAATGCAGGTGCCAACCAAATTAACAAGCGATTGGAGCTTAAAAACATACAGCTTTGGTGGCCAAACGGCATGGGTAAACAGTCGCTCTATCGGTTTACTGCCAAATGGCTCGATCAACAAAACCAAGTCATTGCATCAAAAACCATCAAAAAAGGATTTAGGGATATAGAAGTGGTGCAAGAATCAGACTCGGCAGGTCAGTCATTTTATTTTAAAATCAATGGAAAGCCTTTGTTCATAAAAGGTTCTAACTATATTCCCTTAGATAATTTTCTTCCCCGGGTAGGCAAAGAACGCTATGAGCAATTGTTGAATACCGCTGTTGAAAGCAACATGAACATGTTGCGTGTTTGGGGCGGCGGCATTTATGAAAACGATCTGTTTTACGATCGCTGCGATGAAAAAGGCATTTTGGTATGGCAAGATTTTATGTTTGCCTGTGCATTGTTCCCCCCGATTCCAGCCTTAAAACAAAGCATTTACGATGAAGCGGTTTATAATGTAAAACGCCTTCGCAACCATTCCTCCATCGCTTTATGGTGCGGCAATAACGAGATAGCACAGTTTATGAACCAAAACTATTGGGGGCATACCAAGGCCTATTTTAGGGATGCCGCCGACTCCATGGCATTGCAAAATACTTATCGCAACATTTTCCATGAAATATTGCCAGCCGTGGTAAAAGCTTATGACAACGACCGTTTTTATTGGTCAACTTCTGCTAATTCAATCAACTATGCCACGGTTTACAGCGGTGGCAAAAAATCGGGCGATTACCATTATTATGGTGTTTGGGGCGGAAAACCTATTGAGGAATACAACAACAATGTGGGCCGGTTTATGAGCGAATATGGTTTTCAAGCTTTCCCAGAATTTGAAACCGTAAAACAATACACTTTGCCCGAGGATTATAATATTGAATCTGAGGTAATGAAAGCCCACCAACGATCGAAGAACGGCAATGCAAAAATTGCCAATTACCTGAAAGATAATTTTAAAATACCAGCCGCTTTTGAAGATTTTTTATTCGTGGGCCAGTTGATGCAAAGCGAAGCCATCCGCATAGCCATTGAAGCGCACCGCAGAAACAAACCATACTGTATGGGCACATTGTATTGGCAAATCAACGATTGTTGGCCCGTGGCTAGTTGGAGCAGCATGGATTATTATGGACGATGGAAAGCGTTGCAATACACAGTAAAAAAAGGGTTTGCCCCCCAAATGATTTCAATTTTTAAAGGAGAAAATGGCCCGATAAACATCCATTTGATTTCAGATGATTTAACGCCAACCAAGGGAAAACTAACGGTAAGACTGTTGGATTTTACTGGAAAAACAATCCGACAATTCCAAAAAAATATCCAGTTGCCTACCAATAGCAGTGGCATATATTACACGGTGCCTGCCAATGATTGGTTGCAAAATATAGATACCACTTCCCAATTAGTGGAAGCCGTTTTTGAAAACAGCAATACCCGCCGAGCAACCCGTGGGCTGTATTTTTTTAGCAAACCCAAAAACCTACAGCTACAACAACCCAATATTGTTATCAGCAAGGTGGACGATACCCATATTAAGCTAACGGCAACTACTGTGGCCCGTTTTGTTTACCTGCAATTGCCTGGCGTTACCAATGCTTTTGAAGACAATTATGTTGATGTATTGCCCAATACACCAACCATCATCCAACTCAAACAGCCATTGGGTTTAGACGCGGTGAACCAAATAAAAGTGAAGTCACTTTTTGATACGATGAAATAGGAAAGGAACGTTAATATGTAGGGGCAATCCCTTGTGGTTGCCCTTAAATTTCAATTTCTTCCTCAATAAAAGTATCACTATACAGTAAAAATTGGTTTACTTTTAAAACTTTAGAATAGATGAAAAACACTGGATATGGAATTCTTCTAGCAATCTTTTTTTTATGGTCTAGCCATCAAAAAATCCAAGCACAGCTTTGGAAAAAAGATGCTTTTCTCAAGCACTTGAAAAAGATGGAAGGAAAAGGGGCTTATTCAGGTCAATTTATTCGATGGAACCACAATGCATCTTTGGACGAAATAAAAACCATTCACGACAGTGCTTCGCAGTGGGTAAGCATTTTGGGCATTGATTATTTTTCCAATAAAAAAGAACTAATTCCTGCTGCCCCGGCCAATTATCTATTGGTGAATGCGGTGGTTACCTCTTATTTCAAAAAAGGAGGTATTGTTAATCTATCCTGCCACTTCAACAATCCACAAAATGGCCGGAGTGCTTGGGATACTAAGATTGATTTTGATTCCTTATTGATGAAAGGCAGCAGGGTTGAGGCAAATTATCTTCATCAGTTGGATACCGTTGCTGTGGGCATGAAAAATTTGATTGCTTCCAATGTGTTGGTCATTTTCAGGCCCTTGCATGAAATGAGCGGCGACTGGTTTTGGTGGTGCGGTCAAAAAAGATACACGGAATTGTGGTTGCTTACCTATCGATATTTGGAAGAAACAAAAGGAATCAAGGATTTGGTTTGGTGCTATAGCCCGTCAACTATGGGCAATGTTTTGGCTTATTATCCCGGAAATGCGTTTGTGGACATCGTAGCCTTGGATGCCTATACCGCCGATTTGAAAAAAGTTGCTTTTGCGCAATACCAATCCTTGTTATCCATCGGAAAGCCCTTTGGTTTTGGGGAATACGGCCCTTGGGACGGCAATGTGGCTTCTACCCAAGCGCAATATGATTTTCAATTGTTTGGAAAGGCATTAAAAACCGATTTTCCCAAAGCTGTTTTCTTTTTAACCTGGCGCGACCATTGGGGCATGGCAAAAAACAAGGGAATTGCAGCGTTTTTGAATGATAAATGGGTTAAAAACGCTAATCCAAAAGATATGAAGCAATAGGGTGTAATTCTTTTTTTAATGCTTTATCTCTAATCAAAACGTTATTAATCAAGCATGAGTATATCTTATGAATGGGTTTCCCGCTAGTTTTCAAATTTGTCTGTAATGGAGTTCCCTGGAGTACTTTGTCAATTGCTATGGGTGCTATTAAAAGCTTTATCAAGGATTGCATTGAGCTGGTCTCTACTCTTTTTATAACGATATTGTCAATCTCGCTACTATTGCAATCGTTTGTGCTTTCGGCAAAACGACAATTTGGACAATTGAATAATTTATTTTTTTACTTGAACACTATGAATATGATAAGGAGAATTGGAAAATTAAGTGTGTTGCTCTTATTGCTAAATATGTCAGCACCTGCGCAAAAAAGTTATGAACCCAATTGGCAGTCCATTGACAGCCGGCCCGTGCCTGCTTGGTTCGAGGATGCCAAGTTTGGGATTTTTATCCATTGGGGCGTGTTCTCGGTGCCGGCTTATAGCCCTACCGTGAGGGACAAAGTGGGGGTGTACGAACGCTATGCCGAGTGGTATTGGAACAAGCTTGTAAATCCTTCCAAGACCCAACAATTTTTTATTGATTACCACACCCGCATGTATGGCAAAGACGCCAAATACCAAGATTTCGCTAGTCAGTTCAAAGCCGAAATGTTCAATCCCGATGAGTGGGCAGAACGTTTTAAGCAAGCAGGGGCACAATACATTGTCTTAACCTCAAAACACCACGAAGGATTCACGCTTTGGCCAAGTGCGCAAAGCTGGAATTGGAACGCTATGGATGTGGGTCCCCATCGCGATTTGTGTGGCGACCTCACCAAATCCGTAAAGGCTAAAGGGCTGCACATGGGCTTTTATTATTCACTCTATGAATGGTTCAACCCATTGTACAAATCCAACCTTAACCAGTATGTGGACAACCACATGATCCCGCAAATGAAAGACTTGGTAACCCGCTACCAACCAGATGTGCTTTGGACGGACGGCGAATGGGAAAAACAAAGCGCAGATTGGAAAAGTCCGCAATTTTTGTCATGGTTATACAATGAATCGCCGGTTAAAAATTCCATCGTCGTTAACGACCGTTGGGGTAAAGAAACTCGCGGCAAGCACGGAGGGTTCTACACCACGGAATATGATTTGGTGGAAGACAAAAATGCCAGTGAAACTTCCATCAACCATCCTTGGGAAGAATGTAGGGGCATGGCAGGTTCGTTTGGCTACAACCGCAACGAGATTTTGGAGGACTATTCCACTTCCAAGGAATTGATTGACATTTTAATTAATAAAGTGGCCCGTGGCGGCAACCTTTTGTTGAACATTGGGCCAACGGCCGATGGCAGGATTCCAGAGTTGATGCAACAACGTCTTGCAGATATGGGTGCTTGGTTAAAAATTAACGGCGAAGGCATTTATGCCACCAGAAAATGGAGCAAAGCACCTGCGATAAACAATAATTCCACGGTTTTTTACACCACAAAAGGGCGTGATTTATACGCCATTATCACCAAATGGCAAGATAGCCCTATCGTAATTGAAGGTGTTGCAAAGCCAACCGCGGTTTCCTTGTTAGGGTACAATGGTGCAGTGAAAAGTGATTTTACCAAGAATAAACTAAGGGTAACACCACCTGCTTTGTCACCTAGTAATAATCCCTCGCCTTATGCATGGGTAATTAAATTGGAAAATGCGTTATAAGATCAGCATGAAGAAAAGGGTTGTTTTTTGTTTTAGTTTGTTTTGTATAGTGTTGCGTGCGCAAGCCCAAAGTTTTACGGTTTTATCGCCCAATAAAGATATTCGGGTATTGGTAAAATCCGATGCGGAGATTAGCTATGAGGTGTTTTTTCAAGAAAAACGTATTTCGGGTGCCAATCCTTTGGCATTGTCCATTACCGATGGAAAAATACTCGGGCAAAACAGTCAGTTGAAGGATAGCAAAACCAAGTCTGTCAATCAAGTTGTAACCCCCGTTTATGGCATGGCAAAAAATTATCAGGATAATTACAACGAGTTGCTATTAAGCTATTCGGATGATTTTTCCGTGGTTTTTAGGGTATATAACAATGGGGTGGCTTATCGTTTTATTACCAATCTTGCAGGTGATATTAAAGTAAAGGATGAAATTGTCAATTATCGCTTTGAATCCGATGTAAAAAGTTGGTTGCTGAATTTGCCATTTCAAAACAGTTACGAAGAAAACTATTTGACAAAAACAGTATCCTATTTGGATTCCAATAAAATGGCAGGATTGCCGATGTTGGTCGAGAACAAAGGGGTTAAAGTGGCCATAACCGAAGCCGATTTGTTGGATTATGGGGCATTATACCTCACCTACAATGGTCAAAATAGCTTGAAAGGAGTTTTCCCTAAATATGTTTCCAAGGATACCATCGGGGGCTGTTGTCCCAATTTCGAGAAAATACCTGTTCAAAGGGCAGACTATATCGCTGCTACTTCCGGCAAACGTTCCTTTCCTTGGCGATTGATGATCATTGCGGAAAAAGACAAGGATTTATTGTACAACAATTTGGTGTATTTATTGGCGGCTGACAATAAAATCGGGGATGCCAGTTGGGTAAAACCGGGAAAAGTGGCTTGGGATTGGTGGAGTGCCAACAACCTAACGGGCGTGGATTTTAAATCGGGTTTTAATACCGAAACCTACAAATATTTCATTGATTTTGCCTCCCGTAATGGCATTGAATACATCAATATGGACGAGGGTTGGAGCGACCAATTCGATTTGCTTAAACTGAATGATGGTACGGTTAAAGTAAACACCAGTAGTTCCCAAGGTAGTAAATTAGATATGCCTTATTTATTTAAGTATGCCAAGGAAAAAAAGGTAGGTATATTCCTTTGGTGTGTATGGCATACCCTCGACAGGCAAATGAACGAGGCCTTGGACCAATTTGAAAAATGGGGGGTCAAGGGACTAAAGGTTGATTTTATGAGCCGGGACGACCAAACCGTTGTGAATTTTTATGAAAGGCTGGCAAAAGAAGCCGCCAAAAGAAAAATGCTCCTCAATTTTCATGGGGCATTTAAACCAACCGGATTGGAACGCACTTATCCCAATGTCATCAACAGGGAAGCGGTTCAGGGGTTGGAGTTCGACAAGTTTACCGCAAAGGCCGATCCTGAAAATGCGGCACATATTCCCTTCATCCGCATGTTGGCAGGCCCGATGGACTACACGCCGGGCGGCTTGTACAACGCCAACCTAAAAGATTTCAAAGTGAGCAAAAGCAGGCCCATGACCCTTGGTACCCGTTGCCACCAATTGGCCATG
The DNA here is from genome assembly GCA_027486835.1 of Chitinophagaceae bacterium. Classification (GTDB taxonomy): domain Bacteria; phylum Bacteroidota; class Bacteroidia; order Chitinophagales; family Chitinophagaceae; genus Parasediminibacterium. The sequence goes on from JAIXOJ010000010.1 coordinate 54,883, forward strand.
TTTACCCTTTTTTATGCACCCTTGGAAATGTTGAGCGATGCACCGACCGCTTACGAAAAAGAGCCGGTGATATTAAATTACCTAGCCAAAATGCCTACCGTTTGGGACGAGACCATTCCTTTGGATGGAAAAGTGGGCGACTATGCCGTCATTGCCCGTAGAAAGGGAAACAATTGGTACATCGCAGGCTTGACCGATTGGACCGAGAGAAAGGTTGAATTGTCGTTTCCTTTCCTAAAGGCCAACACCAGCTATCAAGCAACGGTTTTTACAGATGGTATCAATGCCAATAGGGTAGGGGACGATTATCAATTCAATAAAAAGCAAGTAAAACAAGGGGATAATATCACTATTTCAATGGCGCAAGGTGGTGGTTTTTCAATGGTGTTGACGCCTAGTAAATAAGATCTGGAAATTGTTTGTTCGCTCATTAAACTATCTAGGGCTTTAAGCTCTGTAAAATATTTAGTGCGAGCAATAAAATCCAATTAAATAGAAAAAAAAAGAAGTTGTGCCTAATAAAATATCATTTAAAACGAGGTACAATAGAATCAATCGGTCCAAACATGGAAATCACTAAATCAGTGGTTTACATTTGGGCTGATATCTCAAAAATTGTTGAAGAAAAGTTGTAGAAATATGAAAAAAGGAATGGCTGTTTGCCTTGCTTTGGTTTTGTTGTTGTCGATGCCTTTTGCCCAAAAAGAGGCGGCGGTTAGTTATACCGATGAAAATCTAAGCGTGGAGCAACGCGTGAGCGATTTGGTAGCAAAATTGACGCTACCGCAAAAGATCAAACTTCTCCAATACCGATCTACCGCCATTGATTCCAACGGTGTAAAAGTGCCCGCTTACAATTGGTGGAACGAGTGTTTGCACGGCGTGGCAAGGGCAGGCAAGGCAACCGTGTTTCCACAGGCAATTGGGTTGGCAGCAACTTGGGACACGGCGTTGATCTTCAAAGTAGCGGATGCCATTTCCGACGAAGCAAGGGCCAAATACAACTATTTTTCATCCAAAGGACAGCGGGGCATCTATCAGGGATTGAATTTTTGGACGCCCAATATCAACATTTTCAGGGATCCAAGGTGGGGCAGGGGCATGGAAACCTATGGCGAAGACCCTTTTTTAACCGGAAAAATTGCTGCATCTTTTGTTCGGGGCTTGCAAGGGAATAATCCCAACTATTTCAAAACCATTGCCACCATCAAACATTTTGTGGTTCATAGCGGCCCGGAATCCAGCCGCCACCGCTTCAATGCCAACGTGAGCGACTATGACTTTTACAATACTTACACCCCTGCATTTAAAAGGGTAATCGAGGAAGCGGGCGTCTATTCTTTGATGTGCGCCTATAATCGTTTTCGCGACAAACCTTGCTGTGGGAGCGATTTTTTGTTGACCGATTTACTGAGAAAACAATGGGGCTTTAAAGGATTTATCGTAACGGATTGCGGTGCGGTGGATGATTTTTATAAAAAAGAAACCCATCAAGTGGTAGCCACCCCGGAAGAAGCATCCGCATTGGCAATTAAAGCAGGGGTTGACTTGGAATGCGGCGATATTTTCAACGCGATTGATAAGGCCATCGAAAAAAAATTGATCACGGAAGCGGAATTGGATGTAGCCTTGAAACGTCTTTTTACCGCTCGGTTCAAACTGGGACTGTTTGATGAAAAATCCAAATTGCCCTTTAACCAAATACCTTTTTCCGTAGTGGAAAGCGCGGCCAATCAACAGTTGGCATTGGAAGCTGCTAAAAAATCAATTGTACTTTTAAAGAACGAAAAAAACGCTTTGCCGTTGGGCAAGGGTTTGAAAACCTTGGCCATTATCGGCCCAAATGCCGATGACGAAGAAACGATCTTGGCCAATTACCACGGGTTTTCTTCCCACACGGTTACTCCCCTAAAAGGAATAACTAAAAAGCTTCCAAATACCAAAATACTATATGCCAAAGGTTGTGCCCATGCGGACGGACTGCCCACTTATGAAATCATACCCTCTACATTTTTGTTTGCCGATGCGGGCCAAAAATCCCAAGGGTTGAAAGCAACCTATTACAGCAACCTCCAATTCAAAGGCGAACCCGTATTATCTAAAATCGATACGCTTATTCATTTTAATTGGATAGAAAAATTGCCTGCCGCAAAGCTCAATCCCTTTGGTTTTTCCGTGGTTTGGGAAGGTTTCATAACTGCCCCAACTTCTGGCAATTACACGTTGGATGTTTTTGGCAGCAACGATGTAGAGCTATATCTGAACAACAAGAAATTATTGGAATTGCACAACACCCACGAGCCCAACCACAGCTATGCCAACATCGAATTAAAGAAGAACGAATTGCAACAAATCAAAGTAAAATACGTCAACAGAGGCAGCAATCCATTGATAACCTTGAATTGGCAAAGACCGGATTGGAATTTATTGGACGAAGCGATGGAAGTTGCCAAAAAAGCTGATGCCGTGGTGCTTTGCATGGGCCTTTCCCCAAGGATTGAAGGCGAGGAAATGAAAATTAAATTGGATGGTTTCGATGGGGGCGACAGGGTGAAATTGGCATTGCCACAAGTGCAACAAAACCTCATTAAAAACATAGCGGCATTGGGTAAACCCGTGGTCTTGGTATTGTTGAACGGAAGCGCGGTGGCCATCAATTGGGAAAAAGACAACCTGCCTGCGATACTGGAAAGCTTTTATGGCGGTCAAGCGGCGGGAACTGCCATTGCCGATGTGCTTTTTGGCGATTACAATCCTTCTGGAAAACTGCCCGTTACCTTCTATCGTTCCGAATCGGATCTGCCCGCTTTTGATGATTACAATATGCAAGGACGGACCTATCGTTATTTTACGGGAAAGCCCTTGTTCCCCTTTGGTTTCGGATTGAGCTATACCAAGTTTGAATTTAGCAAAATCGCCGTCCAGAAAAAGCAAGTTGGCAACAAATCGGTTTATGCAGTGGAAGCCAACATCAAAAACATTGGCAATTTTGATGGGGAGGAAGTGGCCCAGCTATACATAAAATCCAAGGAAAGCAAAACGACCTCGCCGAATTGTTCCTTGAAATCATTTCAACGGGTTGCGCTGAAAAAAGGGGAAACCAAAAAACTGGTTTTTAACCTAAGCGAAACTGATTTTTACGAGCAATTGGCCAATGATCAATGGAACAAATCCAATCAGCAGTTTGAGATTTTTATTGATGGCGGGCAACCGGGTTTAGGCTCTTTAAAGAAAGACATTCGCTTGTAATATTCTTGTATTTATTTTTCATCCACATATACGCCCATATGAATATCGATAAGCGGTGGTTATTGATGCTATGCTTTTGTTTGCTTGCCTTAAACAATGTTTTTGGGCAAGTGGATAAACTCACAGCCACCATCCAAGCAGGCATTTTAAAATCGAATGTGAATGATAATAACATCTCAAAATACCTCAGCGAACAATACAAAGAAGACGGTAGTTGGAGCGATATTGATTATTCCAGTACCGTCAAAACCAACTGGCCTCCAAGCGACCACATCAAAAGATTGAAGGAACTTTGCATTGCCTACAATTCTTCTAAAAGTAAATTCTATCAAGACAGTGAATTGAAATCTAAAATCCAAGCCTTGTTCAATTATTACAACAGCAAGCAACCTGTTTCAACCAATTGGTGGTGGCAGGCCATTGGGGTGCCATTGAATTATGCAGAGGCTTTGATAATTATGAAACGAAAGGACTCTTATGGTTTTGACCAAGCAACTTTGGTTCAATTGGCAGACCAAGGGTTGTTATTCTATCAAGCAGCAGCGAAAAAATATCCTATGGCAACAACGGGTACTAATCAGTCTTGGCTGTTAAAAACCTCTATCGCCAAAGCTTGTATCAACAATGATGAAACAGAGGTAAAAGACAATTTTGATACAGCCTTTGCCAACCTGAAAATATTTGAAGGAAAAGGCGAGGGAATTAAGATAGATAAAAGCTTTGCGCAACATGGGTTGCAACTATATACTTATGGTTATGGAAGGGTTTATTTAGATGATATTACCTATTATCTTGAAATTGTAAAAGGAACCTATTTTGAACCAGATAGCACCAAAACACAGTTGATGATTGATTTGGTCTTGGATGGTTTTCAATGGTTTGACCACAAAAAAGCCTTTGATTTTGGTGCCAATGGAAGGGAGATTTCGAGAAAAACCAATAGTTTATCCTCCACATCTTTAAAGACTTCTATTGAACGTTTGCTCAAACTAAGCAATTATAGAATCAATGAATTAAAATACTTTTTAGACTATTTGTCGGGCAAAAAATCAACCTTCCAAAGCCCAGGCAACAAGCACTTTTGGAAAGCAGATATGATGGTGCAGCATGGTGCCAATTTTTATCTCTCTGCCAAAACACCTTCCAATAGAACCATCGGTACTGAATCAGGAAACGATGAAAACATAAAAAGCAAATACCTGCCATGGGGAGCAACAAACATCATGGTGGAAGGCAATGAATACCAAAATTTGATGCCCGTGTGGGATTGGGCAAGGATTCCAGGTGTAACCAACGAATTGGAGGAGGTTATGCCCTATAAAAAAACAGGGTTTTACACCTATAATCAAACAACCAACTTTGCAGGCGGAGTTTCAAACAGCACTTTTGGATTAACGGTCTATGATTATAAAAGAGATTCCATCAATGCCAAAAAAGCCTATTTCTTCACCCCAGATGGCATGTATTGTATGGGAACAAGTATTGCATCCCTAAAAAAAGACAGTACCAACCCCATCATAACATCCGTCAATCAATGTAAATCTGTTGGAAAAGTGTTTGTTAACAACGGCATCGAAACTAGCACTTTCAATGATGAAAAATCACAGACAGAACCAATAAAATGGGTACACCATAACAAAGTGGGGTATTATTTCCCTGAAAAAAATCCCATTCAAGTAATCAACCAAATGCAATCAGGCAGTTGGTACGACATCAACCGTTCCCAAGATAAAACCCTATTGAAAGAAAAGGTGTTTGGTGTAATTGTCAATCATGGAAATAAGCCAAGCAATGCTGCTTATGAATACATCGTTGTTCCAGACAAAAACATAGAGGACTTTGAAAAATTTGTTCAGACAAATCCCTTTTTAAAATTAGCAAACTCAAATGCTGTTCAGGCCGTTGTGGATGTAAAAAATCAAGTATTTGCCTATTCTTTTTATTCAAAATCACAAGCTCAGTTTGATAACAAATTCACCATATCCGTAGATAAACCATGTTTGATTTTGATTCAAAAAAAGGATAAAGAATCCTATCAAATTTCAGTAGCCGACCCCTCCCAAACGCTGGAAGAAGTGGTATTAACCATCTCTAAGAAGTTAAGCGGAAAAGGCATTATCAATTCATCAAATAAGGAAACTACCATAAAATTTTCATTACCCAAAGGCGACGAAAAAGGCAAAACAATAACAGAAATCTTTAACTAACAATAAGCAATAAGCATTAAGAATTTAGCATTATAAAAATGAAACTACTCCTTCTACTCCCCACCCTTTTCATTTTATCCTTTCAAACCGCTATAGCACAGCTATTTGAGGATGAAGCTTTGAAATCCAACATTCATCCATCTATCCTATTAAAAAAAGGAGAGGAGCAAGCCTTAAAGGAAGCCATTCAAGCCTCACCACAACTAACTATCGTTGAAAATGCCATAATAGAACAAGCCGACAAACTGCTTGAAAAACCCACCCTAACTTATCAAAAAACAGGTAAGAGATTGCTTGATGTCTCAAGAGAATGTTTAAAAAGGGTTTTTTATTGGTCATATTGTTTTAGAATGTTGGGAGAAAAAAAATATGTACTAAGAACAGAACAAGAATTGTTAGCCGTTTCCAATTTTCCCGATTGGAATCCCTCCCATTTTTTGGATGTGGCAGAAATGACAATGGCTCTTTCAATTGGCTATGATTGGCTTTTTGATGAAATGTCCGAAGCTTCCCGACAAACCATAAGCACAGCCATAATTCAAAAAGGACTAATTGCCTCAAAAAATGAAAAGGATGCTTGGTTCCTAAAATCTGATAATAATTGGAACCAGGTGTGCAATGCTGGAATGTTGTTTGGAGCATTAGCAATAAGAGAAAAAGAAACCGATTTAGCAAAATTTATAGTAGAACGTTCCTTACAATCAGTGAACCTACCCATGCAGCAATATGAACCCAATGGCAATTTCAATGAAGGCTATATGTATTGGGGTTATGGCACTTCCTTCAATGTGATGATGATGGATGCTGCTGAGAAGTTTTTTGCTAAAGAATTATTTCCTAATAACAAGATGCAAGGCTTTATGAAATCTGCTGATTATATGCTCCACATGGTTGGAACTTCATCAAAACCTTTCAACTATGGCGACTGCAACAACAATGTTCTTTTAAATCCACCCGTGTTTTGGTTTGCAAAAAGGAGTGTCAATGTGAGTTTGTTGTATAATGAATTAAAATTGATAAAAGCTGACAACAAAAGGCTAACAAACGAAAGATTATTACCTGCAGTTTTGCTTTGGGGGGCAGGATTAGAAATGGAAAAAGCACAAGCACCCCAAACCAATTTCTTTATTGGTAAAGGCGAGGCACCTGTTTGTTTGATGCGAACTTCTTGGACCAATCCGAATGCCATTTTTGTTGGTGTAAAAGCTGGTTCGCCATCCTCCAATCATGGCCACATGGACGTAGGAAGTTTTGTTTTAGATGCCTTGGGCGAGCGTTGGGCAAGCGATTTTGGGATGCAGGATTATAATTCTTTAGAATCCAAAGGCTTGAAGATTTTTGATAAAAAGCAATCTTCCGACAGGTGGAAAGTGTTTAGATATACCAACCTAACCCATAATACCCTCGCTTTCAATGATTCTTTGCAGCGCATAAATGGCAAAGCAGTTTTTGAAAACTATACCAACCAACAAAACATTTTGTCCTGCACCTCTAATCTTACTTCGGTGTATGATGGGCAGGTGAAAAGTGCTAAAAGAACCGTGTCTTTAAAAGATGATAAAATGGTAGTCATAGAAGATGAAATAATTGCCAACAACCAATCCACCAAATTGAGGTGGAGTATGCTCACAGAAGCAAGCCCAACCTTAAATGAAAAAAATGGCGAAATACTCTTAACAATAAAAGAAAAACAATTACGTCTAAAAGTGAATGCCAATACAAAGTTTACCCTCAAAACCTGGACAACACAATCCACCAATACTTATGACGCACCCAATCCTGGTACTATAATTATTGGCTTTGAAGCAGACCTTACCCCCAAGCAAGCAGCAACATTTAAAGTGAGCTTAGTGCCAATCGAAAAGTAATGGTAATGGCGATTTTAGGAGTCAAATTTGCCAACGATATTTTCTATGACATATTTTAAACAAATCCCTTTGTCATAACCGTAGGCTATGTCTATCCTCTAATAGGGGTTCTTCTTGTTTATTTTGATATTGATTCTTTATCCCTAAAATCATTTTTCGTCAGTTTGAAGTTCATTCTAATTCAGTTATAGTTCAAATTTGTCAATCAATTAAGTTCAAAAAATGTATCTAAAAGTGTTGTTTTATTACAGTTGTTCTTTCTTTTCATCTATTGGTTTCTCTATGAAATTTTCTAAGATAAAAGTCCTATCACACTTGGCTTTTTTATTCTTTTTCTTAGTTGCAATTTGCAGCTATGCCCAACCATTTTATGTAGATCCAATCAACGGCAGAGATACCTACAACGGTTCTTTAGCTACCCCATTTCAAACCATCACTAAAGCAAGAGATGCTGTTCGCTTAGTGAATTCTTCCATGACCAAAGACATCTATGTTTATCTTTTTGGTGGTGACCACAGGCTAACAAGTACCCTAAATTTTACCAGTGCTGATGGCGGCACCAACAATTTCAAGGTAATTTATCAAGCTTACAATAATCAAAAGCCCGTTATTTCAGGCGGAAAGAAAGTAACAGGTTGGTCGCTTGTGGCAGGGCAAAAATATTATGTGGCCAATGTACCAACTGGCACCAACGGCTTTCCATCTTATTGTAGGAATATTTGGGTAAATGGCAGACGATGCCTGCAAGCAAAAAGTGATTTCATCAATGTTTATCCCAAACCTTTTGACGATGTGGCCACAACTCAGATATGCGATGGATATGTAGTAAAAAAAGCGGCAATAAAAAACTACACAAACCTTTCCGACATACGAATATTCCATGAAGGAATTTTTAAACACATTGAACAATCTGCTACTTCAATAAACAACATCAGCGATTCCGAGCAAGTAATTATGATGAAACAAACAGCTTACGATACTTGGGCGCAGAGTTATTTATACAACAACCTCAACCAAATCCAAGTATGGAATGCTTTTGAAGAACTGGACGAGCCCGGCGAATTTTACTTGAATAGAACCACCAGAAAATTGTATTATTATCCAAGGCCTGGAGAAAACCTATTAACTGCTGATGTGGAAGTCCCCGCAGTGGAAACCTTGGTAAAATTGACGGGTACGAGTGCTAATAGATTACAAAACCTACAGTTTGAAGGAATTGGCTTTGATTTCGGAAATTGGTCAGGTCCACTCAACACCACCAAAGAAGTTGGCAGAAGCCAAGCCGATTTGTATTCCGACTATACCAGCATAGAAGGGCAATTTTGGATGGATTTTTCACAGTTGATCACCATAAAAAAATGTCGATTCGAGCATTTGACCAGTGGAGGTATTTACCTTTTGTCTAATAACAATAACATCTTGATTGAAGGAAATATTTTTCACGACCTCACAACATCATCCATCACCATTGGTAGGAGCATGGGTGCCACCCTCAACGGAAATATCAATCGGGACATCATCATAAGAAACAATTTGGTGAGGCAAATTGGCGAAGATTTTTTCCAGGCATCAGGCATATTTGCCAATGCAAGCAAGAACGTGAGTATCCTCCACAACGATGTAGCCGATGTAGCTTATTTTGGTATCAATCAACGATATGGAAATTCCGCTGCTGAAATTACCTCTACTGGTGCTGTCAATAATACTGGAAATACCCTTATCCAATACAATCGGGTCTCGAATTATGGCACCGCTTTTAAATATGGTTTTGGAATAGGTGATGAAATAGCGGGTATTTATTTTTTTGGGGTTAGAAATTCCAAAGTACAACACAATTATGTAAGACACGGCGGAAAAGATGAAGCTTTAGAAGGTGCCTATCGTCAAGACCAATATGGATTTAATAATCTTTGGGATAATAACGTGTCTGAATGTAATCCAATAAAAAGGTCTTTTTCTTGGCATACCAATCAAGCAGGTCCAATCATGTTTAGCAATTGCTACGCCAATGTATTAGGAGAATTTCTACCCACCGCAAATGCCGATACCAATAATTTCTTTTACGAACCCACTGCGCCTGCTTGGTCAACTGCAGCACAAACCATCATCAATAATGCTGGGTTAGAACCAGCTTACCAATATTTATTGAATGAATTAGGAGATGGAAGCAACATTGCTCCTCAAGCTACTGTGACAAGTTCCTCCAATTTCGGTGCAGCCTATAGTCCATCTAATATAAATGATGGCGATGCAGCCACCGCTTGGAAGCCTGCCGCAGGCAACGAATCGACCGGTTCTTGGGTGCAATTGGCCTTTCCCAATCCCATCAGGATAGAAAAGCTACAATTGGTGACCGAATACAACAATTTCAATCCAGAAATACGCCGCTATTTTGAAGTATGGTTGTCCAATGATGCCAATTTTACTTCCTATAAAGTGTTAGGAGGGCAATCCCAAAAACCATTTCCTTATTATCAATCCTATCATAATGCCTCCATGCCGGTTGCTTATAATTCCTTCGATATTTATGGCAACGATAGCCTGGGTTTCCAATATATCCGCATTGTTGGAAGGTCTATCAGCTTGGCAGAATGCAGGGTCTATGGTAGCAATCAACCCGTAAAACCTACCACTTACCCCAATAATAGCCAATTGGTTTTTTCACCTTTTACTGCCTATCCACCTACTTTAGAAAATGAAACATGGAGCCAAAAAGTGGAAGATACCATCGACCATGCTCGGGTATATTTTGGTAGTAATGTAAAATATTGGTCTGAATTATTCGATGCCATTGTAACAGTATCAGGAGGTATTGCCACCATCAGCAATGGAACTGGAACAGGTGTTTTCAGAGGGGCTATTTTCCGTAATGAAGCCATTAATTTAAAAATGAAAATTACGGAAAACGGAACAGGCTTTCAGCGCATTGTGTTCCGCGCACCCTGCTTTAGCAAAGGACTTTCCCAACAAGAAAACTATCATTTACGGATTCAAAAAATTGTCAGTGGTAGTTTTAATACCAATATTCAATTATTCAGATCTAACAAAAATGGCGTACGATCTACTTTATTTGGTATTGGCGGCAGCTTTGGGGGGGCTTTATTGAAAACAACTACTTTGTATTCTGATTATACGCCCGTAAACATCCTTACAAGACCCAATGGAGGGGGCTTGCAAATAGTAGTTAAAATTGGCACCGATACAATAATTAATTTAGTTGACTTTAGTACAGACAGAGTTACACAACCTGGTTATTTGTTATTAAATGCTGGCGTTACCAATGGGTTTATAGAAATTACAGATATTCCCGTAACAGGCATCCAATTGAAACCACTTGATACCACCATTTCCGTAAATCAAACCATTCAGCTTATGCCAGTAGTATTGCCCGAAAATGCAACTATAGGTAGGGTTATTTATTCATCCACAAATCCAAGTATTGCAACGGTCAACTCTGTAGGTCAAGTTACCGGTATTGCTGTGGGGCAAACTACTATCAAAGCAACAACCCAAGATGGTGGGTTTGTTGCCAGTATATTAGTGAAAGTGCAAGTTCCTTTATCATTGGAGAAAATTTCAGTTAATGCTGTTCATTTAGATCGAGCAGTAAATATCTATTGGAATATTGTTGGCGGAAAAGATTTGAATGGCTTTGAGGTGCAACAATCTTGTGGTGGCGAAAACTATGTTTCAATTGGGTTCGTATCCGCAACACAAGAATCAAGTAAAACCTACTATTTCAAGCAAAATGCAATTGAATATGGCTCTTGTAAGTTTAGAATTAAAGTGATACATATAAATGGTAGCATTAGCTACAGTAATGAAGCAAGGGTGGTGATTCCTGATTTGAAGGCATCCATCAGCTTATTGCCAAATCCTATCAAAAACAATCAGTTTCATTTAGCATTTAATACAGTAAAAGTGGGCAAATACCAATTAAAAGTGATTAATAATCTCGGCCAATTGCTACACCAAGAAACAATAGTTCATCCTTCCCTTTCAGTTTCACATTCAATAAGACTTCCTTCAACTTGTAAAGGAAGCAAAGTATTGTTTATCATCGTAACGCCAGAAAAAGCATCGCAAGCCATTTTTAAGCAAAAAGTGTTGGTGGCGGAGTAAAATTGAAAAAAAGGATGGCCATTTTATAACCTTTAAAGCTTGGTTTGATTTCACACAAATGACTAATTGAGGCTCCGTTTCGTTGCTGCCAAATGACGGAAAGCTTGCGGAGGCTCCGTTTGGTTGCCGTCAAATGACGGGAGGCTCGCGGAGGCTTCGTTTGGTTGCCGTCAAATGACGGGAGGCTTGCGGAGGCTCCGTTTGGTTGCCGTCAAATGACGGAAGGCTCGCGGAGGCTCCGTTTGGTTGCCGCCAATTTGCGGCTTGTTTAAATAAGCAAAACGATACAGTAAATTTGTATTCTGCAATAAATAATTGCAGTTTTTACCTTTACTTAATCAAGTCTTTTGTATGATTCAAGCCAATCTTTCTAAAGAAAATTAGTTGCATTTTTAAAAATAATTCCTACCAATTTATAGTATAAACTGGTACAAATAGTATTTTATGGTTCATTCTTTAAATACCCATTTCAGCAAACCTCTGCTTCGAATCGTCCTACTGCTAACCATCGGTTGGATGATGATGTTGAGCGGGGCTGCGCAACCCTTTTATGTAGATCCAATCAATGGAAGAGATACTTACAACGGCTCTTTGGCCACACCATTTCAAACCATTGGCAAGGCACAAACCGCGGTTCGGTTGGTAAATGCTTCGATGAGTAGCGATATATATGTCTATTTAATGGGTGCGGATCATTTCCAAACAAGCACCCTGAACTTCACCCAAGTGGATAGGGGCTATAACGGTTATAAAGTAATTTACAAGGCATACGGCAACCACAAACCGATTATCAATGGCGGCAAGCAAGTAACCGGCTGGTCGCTGGTGGCGGGTCAGAAATATTATGTAGCGGATGTGCCAACGGGAGCGAATGGTTTTGCATCTTATTTCAGACAGATTTGGGTAAATGGAAAACGATGTGTGCAGGCAAAGAGCGACTTTATTAACGTTTATCCAAAGCCTTTTGATAATACCGCTACCACACAAGTATCGGATGGAATTATTGTTAAAAAAAATGCCATTAAGAACTACACCAACCTTTCTGACATTCGGATCTTTCAAGACGGCAAATTCAAACATGTGGAACAGCAGGTGAATAGCATTGCCAACATAAGTGATTCGGAGCAAGTGTTGATGATGAAAAATAGCAACTTTGATGCTTGGACAACAACTTATGTATATGACAATACCAAACAAATCCAAGTATTAAATGCCTTTGAGGAATTGGATGAGCCCGGAGAATTTTATTTGAATAGAACCACCCGAAAACTATATTATTATCCAGAACCTGGTGAAAATATATTGACCGCGGAAGTCTTTGCCCCAACAGTGGAATATTTAGTGAAACTGACTGGAACAAGTAGCACCATGTTAGAGAATATCCAATTTGAGGGCATTGCTTTCAAATATGGCAATTGGACAGGGCCCAACCTTACCACTAAAGAAATTGGAAGAAGCCAAGCCGATTTGTATTCGGATTATACCAGTTTTGAAGGGCAATTATCCATGATTTATTCCCAAAACATCACGATAAAAAATTGCAGGTTCGAATACTTAGCAAGTTCTGGGATTTATCTAAATTCAAACAACAATAACATCACCATCGAAGGAAATGTCTTTAGAGATTTAACTGCTGCTGCTGTAATTATTGGTGGTGGAAACAGTAGCTCTTTTACTTTCAGTGCCGTTGTTAATAGAGATATTCTGATTAAAAACAATGTCATTCGCAACATAGGTGCCGATTTTTATCAATCATCGGGCATCTATGCCAATATCACGAAAAATTTAAGCATTATCCACAATGATGTAGCCGATGTGGCTTATTTTGGAATTAACCAACGTTATGGCAATTCCATAGCTGAAATAACCTCAACATCAGCAGTGGCCTACACAGGCAATACTTTAATTCAATACAATAAGGTAAGCAACTTTGGTACTGCTGCAAAGCTGGGCATGGGAATAGGGGATGAAATAGCAGGGATTTATTTTTTTGGGGTAAGAACTTCCAAGGTGCAATACAACTATGTAACTTATGGTGGGAAAGATGAACACTTGGAAGGGGCTATCCGACAAGACCAATATGGTTGTCAAAACTATTTTGAATACAATGTGGCAGATTGTAAGCCAGCGGCTCGTTCTTTTTCATGGTATGATGCCCTTAATACCCAATCGGATACCTTGTTGTTTGCTAATAATTATGCGAATGTTGTAGGACAATTCCGACCAACAGCAAAAGCTGACACCGTTAATTTCTTTTATGAACCTTCCGCACCATCATGGTCATCTGGGGCGCAAAGCATCATTGACAATGCTGGCTTAGAACCTGCTTATCAATATTTATTGGATGAATTAGGAAACGGAATAAACATGGCAAAAACCGCTTCCATTTCGAGTTCCTCCGATTTTTCTACCTCTTTTCCTTCATCAAATATAGCCGATGAAAAAATTGCTACCAATTGGAAGCCAGCCCAAGGGAATGAATCTTCTGGTTCGTGGATTCAATTGAGCTTTCCACAGCCAATAGCTATTCACAAATTGCAATTGGTACCAGAATACAACAATGCCAATCCTGAAATCAGACAATTATTTGAAGTATGGCTATCCAACGACCCCAATTTTTCTACCTATAATATCTTAGGGGGACAAAATGAAAAGCCATTTCCCTATAAAATTTCTTTTTTGGACAATGATGTTCCAATAGCATACAATACATTCGATTTATTGGGCAACGACACATTGGGTTATCAATACATTCGGATTGTAGGTCGTTCTATGAGCTGGGCAGAATGTAGGGTGTATGGAAGAAATCAATCCTTTGTGCCGAATAGTTATTCCAATAATTCCAATTTGGTTTTTGTGCCATACACTTCATTGACAATTCCAACAATCTTAGAAAATTGGAGTCAAAAAGTGGTGGATACCAGTAATAGTTCAAGGGCCTATTTTGGTTCAAATGCAAAATATTGGAATCAAACCGGTGGAATGAAAACAGGAACAGTAACCGTTTCGGGAGGAATAGCCAATTTAACAGGGGGTACTTTTACTTTTAAAGGAGGTATTCATAAAAACGAACGTACAGGCTTTAAAATAAAAATTACAGAGACTTATCCCACAACCACTCATTGGATTAGTTTCCGGGCTTCTAATGTTTTAAAAGGGTTATCCGATCAAGACAATTACTTAATTAGTATAAGACAATTGACAACAGGTGCCTTTAATACCAATTTTAGTATTGAAAGAAGAAATAAGGATGCAACCATACAAACATTTTATGGATTGAGCGGTAGCTTGGGTGGTTCAATTCAGCGAAACTCAACCCTTTTTTCTGATTTTACAACAGTAGTTATTGAAACTATCAATAGAGGAACTGGATTGGGAATTGTTGTAAGGGTAGGCTCGGATACGGTGTTTAACTTCATTGACAATAGTGCCAAAAGAGTAACGACTCCAGGTTATTTTCTTTTTAGACCTGGAAATACCAATGGAACTATGGAGATCACGGACATTCCTGTTACGGGAGCAATCATCAATCCATCAATAGTGCAAATCCAACCCACTGAAACACTTACTCTTTTAGCTTACACAATACCTGATAACGCCACCATTCAACTCTTTTCTTGGAAAAGCAATAACCCTGCGGTCGCAACGGTGAATGCTTTGGGAGAAGTTACGGGGGTAGCTCTCGGCACAACCACCATTACAGCCACAAGCCAAGAAGGAAACTTTGTAGCCTCCGCCACGGTGAATGTGGTCAATCCTATTACCTATACCTGGACAGGAGCAACCAATTTAGACTTTCAACAGGCGAACAATTGGACTCCAACCCGCAATGTCATCAATGACTTTGATATACTACAATTCACCGCTTCGCCTGCCGGGATTATCTCTAATGTTCCTAACCAAACAATACGGCAATTGATTTTGTCGGGTAGCAATACCGTAGTCAATTTACAACCTGCAACTGGTTATGTTTCTGGTGTAAATGCAAATAGAACGCTGACCATTGGAAATAATTTTAGCACGGATGATGATATACTAATTCCTAATGGTTGCGAATTGATTTTGGCCAACAATAGTTTCGGAACGGTTGCGCTGCCAAGCGTTTATGCTGGGGATGCCAACGATAGGGATAAGATTTCAAATGGTTTGACCTTGGCATTTGCAGGCAACGCTTCCAAAGTGAATATTGCTGGAAAACTAACCATTGAACGTACCGCCACATTTACCCTTCCTTCCATACCTACTGCCTTGGCAGCAGCCACCTATTCTTTGGGTCAATATGTTTTTTTGAACCAAAACCTTTATGCAATTACAACTGCGGGAACTACTGCCAATGCTACCACAGTACCTACACCTGTTTTTGGAAACACAGCTACCAATGGCACTGCCGTATTAACCTATATCGGGTCTGTTTTGAATGGTATAATCAATGGAACAAGCCAATATGGTTCGTTTACCAATACTTTAAACCTGCTAAACGCTGTAGCTACCGTTGGTGTTAATGGCACGATTGAAAACAAATCAACAGCCCTGTTAAACGCAACGAGTACTAACTTGATTTTTTCAAATGGTGCCAATTATATCTTCAACCGGGAAGATGCAAACACCAATATTCCTACTGTAACGGATATGTCGGGGGTTAATCTAAACATAAATGGTATTGTTAGTTCCTCATTCACAGCATTTATCCCACTCCCAGTCGCGGTAAAATCACTTACTTGGAATACGCCCAATATAACAAGTGGGGCAAATGTTCGTGTTACGGCTGCAAGTGGCACTTCATTAGCGATTGCTGGAAATGTTAGTTTCACCCTTGGTACAACCACAGGCAATATTGGTCCTCTTATTGGAAACCCAACCACCGTAAACATTGGTGGTAATTTATCAATCACCAGTGCCAATGTATATACTGGTAGAGGTACTGCCGATTGGACAGTTGCAGGTAATCTAACCTTAAATAGTGGTTCTCTTACTGTCTTGGATGGTTTGTATTCATTTGGTCCAAGCATCACTTCTAATATAACGGTCAATGGCAATCTAAATATTTTGGGTACAAGTACCCTAAGATTAAATAATTTGAATGCGGTTTCAGGAAGTTTGTTTGCTTGCAACGCCAATTTGATGGTTAAAGGAAATTTTACCAAAGTGTCTGGAAGCACATTTACCACTACCACCAACAGTGGACAAATCGGGAATATTATTTTTAATGGCAGTTCCCCTCAAACCATTGATGCAACAGGCGGCTTTACCAACAACCCTAATGTGGAAATAAACAATAGCAATGGTGTGGCATTAAATGGATCCGCTGTTGGTATTGGTACATTGACCCTGACCAATGGCATTCTTACAAATGCCAATCGGGTTACAGTTACCAATACCACTACGCCAATAATTGGTGGTTCTTCTTCTGCTTATGTAAGTGGTGCATTAGCAATCACTTATCCTCTTGGCGCAACCAATATTACCAATGTATTCCCAGTGGGTAAAGGGGGCAATTACCGCCCTCTTGGTTTCAGGTACAATAGTGTATCAGGAACCAGCATTGTTACTGTTGAACAATTGGAAAGTGCTATTACCACTGGCACATTGACCACACCTGTAAATCCATTCAACAGTCGATATTGGACAATATCCCAAACAGGCGGCACAAGTCCCAACTTTACCATTACCCTTGATGCAACAGGTTTTTCGCCCAATAGTGGTAGTTCGCTACGCATGATTCAAACAAACGGAACTACTGGTAATAGCTATGCAGTGAACGGTTCAGCACCCAATTATACCAACTCAACCGCATTCACCAGCTTTTTAAGTGGTACGAATAGTTTTGGTTTCGGAGAAAACAATATACCTACCACTACAACGGTGGCTTCTTTGACTTCCATTCCTTATGGCACCAGTTCAGTTTCGCTCAATGCAACCGTAGCAAATGCCAATCCCGGTGCTGGTGCCTCAGTAACATTTAGGGTTAACGGCAGCATAGTGGGTACTGCCCCTACAAATACAAGTGGTTTGGCTACGCTTATGTATAATACTGCATCATTGGCTGTGGGAACATACACAGTTACCGCAACCGTTGGGGGCATTGGTGTTTATCTAACAAGCACATCCGCTGCGGTTTCCTTAGTGGTGAATGCCATTGCACCAACCATTGGTGCGTTCAATGCCATCAACAAGAATTTTGGCGACGCACCATTTGCTCTAACTGCACCAACCTCTAACAGTGCAGGAACATTTAGTTACTCCAGTAGCAATACTTCTGTTGCTACAATTATTGGAAACACAGTAACAATTGTTGGTGTAGGCACTTCCACCATTACTGCTACACAATCTGCCAGCGGTTTTTATACAGTTGGTACTAGCACTGCAGTATTAACGGTAAGCACCACCAGCTACACTTGGACAGGATCAATCAATTCCAACTGGTCAACTGCCAACAACTGGCAAGAAGGCGTTGTGCCTCCATCGGGGTCGGATATAATCATTGGAACAGGTCTTACCAATTACCCCGTCTTGCAAGCCAACACCACCATTAGAAAATGCACCATCCAAGCAGGCGGCTCTCTTTCATTAAACGGTTTTGCATTAACCATTAATGATTCTTTACTTGGTAGTGGCAACTTTATTGGGTCGCCAATTTCTTCCTTGCAACTCAATGGGGCGGGAACCCTCAACATGAGTCAACAATCCCCCGGAAATTCCAATACCCTCGCAACCTTAACCATCAACGCTGTAGGCACGGTATCGGTAAGCAATCCTTTAAATATCAAAAACACCCTCAATTGCAATCAAGGTATTTTGGCTTCCAATGGCAATTTGGTGTTGCTGGCATCGGCAGCGGGGGTTGCATCGGTGCCTACAATTGGCGGTGTCATCACGGGCAATGTCACTGCTCAATTGTTCATCCCTGCAAAAACCGCTCGCAAATACAGCTTTATCGGCAGCCCGGTAGGCAATGTATTGGTGAGCAATAGCTGGCAAAAGCAGGTGTATATTACTGGTGCTGGGACTGGAGGGGTGATTTGCGGTGCGGGCAATACTGCTTTTAACAGCAATGGATTTGACAGGACCCAAACCAATACGCCGAGCCTATATGTATATAATGCCCAGCCAGTAAATGGCACACGATGGGCCACCATCCCCAACACCAACGCCACACCATTAGAGCAAGGCAAAGGATATAGGATAAATATTCGTGGCGATAGAAACTTGGGCAATTGTGCCAACCAGCTCAATAGCAATACCCCTGCTGCCCCGGTAAACGTAGTGTTGGAAGCAACAGGTAGTTTGTCGCAAGGCAATCTATCCGTTCCATTATTGGATACCACTTACAGCAAATACACTTTGTTGGCCAATCCCTATCCCTGCGCCATCGGATTTACGGCCATGCAAGCAGACAATGCCAGCATCATCAACAATAAAATGTGGACTTATAGCCCCTATGGAAACGGCAATTACACCACCTATTCAGCAGGTCTCATTTCCAATCCCGCCACGGGCTATAACAATACCAATGGCGATTGGCTAGCGGTGGGTCAAGCATTTTTTGTGGAAGCAAAACGGAACGGAAGCCTATTGTTAAAAGAAACGCACAAGACCAATAACGCCATCCCTAATTTTCAATATTTTGGTTCGGGCAATGCCCAAATTGTCCGCATAGGCTTAAAGAACGATAAGGATAGTTTGATGGATGAGGCCGTATTGCGCTTCAATACCAATGGCAGCAGCCAATACTTGCCCGATTGGGATGCCCATTCCATGAGTAATGCCGATCAGGCATTGGCCATATTGAAAGGAATTAGAAAATTAGCCATCGGCACTTTTTCCGATGCCCCGCTTTTTGACACCATTCGTCTTTCCATTGCCAGCAACCGCATCGGAAATTTCCAATTGAAATGCACTGATTTTGGGGGCATTACCAATAGAAACATCCTGCTCTACGATCGCTATTTGCAGCAATATCAATCCATCAACAGCAATCCCGTCTATCAATTTCAAATAACCAGCGATACACAAAGCTTGGGTACAAACCGCTTTGCATTGCTACTGCAGCCGCCCACCACTTTGCCCACTCTTTTTACCAATCTTATTGCCCGTTGGCAGCAAGAAAACGCCATTTCCATTCATTGGAAACTGGCGAACAATGCTGTCATCACAACGATGGAAGTTCAAAGAAGTGATGATGATGGCCACCAATTCCACACCATTGCCACGCTTAAGCCAAATAATACTACTGAAGATTATCGAATATTGGATACCCAACTTTCGGCATCAGTGTCCAACTATAGGTACAGAATCGTAGGCATTCAACCAATCGGGCAACGGATATACAGTCAAACAGTAACCATTTCCCGTAAGCAAAACACCCAATATCCAATTTCCATCACCAGCCCTTCGGGTCAACTACAAATAGCGGTTCAAATCAGGCTGAAAAAGCCAAGCATCGTGGTCTATAACCTAGCTGGTCAAAAATGTTATGTCAAAACCTACCCATCCATTCCGGAAAATGCCGTTTTGCCTATCCCTTCCTCGCCATGGGCAAAGGGGATGTATTCCATTCAGATTTTTGATGATGGTGAAAGGATTTGGACGGGAAAATGGGTGAAAGTGGAGTAGGGGAGGGCTTGGAAAAAGGTAAGGAAACATGCCTTTAATAAGCCGACAATTGTTGGCAGCCCGTTTGTCGGGCAGAAAGCTTGCCGACAATTGTTGGCAGCCCGTTTGTCGGGCAGAAAGCTTGCCAACAATTGTTGGTTGCCCGTTTGCCGGGCAGAAAGCTTGCCAACAATTGTTGGCAGCCCGTTTGCCGGGCAGAAAGCTTGCCAACAATTGTTGGCAGCCCGTTTGCCGGGCAGAAAGCTTGCCGACAATTGTTGGCGGCCTATTTGCCGGGCAGAAACCTTGCCGACAATTGTTGCCAGCCCGTTTGCCGGGCAGAAAGCTTGCCAACAATTGTCGGCGGCCTATTTGCCGGGAAGAAAGCTTGCCGTCATTTGTCGGTAGGTTTTACTAGTTTCAGAAGGGTTGCTATCAATTGATTATTGGCAATCGGAAGCTAGCAGGGTTGCCATCAATTGATTTTTTGGTTGTAAAAGAGACAATGCTTGATTGTAGGTTATATGATGAACACTCAAAGGATGTCAAAGTCTTTCCTATTTGTGAATGCTTCCATTCAGCTTTAGCATCCTGAAAGTTTCAAACATTTGAGAAGTTTTTTCAGAAAAAGCATCCCTTTTTTTGCTGCTAAAAAAAGAATAGGTAAAATTTTTAGTAAGAAGGTCTCGCTTGATGCAGCCTACGCCATTTAGGGACGTTTTATTAGATGACACTAACCTGCGTATTTACTTTCTTTCGTTTCCCCATTGCTTTGAATTTTCATGGAATGCCTTTGTTGTATAATTAACCGCTCCACTGATGCTCAATAATTGTTTACAAATTAAAAACCTATTGCATCAACTCTTCCAATATCAATTTGCTTACTGCTTTCAATTCATGGATAATGTTTTTTTTGAGCGGTTCGCTAATTCTAAAATCAGGGAGATAGATAGAAAGAGCGGCATTGATAAACTTATTGTGCAATGGAACGGCAATACCAGAAAAGCCTGTAGGGGTTGTTTGAACAAAATAACCTTGCGATTTTATGGTGTCTAATTGTTTAAATAATGCTTCTTTGTTGGAAGCATTTTTCAGCTCAAGTTCTGATGGAAAGCCATATTTGGTGGCAAATGCAGTCTGCTCCTCTTTAGACAGCATGGAAAGCATAACGATACCAGTTGTGGCATCATACACTTTTTTTATCTTGGGGGTGATTACTTGCAAAGGATGTGTGCTTTCCCTGCTAGCCAACACCACTCTTTTGTCGTCTTGGATCACACATAAAATACAGCTCTCATTGAATTGCTTGTGGAGAATTTCTAGATATCGGTTAGCAATAGCCACCAATTTTTCTTGGTAATGATTGTGCGACATCAGTTTCACCAGTCCTTCTCCAAGTACATAACCCGTGTTTCGGTCTATTTTTTTAATAAAACCCCTGCCCACAAGCGTCTTGATGATGTTGGCACAAGTGCCCCTGTTCAATTTCAGCTCCCCATGAATTTCTCCTAATGTCAAAGGATTGGGATAGTTCTTGGAAAGTATTTCCAACACATCAATGGCTCTATGTATCACCTGAATCATAATTGCATGGTTTACAAAATATGGTTGCAAAGTAATCAGAATCAAGATGCGTAAATGTTTCCTATCGCAATCATAATAAAAAGGGATTGATATCAATAAACATAAAAGCAGCTTTCAAAACATCCTTTTGCTTATTTTCTGCATAAGGTTAATTTAGAAAAGAGGCTAATTATTAATTGAAATAAGCATCTAGTTAGTGGAGAGGGATTCTCCAATGTTAAGTTTTTTGTTTCCTTACCAAACATCCACCAATCCTAACCAAATTTTGTATGCAACAACTTGTTTTTGAACTAAAAATGTTTTGATTTTGCTTTATAATATAAACTTGAAGAATAGTTTGTTTAAATAATTGACTTATCCTATTATTGCAAAACAATTTTGCGACGGATGTAAAATTGAAAAATGAGGAATGATTATTTATATTTTTTGCCGAATGAATGCTACACTTATGCTACTTAAAGATAGAAATATGGTTTGGCTGGTTGGTAAGTAGATGCGGTAGCAATTGATAAAAAAAAGATGGAATGAAAAGAAACGATATGGAAAAAATGGAGAAATCGATAAGTAGAGGAAAGTTTATCCAATTAAGTGGCTCAACGGTGGGAGCCGCGGTGCTCAGCAATTTGTCTTGGGCTTTTGCTTCAGATAAAAAGATGGATGTATCAGACGATACCTTGAAAAAAATAGACGGCTTGATTGCACAAATGACTCTGGAAGAGAAATGCCTCCAAATGTCCAGTCAGTTTCCCAATGCCAATATTCGATTGAAGATTCCCAACTTGGTCACGGGCGAATGTTGCCACGGCATCATGTTTGAAAATGCCACGATGTTTCCGCAGGCAATTGCCTTAGGCGGCACTTGGGACGAGGAGTTGATAGAAAGAGTGGCCACGGCAATAGCCAAAGAATGTAAAATCCTAGGATTTCATCAATGTTATACACCCATGATCGGCGTGTTGCGCGACCCTAGATGGGGACGGACAGAGGAAGGATATAGCGAAGACTCTTACTTGGTAACTAGGATTGGGGTAGCTTTTATCAACGGGTTGCAAGGCAAAGGCAAAGAACGATACGATGAAAA
This sequence comes from Chitinophagaceae bacterium, assembly GCA_027486835.1. Taxonomy (GTDB): domain Bacteria; phylum Bacteroidota; class Bacteroidia; order Chitinophagales; family Chitinophagaceae; genus Parasediminibacterium. Next base: position 77,586 of record JAIXOJ010000010.1, read on the forward strand.
CCACATCATGGCAACAGCCAAGCATTATGTGGCAGATGGGGAACCACAAATGGGCGCCAACGGAGGTGCAATGGATATTTCGGATTATATCCTGCACAATGTTCACCTACCCCCGTTTAAAGCCGCTGTTCAAGAAGCCAAAGTGGGCAGTGTAATGCCCGCTCACCATTTGGTAAACGGTGTACCCTGCCATGCTAGCAAGTATTTGATAGATACGGTGTTGCGAAAAGAATATGGCTTCACAGGCTATGTGGTTTCAGACAATGCAGACATTGAAAGAATGCATTCTTTCTTACATTTTGCGGAAGACCATGCTCATGCAGTAAAGCTGGCTTTGGAAGCAGGCGTTGATGCCGAATTGGTAATCCGCGCCAATTGGAAACAAAACAAACTATATGGCCCAACCTTAATAAAAGAATTACAAACAGCGCGGATACCGATGAAATTGGTGGATACAGCTGTAAAAAGAGTTTTGGCAGCAAAGTTTGAATTAGGATTATTTGAAGACCCATCCTTAGTGGACATCAAATACGATTTGTTGGCAAGGGGCTATGATGAAGACAAGCTGGACGTAAAAAAATCGAAGGATATAGAAAACCAAATCAAATTCATCCTCTACAACAAACCCAAAGAAGGCTATGAAAAGGTGTTGAACAATCCCCAACACCAACAATTGGCATTGGAAGCTGCCTTGAAATCGATCATACTTTTAAAAAATGAGCAAAATTTATTGCCTTTAAACACTTCCGTTTACAAAACAATTGCTGTAATAGGCCCCAATGCCGATGTGGTTTTATTAGGAGGTTATTCGGTAGAAAATAAGTATTGCACTACCTTATTGAAAGGAATCAAAGATTATGTAGGCAATTCTGCAACCGTCATGTACAATCAAGGCTGCGATTTGACGGATAAAAACAAAGAAACCATTGGCGAAGCAGTTGCATTGGCTAACAAAGCCGATGTAGTGATTCTTGCTTTAGGGCAAGACAAAATAATTGCACGGGAAAATAGGGACAGGGACGATTTAACCCTTACGGGTCGTCAGCCTGAATTGGCAGAAGCCCTTTACAAAACAGGAAAACCAATAGTGCTCGTGCTGCAACATGCCCAACCGCTGGCCATTCCTTGGCTAGCAGAAAAAATTACTGCTATAGTGGACGGTTGGTACAATGGCCAGGCAGCAGGTACAGCTTTTGCAAAAGTGATTTTTGGGGAATACAATCCAGGAGGAAAACTGCAAATGACCTATCCAAGGAATGTGGGTCAGGTTCCTTGTTATTACAACCAATTGCGTTTAGGCCGTCCAAGAAGTTTATTCGATTCGGACCCTAAACCTTTATTTGCTTTCGGTTATGGATTAAGTTTTACAACGTTTAGAATTTCTGCGCCAAAATTGGAGAAGTCCACCATTAATAAAACAGCTTCCACTAAAGTGACCGTTACAGTTGAAAACACTGGAAAAGTGAAGGGGGAGGAAGTAGTTCAGTTGTACATAGCCGATGTGTTTGCACAACCCTCAAGACCAATAAAAGAGTTAAAAGGCTTTAAAAGAATCCAATTAAATCAAGGCGAAATCAAAGAGGTTTCCTTTGAAATTGGTAAAGCCCAACTTGAGTTTTGGTCTAATGGAAAATGGGTGATTCAAGAAGGCGCATTTGAAATTATGGTGGGCAATAGTTCTGATAACTACCAAATGACCATGCTTACAGTCGTATAAAATTCTTTCCAAAATATTTTGCATGAAACGGAATTTCAGCAAGATATGGCTGTAAATAGCTTGTATAAATTGATTCCTAAACTATTTAAATTTATCTATAATTATGATTGTAAAATCAACAATGCTTACTTTTTTGCTTTTGGCATTCTGCCATCTTTTTTCCCAATCCACCCAATTTTTTGTGGATCCAATCAAGGGAAATGACAAAAACAAGGGGACTATCGAAAATCCATTCAAGTCCATTCTTCAAGCACAAGAAGCGGTAAGGGCATTGCACGATCAATCCAAAGGGAACATCGAAGTAATCTTGGGTAGTGGGGAATATTTCCTATCCAAAGCATTACAATTTGGGGTAAAAGATGGAGGTGCTAATGGTAATTCAGTTATCTATAAAGCCTACCAAAATGAAACTCCTGTGATTACAGGTGGTAAGCAGATTACAGGATGGAAAAAGGTAACAGGTGAAAATTATTATGTAGCTGATGTGTCTGTTAAAGCAGGTTTTGCTAGTTATTTCAGACAGATTTGGGTAAATGGAAGAAGGGTGCAGCAGGCTAAGAGTGATTTTATCCATCATTATCCTGTACCTTATGACGACCCGAACACACCCGAAGTTTGGGATGGGTATATCGTAAAAGCAAGGGATGTAAATGACTATGAAAATATAAAAGACATCCGAGTTTTTCAGGAAGGTGATTTTAAGCATGTGGAGCAATTTGTAAATAAAATTGTGCCTATCAGCGATTCTGAAAAAGCCATTGTAATGAAGCAACCAGATTTTTACGAATGGACCAAAACTTATGTTTATAACACCAATAATCAAATCCGCATCATCAATGCCTTTGAAGCTTTGGATGAACCTGGCGAATTTTACCTCAATCAAAAAACGCAGCAGATTTTCTATTACCCTCAATTGGGTGAAAACATAACTACATCCACCATCGTAGCACCTGTTTCCAATCTTATGGTACAAATAAAGGGTACCAAAGAAGCTAAAGTGGAGCATTTGGAATTTCAAGGCATCACCTTCCAATATGGTAATTGGTTAGTTCCGAATACCAAAGAGTTTGGAAGAAGTCAAGCCGATTTATATCCTAATTACCAAGCTATTGAAGGGCAAATAAGCCTATTTGCAACCAACGAAATCAATTTCAAAAAATGCAAGTTCCTGCATTTGGCAAGTGCGGCTATTTATTTGGAATCCTACAACACCAACACTTTGATTGAAGGCAATCTGTTTAAAGACCTTACTGCAACTGCTGTTTTAGTAGGGAAGGATATGGCCATGAATGAATCAGTCAATGCTAATACCACCATCAGCAACAATGTGATAAGGTCAACGGGAGCCGATTTTTATCAGGCTTCGGGAATTTATGCCAACTCATCCAAAAACCTAAGCATCATCCACAATGACGTTTCTGACGTAGCATATTTTGGCATCAACCAACGATATTATATTGGAAAAGGTATTGAACCCCCTGCTGAATTTGTGGGCAATACGCAGGTGTTGTACAATAAAGTAAGTAATTTTTGTACAGCTATAAAGCATGGTTTTGGCATTGGCGATGAAGTGGCCGCCATTTATTTTTTTGGTGTAAGGGATTCTCGTGTTCGCAACAATTATGTGACCAATGGGGGTAGAAATGAAAAAATAGAAGGCGTTTATAGACAAGATCAATATGGGTTCAACAATGTTTGGGAATACAATGTGGCAGATGCTAAGTCAGCCAAGCGTTCTTTTTCACATTATTTCAATTTGAATAACAATATTTTATTCAATTTCAATTTTGCGAACGCCGAATTAGAACCTTACAAAGGCAAAAAAGTAGCGACTTACAACCATTTCTTTCTTGAAAAAAATGCCCCAGTTTGGAGTGAAGCCGCTCAAAAGATAATAGATAGTGCTGGTGTAGAACCGCAATATGCTTATTTATTAAACGAAGTAAATACGGGTGAAAACATTGCCATCAAAGCTAAAATTGTTTCCTCAGATTCAAAAACATCCAAGGAGGCTTTCAAACTGTTGGATGGACAAGTGGAAACAAGCTATACCGTACCCAACTCTGGCAAACAACAAGCTTGGGTTCAGTTGAGTTTGGATAAACTATATGCAATTGATAAATTACAATTAGTACCCGTTTTCAACAATAGTCTGCCCACTGAACGAGCCAATTTCCAAGTATTGCTTTCGAATGATGCGGGTTTTAAAAACTATCAGGTGTTGGGCGGACAAAATGTAGTTCCATTTGCTTACAATCAATCGTCTCAAACTACGGAAGTGCCAGTTGCTTATAACACATGGGATTTATATGGCACGGATTCATTGGGATATAAATATGTTAGGATAGTGAGCAGCCAATTGGCTTTTTCAGAAATAAGGGTTTACGCCCATCCTGTTAAATCGCCAGCACCCAATAAAAACATACAACAGATAGACATTGAAACCGGCATCGCAGTTGGAAAAACAATCATAGCCCCAAGTGCTTGGAGCGATGCTGTTAAACAACCAGTCCCTTTTACAAAAGATAGTAAATATTGGAATAATCGTTGGGCACAAGGTGTGTTGAAAATTCAAAAGGGCGACGAAGGATTTACCATCAATACAAGTAATGTAGCCATTTTTAGAGCAGCCGTTTTTGGCGATGAAACCATAAAAATGAAATTACGATTTGATGAAAACTTAATAATTGGGTTTAGGGCAACCGACGGCACTAACTTATTGCGCCAACAAGCGAATTATCAATTAGTGTTCGATAAAGGCATTGTGCAATTGGCTAGAGGAGATCAATATGGAAATAGGGTTTTGTTACTGGGAGAAGAAAGCGATGTAGTTGGAAAGCTGGGCACTAAAGTGGTGATTGATGAAAATTTGTTTAAACAGCAGCAATTGGTAGAAATAGAATCGAAAAATCTTTCAAACGGGGTTAAAATCAGTTTGCGTATTGGAGGAAAGCAAATATTGGAATGTGTGGACAATTTGGAGGGTTATTTAACGCAATCTGGTTTCTTGATTTTTAAACCTGAGGGCAACGGAAGTTTTGTAATTGATGATGTGAAGTAATTTCTAAAAATATAAATAGGTATTTGTAGTTTAAAATAAATTGTTATGAGCCTAGGTCAGTATCGTAAAGAAATAGGAATGATGAACTTAGAAAAACTCATCAAAGCAAGGGATTTCTACCAACGATTTTCCTAACCTTTCTTATGTACAAAAAGAATGGAAGCAAGGTGTTCCCATTATTGGAATTAAAACCTCCGCTATCGTGATCCTTAGAGATGAATATATTGACTTGGCAACTGCCCAAAACAAAGCCTATCCAATGGTCATTCCGAGCAGTTCATTTATGATAGAAGAATTTATTGCACAAGAATTTGAGAAAGGAAATATATCTATCAACCAATTTACGGATGCACCCAATAAGATAGCCATTCAAGGGCATTGTTATCAATAAGTGATTAGGAAACAAACCTTTTGTGCCACAATCTTAAGCATCCCTGTGAATTATTCCACCGAACCCATTCCTTCTGATAGTTGCGGAATGGGGGGGCTTTTGGGTATGAAGCAGAACATTATTATTTTTCACAAAAACTGGGGAATTAGGTATTGTTTCCTTACATCAGAAAGGCCGATAAAACTGTTACGATTGTAGCGGCAGGCACTTCTTGTGGGCATCAAATAAATCATGGGGTTGATCGAATAGCGCCTCATCCTGTTGAGATTTTAAATAATGCACTTTTAAAGTTTTCTAAATTGAAGAGATAATCATGAAATTGAAATTATTCACTTCCCTTGTGCTTTTCATTTCTGTTTACAATACAAGAGCACAATACACGCCTATTAATGAAACCGTAGCTGTCACTTATTATGTTGACACCAGCGGCAATGATGTCACAAATAGTGGAACATCCTTAGCAAAACCTTTTAGGACAATTAAAAAAGCGTTTGCAAGTGCAAATACTCAAAAAAGATTAGGGAGGGGCGTGAAAATATCTATTGGTGAGGGTACTTATAGAGAAGGAGCCAATACCGACACTTATCCTTGGGCAACTTTGTTTACCAACAATCCAGTTGATGCCACTTCTGCACCATTAATAATTGAAGGTCGAGGTTGGAATGCGGCCAACCCTCAGAACACCGGCAAAGTCATTTTATCTTCATCAGAGCTTTTTTCAGGTGGTTGGACAAAAGTGAACGATTCTATTTGGACAAAAACTTGGCCTTATTCTTTTACCATTCAAAGTAGAACTTCTTATCAAGGTGGAGTGCCCTTTACAATGAGCGATGCCATGTTGAGGAGAGAATGGTTGTATGTAAATGGCAAAACTTATTATTGTGTAAATGCTCCGAACTACACAAATATCAACACGGTAAGTGGATTTCCATTGCCTGCCAATGCAAATGGCGAAAGGCTTACTGCCGACGAAGGGAGCTTTTGGATAAACAATAATGTTATTACCATCAAACCGCCTTTGAACGAGAGATCCGCTTTTGATTTGAATGCCAAAACCGTGGAAGTAACCACCAAACGTGGTATTGTACAACTGATCATTGGCACATTTGAACCAGCAGTAAAAACCAACATTATTATCAGGAATCTCACTTTTAAAAATGCAAGTGAAAGAGAGGCTTTCCAGATAAATAGGCATAACAATGTTTTGATTGAAGATTGTAGGTTCGATCAGAATAAAATAAATGGATTTACGGTGCAGAATTGCAGAAATGTTTTGGTAAGAAGGTGTACGGCGAATGGTAATGGAAATCAAGGAGCGGGTATAAGTGGGAGTAGAAATGTAGTGTTTGATAGTTGCTATTTCAACGAGAATGCAAGACAAGGAGAAATTGTCAATTATACCAGTTGGAGTGTTTGTGGTATTAAATCTTTAAGGGATTCGGCAGTGGTTTTTAGCCATTGTTTAGCTAAAGACAATAGAGGAAGCGGTTTTTGGTGGGATACAGGCAATGAAGATTGTGACAATTTTGAGTGTGTCTCTAGCGGCAATTCCAATTATGGCGTATATGTGGAAGCAAACAGTGCTGCAGACAATAATTATGAGAATATGGGAACAGGTTTGGTTGGCACCGAAGGAATAGTAAACCTAGGTGATAGACCAACGGTTAGTATAATTCGTTGTTTGGTAACGGATAATCAACCTAAAGCGGGTATGGGTATTTATCGTCCTACCAAAGGAGCTGGTGTTTGGATTTCAGAAAGTGAAAACGTATTTGTAACGGGCAGTATGGTATATGGAAACTCTATACAAGTTACTAGTAATAACAATGATAGGGGCGAAATAAGAAAAGTGCATTTTAAGGATAATTTATTCGGGATTACTTCCGTTACGCAACGGTTATATGCATACGGAAATTCAGCAAACGCTTCTGAAACAATTAACGTGTACAATAGTGCTACACCACCAGTATATATTACTACTATCAAAGGGGCGTGGTATGCTTTATTTGATGGCATGAGTGGCACTACCAATGATAATTTATATTATTACCCAAATACAATAGCATTTTTAGCCCGTTCTCAAAGGCAGGGTACCAATGTTAATCCTATACCAACATTAACCTTGCCTGGTTGGCAGTCTGCGCATTTGAACAATAGTTTCAATTTGAATGCGACCAAAAACGTGGATTCAAGGTCAAGATTAGACTACAACAATTTTGGTGGTGTGCTGCCATTGGTGGGGGTAAAAAAGCTAAAGGACACTTTAAAAAAGAGCGACACTGCCACACAAGTATTTGTATTTACTCGTGTGGCTCCCCTTGGTTATGCCAGTCCGTTAACGGTCAACTATAGCTTCCGCAACTTTAGCGGAGATGCCATCAATGGTATTGACTTTCAATTGTTATCTGGCTCCATTACCATTCCCGCAGGGGAAGATTCTATCAATTTGGTTGTTACGCCCATTTCCAAAACTGTAAAAGAGCCAGTCAAACCAATTGTTTGTATCCTAGATACTGCCAATAGCAACTATGTGGTAGCCAATACTACCGATTCACTTTATTTGAAAAATACTTCCACAACTTTGCCTGTTTCATTCCTAAGTTATAAGGCAAGCATGAGAAATAATGCCTCTTTTCTTGAATGGACAACCGCAAACGAACAAAACAACGATGGCTTTATAATAGAAAGAAGTGTTAATGGTATTGAGTGGGTTCAATTGGGCTTTGTTAAGGCATTATCAAGCAATAACATCACCAATTCGTATGCATTTTGGGATAATCAACCATTAAAAGCCATCAATTATTATCGTTTGGCTCAGCGGGACATAGACGGTAATAAATCTTTCTCAACAATAGTGCAATTAGATTTTTCAAAGATTGCCAAACCATCTATCACCGTTTTTCCTAATCCGGTGGAAAACGAACAAACCATCATCATTCGATTGGAAAATATGGTACAGAAAAAAGCGCAATTACAAGTGTACAAAACCAATGGGCAGCTTATAGACAATATGTCTGTTTCTCCACTCAATTCAATGATAAAGTTGGACGCTAAAAAGTTTGCAAAAGGACTTTACTTAATAAAATTGAAAGAAGGAAGCCATTCAATTACTCAATCTTTTCTTGTAAAATAAAATTCTATTTTAAAATAACTTTTAAATCATTTTAATGAAACTTTCCTTCTTGTTTTTTGGCAACAAGCCCGACGAAAAATGGGTTTTAGCAAAACAGATGGGCATTGATTATGCCATTGCCAAACTTGCACCTGAACTGACCCATCAATTGCCACCTTGGGATTTTGCTTCTCTTGAATATTCCAAAAATATTTTCAGTGAAAATGAGTTTGAGTTGGTGGGTTTAGAGGGCGATCAATTCGATATGACCCGCATCAAATTGGGATTAGAAGGGCGTGATGCAGATATTGAATTGTATAAACAAATGCTGAAAAACATGGGTGCATTAGGCATTCATCTTTTGTGTTACAATTTTATGCAGACTGGTTGGTTTAGAACCACCACCAACCTGCCCGAGAGGGGAGGGGCTTGGGTTTCGGGTTTTAATTCCCAAGATGCAGCCAAACTGCCCCTTACAAAATATGGACACATTTCTGCTGAAAAAATTTGGGAGAATTACGAATACTTTATCAATGCAGTGATGCCAACCGCCGAGGCAGCAGGGGTAAAAATGGCTATGCATCCAGATGACCCTCCCGTTCCTGAAGTGCAGGGTATTGGACGGATTTTCATCAATGCAGCGGCTACAAGAAAAGCACTTTCATTGTCCGGCAGTCCCTCTCATGGACTTACTTTTTGTCAAGGAACTTATACCACCATGAACGAAGATGTATGGCAGCTTATTCAAGAATTTGCGCCAAGGATTCACTTCGTTCACATTCGGGATGTGGTAGGTACACCCGATAATTTTAGGGAAACATTCCATGACAACGGCCCAACAGATATGCCGAAAATGCTAAAGACATACCAAGAAATTGGTTTCAAAGGCCCTATTCGCTCCGACCATGTACCCACTATGGCAGGAGAATCAAACAATCATGCAGGTTATGAAATGAAGGGTAATTTATTTGGTATTGGGTATATGAAGGGGATTATGGATGCATTGGAGATTCCCACCGTATAATTTTGGTGCTGATAAGAATAATTTATGGAGAAGGAATTAGCTGTGCAACAGCAACATAAGGTAATAATAAACGGACTGAATTTTCCCGAAGGACCAGTGTTTGACTTTGAGGGCAATCTCTGGTTTGTAGAAATATTGGGGGGCAATTTGTCAAAATGGGATGGAGAAAAATTGGTTCGCTTCCATGTTGCTGGCACACCCAATGGAGCAATGATTGACAAGGAAGGCATCTTATGGTTTTGCGATAGCCAAAGAGGTGAGATAAGAACTTTTAACCCGAAATCATTGCAATTCAATACTGTTTGTAACTCAACCATTGCTGGCGAACCATTAAAGCGACCCAATGACTTGTTGTTTGACAAATTAGGAAACCTGATTTTTTCTGACCATGCAGACGGTCGCACAGAAAATGTTTCTACTTTTTGTGTCTTGCCCAAGAACAGTAGTAAAGCAACACCTATTTCAAGCGGAAAACTATTTACCAATGGACTTGCCTTTTGCAACAATGGCGAGACACTCTTGATGGCAGAAACCTATAACCAACAATTGTGGATAGGGGAGTGGGATGCTGAAAAATTGGAGCTGTTGAACGAACGACCCTTTGCAAAAGCTGGGAAAGGACCATGGGGCCCTGATGGGATGGCATTTGATGAAAACGAGCTGTTGTATGTTACTGTTTTTAATGAATATGCCATTAATGTGTACAATAAAAGCGGCATTTTGGTGAACAAAATTCTAACAGTAGGAAATCGCCCCACTAGTTGTGCATTTGACCCAACAGGAAATCTTGGATTGGTGATTACAGAGGCAGAACGGGGCGAAATCATTTCTTTTCCAACATTGGGCAAGGGGCTTCCCTTGTTTTATTAATAAATGAATGCAATGCAGATTAGTGAAAAATTTAATTTAAAAGGAAAAACAGCATTGGTTACTGGTGGTGGGCAAGGAATAGGTAAAGCTTTTTCGATTGCATTAGCATCTTACGGGGCAAATATTGTTATCGTTGATTTATCAAACAACGAAAGTATAAACGAAACAGTCAACCAAGTGAAGGCACATAAGGTAAATTGTATTTTGCTGCAATGTGATATTTCTACAACAGATGCGCCTACTTTATTAAAGTCCCAACTCGATGAAAAAAATATTACGGTAGATATTTTGGTATTAAACGCCTCGGTTCAGATGAGAAGCTTGTGGGAAAATGTAACGATAGAACAATTTGATAAGCAAGTTAATACCAACTTTCGGGCATCGCTTTTTTTAACGCAAGTATTTTATCCAGCAATGAAAGAAAAAGGGTGGGGGCGCATTATCACAGTGGGCAGTGTACAACAAATTCGCTCGCATGTGGAAATGATTGTGTATGCTGCCACAAAGGTTGCACAAATGAGCTTAGTGAAAAGCTTAGCCATCCAGTTTGCACCCCACAATGTCACAATCAACAATATTGCACCAGGTGCTATTGACACCCCACGAAACGCAGAAGTATTGTCCAAAAGAGATTATCTGCAACTGTTAGAATCAAAAATTCCTGCGGGCTATGTGGGCACTCCCGAAGATTGCGTGGGAGCAGTGTTAATGCTATGTTCCGAAGCAGGTAGATATATCACAGGGCAGGATTTATTTATTGACGGAGGTATGAGTTTAAACAGATAGTTTTTCAACATCCCTAGAATATGAGACTTTCTGGAAGTTATACAATTTGCATTTTTTAATTTTTTTATTAGCCCTTTAATTTTTATTATGAGACTTAAAAGCCTTTTTTTATTGATTACATATTGTTTGTTTACACAAGCAACTAAAGCAAGTATTTCCATCAACCTAGCTGATATTGGCGGTGTAGGTGATGGCATTACTTTAAACACCGCTAAAATCCAATTAGCCATAGATAGCTGTAACAAAACAGGAGGTGGCACAATAGTTTTTCCTAAGGGAAATTTCTTAACAGGTACTATCGTTTTGCGCAGCAATGTGACCCTTCATTTAGAGGCCGACGCCGTGTTGCTGGGTAGTACCGATTTAAAAGATTACAAATTCAGCGATGCATTTATTGCCGAAAAAAATCCTTATGCCGACGTGAATAAACAAGCATTGATCTATGCTTTTGATGCCAAGAATATTGCTGTAACAGGCCCTGGCACCATCGACGGGCAAGGCAAATCGTTTGAAACAGTTTCACGCCTCGGTTCTATGGCGGCATTTAGGGGCGAGGTGTCGTTTAGTAAAATCAAAATTTTCCGACCAAGGCTAATAGAAATCATCAAATGCACCAACATCAACTTTAGTAATATCAGCATCAAAAATTCCCCAAGCTGGGGGTTGCATTTAATCGGATGCGATTTGGTGTATCTCCATCAAATCAACCTCGATTCTCATGTACGCCCCAATAATGATGGGTTAGATATTGAATCTTGCAAGAACGTAATGATTGCCAATTGTTCAGTGTATAGCGACGATGACGGCATTTGTTTCAAAAGCAGCATTCCCAATATGCCCGTTGAAAATGTGGTGGTAACCAATTGTATTGTTCGTAGCAATTGTTCAGGAATCAAATTCGGCGTTGCCTCGGTGGCAGGGTTTAAAAACATCGCGGTATCGAATTGCACCATTCACGATTGCGCACAAGGGGCAATTAAATTCATGGCCGTAAATGGCGGTACTACAGAAGATATTACCATTTCCAACATTGCCATGCACAACGTGGAAGGCCCCATATTCATGCGCTTGGGCGATGCGGGAAAAAGGGACAAGCTAAAAGGGTTTGACTACAGCAGTGTGGACGACAACGCCAAACAACCTATCGGAAAAATTAAAAACGTGCGCATTACAGGCATTACAGCTACACTAAAAACAGTACGCATTCAAGATTCAATGTTAGTTGGCGATTGGGACCCTACTGCAGTTTTTGGTATATTGATAACCGGTATTCCGGGCTATTATATTGAAAATGTAACCCTCAGCGACATGCAATTGTCCTTCCCCGGCGGCGGCACAAAAGCACATGCTAAGAACGAAGTGCCCGAAAATGAAACCATGTATCCCGAGCAACATTTCTTTAAAACCCTGCCAGCTTATGGGGCCTATATCCGTCATGCAAAAGGCATAAGTTTGAATAACATTCGATTTACACTACAATCAGACGATTATCGCCCTGCCATCGTAACGAAAGATGTAGAAAACCTCGAACTCTTTAAAGTATCAGCCGAAGTAAACCCATCCACCGAAGCCATATTTCGGTTGATAGATACCAAGAATGTCCTTATCAGCAATGCCCGTTCTTTGGGTAATGCCAATGCCTTGCTGAAAGTGGAAGGCAAACAAAGTGGCGATATTTTATTGATGAATAATGATTTGAGAAAGATAGCTATTCCATATATACTGGATAAGGGGATGGATAAAAAGGTTATTGTGGTGCAATAATTTGGTAAGAAAATTTTTATCCGTTTTTTTAAATCGGCTTCAACCTTTTTATGATTATTGCCAATTAAAAAAACACTCAAATACACATTTAGTCTTTACAAGTAGTTAATTTCCTTACATTAGCTACATTCTTGTAGTTCTTTTCAATAGGTGACAATTAAATTATGATTCAAGTAGTAAATAGGGCAATTGATATTTTAGATTTTGTATCAGAGCATGGTAAGGAACCTGTCCAGTTAATTAAAATTGCAGCGCATGTAGGCATTAACGAACCCACTTGTGCTAACATCGTTAAGACATTAGTGGATAAAAATTATCTGGAAAATGTTGGGCGAAAAAAAGGATATCGATTAGGTTTCGGAGCATACAAACTTTCTGGTAATGCATCCTATCAAGAAGATTTAATTGATGCGGCTAAAGGACCGATGATTTCATTTACAAAAGAAATCAATGAAAGCATCCTTTTAGGAACAATAAAAAATTACAAAAGGCTGTTGCTGCACATAGAAGAATGTGATCAGGTGTTGCAAGTGAAGACAACCCTTTTGGCTGATGTTTTTCGTGCTTCATCTGGTCGGCTTTTATTGAGCTTTTTAACTGAAAAAGAATTAAATAAGTTAATTAGAGCCATTGGTTTGCCTCCTGCAACCGTTTGGCCAGAAGCACAAACAAGGGAAACCTTGCAAGCGGAATTGAATAAAATAAAAGCCGATGAATTTGTAATCATTCGTACCCATCATCATGCTGTTTGTATGGCAGTACCGGTTTATAAAAATAATGTGGTGGTAGCTGGGTTAAGCATTTTTGTACCTGAAAGCAGGTGTACGGAAAAAAAACTGGAAGATTTGGAACGATTAATTAAGCTGACAGCGCAAAAAATAAACACGCAATTAGAACAGGGATAAAATCCACAGTATTTCGACCTGGTATAATGAGCAAAATAAAATAGACCAACCATTTTAATCAATTTCAAATCTTTACAGCAGGCATCCTCTTTTCCGTGTGTGGTAAATTTGGACAACTCAAATGAATCTGATTGAGTAAGAGCAGGGTTGTTTATGGCAGGGTTGGCTTCTTGGCAGATTTACCTCTATATTTTGTAAAGCCTATGCCGATGCGCCACATTTTTCCGCTATCCCGAAGCCTATCTTTTATAGGTCATGGGTACTAATAGGGGTTGTGCTATTCTTCCTATCGTTATAAGAGATTAAATGAAAAACATGCCCTCGTTTTTTTTCAACTTGGCGGTATTTCATTTGGCATGTACATTTTTCATATCACCACCTTTTGGATAATTAATTACTTCTACAAAAAAGAGTTGGCCTTATTATGCAGCCTTATTCTATAGTTTGAATGGCGCAATTTGTTGAGATTTGTTTTGGCATTGATTAGCACGGAAGTCATCGCCTCGCTATCCTTTTAATGCTTTGACACCCCATTTTTGTGGTTAAAAAGGAAATTCATTTTGATTCCTTCTCGGGTTGTATGAAAATTTTTTTGTACCGCCTTCCAGATAGGACTGGGGAAAAAAATGCTTTTTGCAGATAAAATGAAATCCAGATTAAATATTGATAAAATACGTGCAGCTTAATGGTTTATTTCTGAAAAAAAGGGGCAGTGGTTCACAATCGCTGCCCCTTTTTTGTTTTTGTTATTGCTCCTTTGTGGTTGGGTAGCAATAGTTTTGTATTTGTAATCTTATCTTGATTAAAAATCAAAATGATAAGTTGGTGATAGTTTATTTATTGGTTGCATTTGCACCTTTTGATAAAAAAAACTACACAACTTATATTGGGTGTTAATAAAACGTAGGTTTTACGAACAATGCTTTGTAGGAACTCAACTGGAAATAGAAGTTATTACCTATGCGTTGCTTATTATTTCCCTACCTCCGTTAACTATAACCTACGCCCATTCAGGTAAAACCTACGCCATCTTAGTTATAACCTACGTCTTGTTAGGTATAACCTACTCCATGTAATGTATAACCTACTCTATGATAGGTACTACCTACGACCGGTTAGGTATTTAGGCCCCACCCCCCACCTAACTAGGTGGGGGGTGGGGGTATAAAACCTACGGTAGGTTAGGTTTTACCTACGGAATATATTGTTACAACAAACAGGCTTCTCTATTTTTGTTCACTCAACTTGATTATTTTAAAAAGTACCAGTATTGGATTCAACAAATTGGCCTAGAAAAATTGGATGGGTCATTGTAAAGGTCAGCGTATGTGGGTTAGTACGTGAAGTGCTGGTACAACTACTGTTTCTTGGAATAGACTTGGTAGGTAAAACTAAAAATTATGAAAAAGAGAATTGATTTGCAAGGGCAGGAAATGCCACATGTTGGCGCAATGGTAAAGGCACAATTGAAATTGAAACACCTGACCAAGGCTGATGTGGCCAGAAAAATGGAAGTGGCGCGCAACGGAGTATTGGGATATACCCGCAACCCATCCCTACAAGTAGGCATTCTGCGGCATTTGAGCAAAATCATCGGCCACAATTTTTTTGAGGATCTAGCGGCTTTACTTCCACCGAACAGCCTATACGAGAATGGCCAACAAGCTGAGAAATCAAAAGCGGCATTGGAAATAGCAGAAAAAGACCAACGAATAATAGAATTAGAAATGGAACTAAAAGTGTATAAGGATATTGTAATGGGAAAGATGAAAGATTGATCCTTACAGGAGCTTGGCCCTTGGAAGTTGGCATTTTGGATATTTTGATCGACAACTATATGCAATGGCATTGTAAGCCAATGAAGAAATTATCTGTTCGGTAGCAGGCAACATCCTTTGGTGGATCACCGACTTGGATGGTGGCAACAACACTTAAAGCGGCAACAACTAAATGTACTCTAACAAATAAGCAATAGCCTAATGGGTTTGGTTGGTTACCGCTACTGAGGGAAGAGGCAGCATGTTTTGGTGCTTGAACCCACGCTGTTCTAGGGGTCAGAAATATTATTTCGAAATCGATGCCTACAATGAAAAAGGAATATCGAAAGGGGAGGAGTTGGTTGAGTTGGAATAAGCACTCATAAAACTTTTGTTGGGTTTCAAACCTTATAAAAGTTTAAAAGTCAAGTTAGTCTTCTAGGCTATATAAGTGTTTTATCGATTGCTTTAAGTTAATTTTTAGTATGAAATCATTGATTACCCTCTTTTTTATTTTCACCACTTCGGTATCCGTTGGCATTGCTCAACATGCCATTTTTGTGAACCAAGCCTATGCAGGAAAAGAGAAAGACGGCAGTATAAATCATCCTTATACTACCTTAGTTGAAGGCCAAAACGCAGCAAGAAAGTTCATCGCAGCTTCTACAGAGGACGTGGAAATCATTCTCCGGGCAGGGGTTTACTCTTTGTCCAAAACATTTGAATTGAATGAACAAGATGCTTGTAAAGACAATCAAAAATTGACATTCAAAGCCTATCCCAATGAACATGTAATTCTTTCCGGCGGGAAGGAAATAAAAAATTGGAAGCAAGTGGCAGGGAAAAATTATTTCGTGGCATCGGCTGACCCGAAAGATGGTTTTGCTCCCTATTTCCGTCAATTATTTGTAAATGATAGGAGAGTTTCGCAAGCAAAAAGTGATTTTATCCCAGTTTTTTCCATGCCTTACGATGACCCCAAAACCCCGCAGATTTGGGACGGTTATATCGTAAAAACCAACGCTATAAAAGCATATAAGCGTTTGTCGCAAATCAGGATTTTCCAAGAGGGTGATTTTAAGCATATCGAGCAAATGGTCAACAAAATCATTCCCATTAGCGATTCGGAATCTGCCATCGTAATGAAGCAACCTTTTTTCATGGATTGGACAAAAACGTATGTGTATAACAATACCAATTCCATCAGAATCATCAATGCTTTGGAAGAATTGGACGAGCCCGGGGAATTTTATCTTGACCAAGAATCCCATCAGGTATATTACTATCCTCAACGTAACGAAGACATGAACCAAGTATCCATTATTGCCCCGACCTTGGAAACACTAGTGGACATTAAAGGAACGGATTCGCATCCCCTCAAAAACATCGGTTTTGAAGGATTGACATTTAAGTATGGCAATTGGTCAGTCCCCAATACCAAAGAAATTGGAAGAAGTCAAGCCGATTTATACCCGAACTATAGTTCTATGGAAGGTCAATTCATAGCACAATTCACAGAGAATTTATCTATCAAGAACTGTTCTTTTTTGTGTCATGCGAGTGCGGGGATTTACCTGCCCGGCAATAATAAATCGACCGTAATGGAAGGGAATATTTTCAATGACCTTACGGCAGCCGCCATATTGTTGGGCGATAACCATTCTTTCAAGGAAAAGGGCTTAAACGATAGTGTAATGATTGCCAACAACGTGGTTCGCAATATTGGGCAAGATTTTTTTCAGGCTTCGGGTATCTATGCCAATTGCACAAAAAATCTTTCAATTGTACACAACGATGTGGCGGACGTGGCCTATTTTGGCATCAACCAACGATACGGGGGCGGAATGGGAGATATTGCAGAAGGCTTCGTTGGCAATACTTTATTTAGTCGCAATCGGGTAAGCGATTATAGCACAGCCTCCAAGTATGGGTTTGGCATTGGCGACGAAGTGGCAGGTATTTACATTTATGGTACGAAAAATTCCAAAGTATCGGACAATTATGTTACTTACGGTGGAAAGAACGAGTTTCTCGAAGGTGCTTTTAGGCAAGATGGGTTGGGAATGAACAACTTTTTTTTGAATAATGTAGCCGATGCCAAACCTGCGAAAAGGTCGTTTTCCGCATCCATGGAAAACACAAAACAACATGTATTTTTTACGAACAATTATTCAAATGAAAAACTTGAGGAAGTCCATGAAAAAGTATTGTTTGAAAATCACCATTTGGAATTAAATGCGCCAAAATGGACGGAAGCCGCTCAAACAATTATCAATAATGCAGGATTACAACCCAATTATCAGCATTTGCTGAAACAAGTAAGCACAGGAGTAAACATTGCCTTGAAAGCAAAAGTGGTTGTGAGTGGAAATGAAAAAGAGTCGGACAAAGCAAAACAATTGATAGACAATGATTTGTTTACCAGCTTTACTTCCAACAAAAAGGAAAAACAATCTTGGGTTCGCCTCGAATTGGATGCACTATATTCCATAGATAAAGTGCAATTAGTGCCGGTTTATGAGTTGAACGACCCATCCGCAAGGTGTTTGTTTGAAGTTCAAATGTCAAACGATGCTGATTTTAAACAGTATGAAGTACTTGGTGGACAAAATGAAATTCCTTATGCTTACAACAGTTCACCACAAACCAAACAAGTTCCTTTGGCATACAATCCTTGGGAGATATATGGAAATAACGGCGGGGGATATAAATACATAAGGGTAATCGGGGCAAAGATTTCATTCTCTGAAATAAGGGTTTACGGGCATGAAACCGCTCAAAAAGGAAACCAATTAAAATATAGCGAATTGAATTTTGCAAAAACGCCCAACACTGAAATTGCGAAATTGCCTCTTTTGAATCAATGGGGGAGTGCTTGCCATACAAGGGTACCCTTCACCAAAAACACGGCTTATTGGCATTCCAGATGGTTTCCTAATCACGTAAAATTGACCAAATTGAGCGACACTTTGAAAATAGAAACACCGTCAGGAACAGCAGTTTTTAGGGGCGGGCTATTTGGAAACGAACCAATCAAAATGAAGCTCCAGTTCTTAAAAGCAAGTAATGGTGCATCACATATTCTAGCATTTAGGGTCATAAGTAATCTTCGGGCTTTTAACGAACAGGCTTGTTATTATTTCTCTTTTTCACCCAAGGAAATAAAGTTGTATCAGGTAAATAGAAATGGAGAAGCCACCCTCTTACTGGGAACCGTAGGCGATAAAAAAGGAATATTGGGTAATGGAGTACCGATGGTGAAGAGTATGTACGAAACTCTAGAAACTGTTGTGTTGAATACGGAGAATGAGCCAAACGGCGTAAGAATTAAATTGTCAATAGCAGGTAATGAAGTGTTGAACTGCCTAGATAATACCGCAGGCCAAATTAGGGATGCGGGGTATATTAATTTGAGAACTTCAAAAAATAGCAGTTTTTTGTTGATGGATTTTTGATGAATAACAGGAGCGTGTATTTTTGAAAAAATAGTTTAGCTATATGGAAAATAGAAGGAGATTTCTAAAAACGATTGGATTGAGTTTGGCGGGTTCGGTGTTGGTAAATCAAAACACCCTTTTCGCAGCTAATGCATCAAACATCAAAAAGCGGCTTAAAAACCCATTGATTGATGAGTCGGGCATGTCAGACCCGCACATGTTGGTAGATGGCAATGCTTGCTATGTGTTTACTGGGCATGATATAGGTTTTGGAGTTTCTGATTGGGTAATGCCCGATTGGCGGATTTATAAATCAACAGATTTATTGTCTTGGAAGCATGTGGGCACCATCAAGCCCGATGACAATTATATGGGCAAGGGTCATACCTCTTGTTGGGCTGGCGATATTGTAAAAAGGAATAACAAATACTATTGGTATTTTTCTAACAGAAAAGAAAATGTGGGCGTAATGGTGGCTTCTAAACCAGAAGGGCCTTATAAAGATGCTATCGGCAAAGCCTTGGTGCCTTCTTTCGACCCTACCATTTTTGTAGATGACGACAATACCCCTTACATCATTTATGGGGAACATACTTATCACATTGCTAGATTGAAAGACAATATGATTGAGTTAGACGAAACGCCAAAAGACATCAGTATTGTCAGAACCACCTTTTTCCCAGAAACAGATAAAAACTCCTTGCATAAACACAATGGTATTTATTATTTAAGCTGCTCGGGATATTACGCCACTTCCAAAAATATCTATGGGCCTTATGAAACCCAAGGATTAGTAGGCAAAGGATTTGGCATAGACACAGGATACGGTCACGGCGATTTTTTCCAATTCAAAAAGCAATGGTACCATGTATGGTGTAAGTACAAAGACCGTTCAAAAGACCGTATTCGCGATTGCTTTATTGCACCAGTTAATTATGATAAAAAGGGTTTAATGATTGATGACCTTAGCCAAATTGATGAAAAATATAAGTAAGGATTGGGTTGAACTTTCGGTTAATTATTGTTTTGAGACAATCAATAAACTTGTTAGGTAGTTTCAAAAATTAAACTTTTTAAAACACTCATGTTTGCATAAAAATTCTTGCTTAGGAGTTCCGTTTTAACTTTTATAGGGTTTCAAACCCTATAAAAGTTTGCAGGGACATGAAAAACTTTTATGCACCCAGGCCTATTCACTTTTATCATCCCTTTTATAAAATTTAGAATGAAAAATAGTATTTTCCTGTTTGTTTTGGTTATAATGGCTAATAGTTCCTTTTCCCAAGACCTCAAATCGAAAAAGCCAATGATAGATCGGCTGAACACAATGGCTGATTCTTTATCTAAAAACCTGCTACCTTGGAAAGTACCCACCCAAGTGTTTAAGGTGGAAGATTTTGGTGCTGTTGCTGATAGCCAAACAGTAAATACAAAAGCAATTCAAAGTGCTATCGATGCCTGTTCTGAAAAGGGGGGAGGTACTGTTTTGTTTTCAAAAGGTCAATATGTAACAGGAACGATACGGTTAAAATCTGGCGTAATGCTGGAAATAAACAGTGAATCCAAAATTTTGGGAAGTACCAACATTGCTGATTATCCTGAAAAACTAGAGAACTTCAGAATGTTCCGTCAGTGCCTAATTTGTGCTGAAAAGTGCACCAATGTGGGTATTAGAGGTAAAGGGGAAATTTATTTTAGAGGGGAGTTGGCTAATTTCCCTGGTGAAGAAACCTTGGGAAAAATGGTGAATAGACCATTTGGTATAAGGATGGTAGATTGCAAAAATGTAGTTTATCAAAACATCTTTTTGCATAATGCTGCTGCTTGGATGCAAAATTATATATCCTGTCAAAATATGATTTTTGATGGGATGAAGGTCATTAACCAAGCCAACTATAACAATGATGGTTTTGACCCTGATGGATGCACCAATGTTATTGTACGCAATTGCTTTATCAATGCCGAAGACGATGCCTTATGTTTAAAAGGCGCAAGTGGAAGACCGTCAAGCAATTTTTTAATTGAAAATTCTACCATTATATCTTCTTGCAATGCTTTAAAAACCGGTACAGAAACCCAAGGAGATTTTTATAACATTGTCGCAAGGAATCTAAAACTTGGGGGAATCCCCGATGAAATGTATGCGCTGAAAAGACATGATGCAAGTTCAGGAATAACCTTAGCAACTGTTGATGGTGGCAATGTGCACGACATTTTAATATCTAACGTAAAAATTGACAGAACCAGATGCCCTATTTTTATGAGAATCGGTAGCAGGTTAAGACCCGTTGGAAACAATCCCCCTAAAGAAATTGGCTATTTAAAAGATATTGTAATTCAGGATGTAACTGGCGAAAATAATTACAAAGAAGGTTCATTGATTTTAGGTTTAAAAGACCATCCGATAAGCGATGTGGTTATAGATCGTTATACAATTAAAATGGAAGGAGAGGGAGATGCTTCCTTGAATAGTAAAGAAGTTCCAGAAAATGAACGTGGTTATCCTGATGCACGTTTTTTCATTAAACAAGGTCTGCCATCTTATGGGTTTTATATTCGTCACGCGACCAAAATATATATCAGCAATGCAGCAATTAGTCCCAATAAAAAAGATGTTAGACCAATCATTTTGGCTGCTAAAGGAACCAGTGAAATTCGATTAAACGATAAAAATATCATCTCAGAATAATAACAAGCTTTCGTTGCCATATTTCTCTAATTGTAGCAGTAATTGCTTCTAGATAGAGTGAAATAAGAAAGGATTTATACACCGCATAAGTTGATTTAACAGTAAGAACGATTATTAATGAAAATGAAAAATATACTACTTCTATCAGTATTTACAGTCTTTACTACCTGCACATTTTCTCAAGATATTCAGTCTAAAAAGCCCATGATTGATAGGTTAAATAAAATGGCTGATTCCCTATCTAAAAACTTAAAACCTTGGAAAGTACCCAACAAAACGTTCAAAGTGGAGGATTATGGAGCGGTAGGGGATAGCCAAACTGTCAATACAAAATCTATCCAAGCCGCCATAGATGCTTGTTCCCAAAAAGGGGGTGGTACTGTATTGTTCTCAAAAGGCGGATATGTAACAGGAACTATAGAATTAAAATCTGGCGTAATGCTAGAGATTACCCAAAATGCAAAGATTTTAGGTAGCACTAATATTGCTGATTATCCGGAAAAAATAGAGGCATTTAAGAGTGTGATGAGTGAAAACCACAAGTACCGTCAGTCATTGATCTATGCTGAGCAATGTGTTAATGTAGGTATTAGAGGAAAGGGAGAAATTTATTTTAGAGGGGAGAAGACGAATTTTTCTAGTGAAGAAACCGTGGGTGAAATTGTAGGAAGACCCTTTGGAATAAGGATGATACAATGTAAAAATGTGGTGCTTCAAAACATTTTTCTGCACAATTCTGCCGCTTGGATGCAAAGCTATATCTACTGCCAAAACCTAATTTTTGATGGCATAAAAGTGATTAATCAAGCCAATTATAACAATGATGGATTAGACCCAGATGGCTGTACCAATGTAATTGTGCGCAATTGTTTTATCAATGCCGAAGATGATGCCATGTGCTTAAAAGGTGCAAGCGGAATGCCTTCCAGCAACATTTTAATCGAAAATTCCACCTTCATTTCTTCTTGTAATGCATTGAAAACTGGCACAGATACCCAAGGAGATTTTTTTAATATAGTAGCTCGGAATCTTAAGCTTGGGGGCATCCCCAATGAAATGTATGCATTGAAAAGACATGATGCAAGTTCAGGAATTACCCTTGCTTCCGTAGATGGTGGCAATGTGCATGACATATACATTTCTAATGTGAAAATTGACAGAGCAAAAAGCCCTATTTTCATGAGAATTGGCAGCAGGCTAAGGGCAATGCCGAACACCACTCCAAAAGAAATTGGCTACTTGAAAAACATAGTAATTGATAATGTAACTGGAGAAAACAATTACAAAGATGGCTCCTTAATTTTAGGAATCAAAGACCACCCCATTAGTGATGTTGTGATCAACAATTACAAAATAAAAATGGAAGGCACAAGCGATTCGTTGCTTATAAAAAATGAAGTGACCGAAAATGAAAAAGGCTATCCCGATGCCCGTTTTTTCTTAAAACAAAGTCCACCTTCTTTTGGGTTTTATATTCGTCACGCAACCAAAATAAATATCAGCAATGCAGAAATTATCCCAACTAAAAAGGAAGCAAGACCAGTTGTAATAGCGAATAAAGGAACGAGTGGAATTTTGTTTAATGGGAAGGAAATAAAGCAATAGAGTTTTTAAATACAAACAACCACTGGTTCGAGTGTTCTGCTTTATCAGGCCATGTGCGTCATTTAAATGAGTCCTATTCAACTGGATAGCGCAGAAAAGCCGCAACAACGGTTGCGTTTTTTGCACGAAAACCCTGTGAGGGCAGGAGTTGTATCGCAGTTACAATAATATATATTCTATACTGGCAAGGATTAAGGGAAATTGCCGATTGTACAATTGTAATTAAGTCCTGTATCCCCAGTTACAAACTGTATTATAAGTAATCAGCTAAAGTTGTACACTTGCATCAGTGGATTTTTGGTCTTGATGAGAATGATATCAAGACTCTATTTATAGTTGCAATGAAATTCAATTACGATTTTCTATCTTGGTATGTACTTCAGTACTACAGTTCCTATCATCCTTTTGTGGTAGAAGTAGTTACTAATACAACCTTTTCTGGAATGTCAAATTAACTATTCATGTATCTTATTTCCGAATTTGAATATAAAATAGGGCTATTTTATATTGTATTATTAACTAGTATTTTTTCTTGCAATATTGAACCTAAGAAAATAAAGATACTAAGTAATAAAAACTATTCTATTGTCTTGTGCAATTTTGAAGGATCAGACAGTATAAGGTATGACATTCAGAAAAGGACCGGCACTGTTATAAGAGCCATTGTTTCGGATACCTTAAGATGTTATGTTGATTTTTTAGTGCACGGAAGTTTTAACTCGGAAACTCAACGACTGAAAGACTCAACGGTATTGTTTAATTTAATTCTAAACTTTATTGATACATCAAAATTGCCTTTTTTAAGTAAAACAATTGAAGCAACACAATTACGTTTTTATTCAGAACCAGATTCGAATAATTTAGGTGGTGGTTTTCGTGATGCTTGGCTAGTTTATGAATACTTAGTTTGTGTGAATTATAAATTCGGAAGGCCTGAGTGCATTTATCTAAATAGTTCACCTTCTCCAGTTTTTTTCTTTATTAATAAAGATAGCAATAGAGGTAAGAAAAATAATTACATTTTGAAAAAAGAGATTTCTGATGAAAGCAAGACTGAAAAAGTAAAGTTTAGATTGTATTAATAAGATTAATTACCCAGCTAGTGCGACCATTCTGCTAGTACCATTCGCTAAGTTCATCGCCACATTTCAAAAGAAGCATTTAACCAGTTAGAAAAGTTTAAACTATAACTTGGTATCTAGCTAGGGGAAGATTTTTAAAACAAATTATTACTATATAACTTCATTTCAAAAAAGTCGGTTTCTGGATACTCAGGCTGCAATTCCCCTCTCGAGGGGTGGCGGAACGCCGGGGTGGTAATTCCGCACAAGTTATACAACTAGGAAACATTAGCTCCCAATCTATTACTTAACGGTAAGAGCTATGCAAAAAGAACGAGCCACTACCTTGGAAAGAAATTCTGCATTAAGGTAATGATTTGTCAATTTTATATAGCAGCAATCTGTTATCATCAATGCGTTAAAGGAGTGTATGCCTGCCCTTCAGGATAATGTCATTTAGATAAAACCATTTAGGATACACATAAATGAATAGCCCCTTGCTTTAGCATAGGTTTATCATAAACACCTCAACGGACTTTAGCCCAATCCATTAATAGTTCAAGTCACTGGCAGGTAGTAGAGCATCGCTAAACTACCTATACAATAATTCTTAACTAAATAACATTAAATCATTGGTTGCAACAATTCCGAATGATTGTACTTTTAAATATTGTAATTTATACCAACTGTCAATTTTTCAAGCCTTTCCCCTACTTTAGCTGCAACCAATTAGTCAATGGTTGTAAAATTTGAAATAAACAATATGGTAACCCTAAAATCTATAAAGCAATGGCAGCAAAAAAAGGAGACTCTGGACATGCAATCAATGCAGTCAATGTTGGAAAAATAGTAGATGAATTGAAATCCCTTGGGTCGCTTTACCAACCCCCAAGTACCTCGCTAGAAGCGACAGAATTAGAAAAAGAGGTAGAGCCCTCGCAAGATGTCGTAAAGGCGGTGGCTGCGCCCAAGGAAGTATTTGATAACACAACCGACCTTCGCAAAGCCCAAGCTGAAGTAATGAAAGGGCTGTTAAGAAACGCACTAGGCAATCTCCAAGCGACCGATGGGGTTACCAAAGAACAAGTCGGAAGGTTCAAGGCGCATTATAAACAATTTACAGGTGCTAATGTAAGGGAGCAGGGTAGAAAGAAAAAGAAAGCCCTTGCGGCTGCAAAAGCCAAAGCTGATTCCAGCAATTCGCAAGAAACAACGGAGGTGCCTGAGGTAACAGAGCAACAACATTCAGTCTCTCAACAATCTTATGAAAAAAAAGTGGCAAATAGTTACGATGCTGTTTCTATTTTGGAATCAATAACCCAATACAATCCTAAAGACCCTAAAGCTGCTACGGCTTATGTCCGTTCCGAAGTGGATAAATTCCACGCACTCAATAGAAAAGTGGATGCCGATTACAAACCTTATGGTGCAGCCTTAAAAGCTAGGGACATCCAGCTCTACGCACCCGAAACTGGCAGTGTTATCAAAGCAAAAAAAGTAAAATCGTTCATCAGTAACACCGATGCATTCTCTGTTTCGCAGAAAAAAACGTTTATCAATATTAAATTTACTGTACCTGCAACGAAGAAATTGCATCTATAATATTGTTTTGAAGCATGTTAGTAACTTAAGCAGAAAATAGGCATAAAGTCATCTGCTAGTTCCATTATTTTTTTCACTTCTTCACAATCTCCCATTCACAATTAACCGTCTAAAGTGGTACTAAAAATGTTTTAAGCAGTGCTAAACAATTTTTAAGTGATACCAGACTGTATTTAAGTGATACTAGACTGTATTTAAATGAGACTAGACAGTATTCAAGTGATACTAAATAGTATTCAAGTGATACTAGATAGTATTCAAGTGATACTAGACAGTATTTAAGTGATATTAGACAGTATTCAAGTGATATTAGACAGTATTCAAGTGATACTGGACTGTATTTAAATGATACTGGACTGTATTTAAGTAATATTGGACTGTATTTAAGTGATATTAGACTGTATTCAAGTGATACTAGATTGTATTTAAGTGATACTAGACTATATTTAAATGATATTAGACAGTATTCAAGTGATACTAAATAGTATTCAAGTGATTTTAGACAGTATTTAAGTGATACTGGGCTGTATTTAAATGATATTGGACAGTATTTAAGAGATACTATACTGTATTTAAGTGAAAATAGAGATTCTTTTTTAAGATGTACAACATCTACCGTTTAATTGGAGAGAGTCTTATTTACGTATCCTCCCTTTAATAGTGTAATTCTGGTTGTTTTAGTTAAGGTATCCGTACTATTTAAACTAAATTATAGGTTGTTCATTCGGTTATGTCTAAGTGGTTTGGTAAGTTTTGACTATAAAATCCAAAAACAACAAATAATACCAATAGCTGCATTGCAATAAGCATTAAACCATCTATTTTTACCGCTTTATTTATTGAAAAAATCATCGTTATGACTGAAGGGAAAAGACAGCGGCAAGTTGCCTCTGTGTTAGAGGTGGAGATAAACGACATTTTTACGAAATTGGGTTTAAATATGATTGAAGGTGGAATGGTTTCCATCGCATCTGTTAAAATAACCCCTGATTTGTTAGAAGCTCGGATATATTTAAGCATGTTTAAAGTAACAGATTCCGAAGCTGCCATGAAGCGGGTGAAAGACAGGGCTTGGGAGGTAAAGAAAATGCTGGCCGATAAGGTAAAAAGTCAATTAAGACGAATACCGGTGATGCACTATTATTTGGATGATACCTTAGATCATGTTTTTAAAATGGAGGAAGTGTTTAAATCTATTCAACAACCAGATTTGTAGTTTTATTTTTAAGTAATGGCTGAGGCTATCATTGCCTCAGCCATTTTTTTATACCACCAATAGATTATTCAATTGAAGTTTTTATTTGCCTGGCGATACTTTAAGTCACAAAAATCTGTCAATGCCATCCAAATTATTTCTTGGATTAGTGTGTTAGCCATTACGGTGGTTGTGGCTGCTTTAATGGTCGTGTTCAGTGTGTTTAATGGATTTGAAGATTTAGTAAAAGGATTGTACACCGATTTTTATGCAGACATCAATATCGCTCCAGCTAAAGGAAAAATAATAAAACTTTCAGATAGTCAAATCCAGGCTATTAAGCAGCAAAAAGGAGTAGCGGCCTTCAGTTTGGTAGCAGAGGAAAAAGCCGTATTGGTTAACGGGGATTATCAAGGTATCGTAACTATAAAGGGCGTGGATAACCAAATGCCTTTGGTAAACAATATTCATCAGCACCTAATTAGAGGTACCTACCGAACTGGTACGGTAGATTATCCACAATTAATTGTAGGGGCAGGTATAGAAAATGCAGTTGGTGTAGATGTAGAAAAATCAATTGCGCCGCTCACCCTATACATGCCCAACAGAAGCGAAGGAGTAAAATTGGGTACCATAGATGGTATGAATGCCTACAAAGTGACGCCTGCTGGCACTTTTATGGTTCAGCAAGATTTTGACAACCAATATGTATTTACCAATTTGGCTTTCGTGAAATACATGCTAGACATGAAACCAGATGAATATTCAAGTATTGAAATTAAAATGCAACCAAGCCAACAACCCCAAAAAGTAATTGCTGCGCTAAAGGAATTATTGGGGGCTGATTACCGTATTCAAACAAGGTTCGAACAAAATCAAAGCCTGTTTACAGCCATGCAAATTGAAAAATGGGTGATTTACGGAGTCACTTGCCTTATTTTAATGGTAGCAGCATTTAATATTATTGGTGCCCTCACCATGCTCGTAATGGAAAAGCAAAAGGACATTGCCGTTTTAAAAGCCATTGGAGCCGATAATGCATTGATTCAGCAAATTTTTCTATTAGAAGGAGTTTTGCTTTCCGTTATCGGGGGAAGCATTGGGGTTACCATCGCAAGCGCTATCTGCTTCTTGCAGATAAAATTTCATTTAATTAAGCTGGCAGGAGGTACTTTTTTAATTGATTATTATCCAGTTAAGGTGCTTTGGTCTGATTATTTAACTGTTGTGGGTACAGTATTTATCATCGCAGTTTTGGCCGCATGGTTTCCCGCCCGAAAAGCTGGGATGGTGTCCTTAACCCTAAAGAGTTAACTTGTTACGATTGGGGCTTGGTACTATTTACAGAATTTGTGCTCAACTGCTTTTCAACTTTTAAGTGCATCAAACTAACGTTAAGTTCAAAGCCTACCAAGAGAAGTAAAGAATTCAAATAGATAAGCAACATAATAATGAGTACTGTACCTATAGAACCATATACTTTATTGAAGCTAGCAAAATGGTTTACCCAGTATCCAAATCCAAATGTGGTTAATAATATCAATATGGTAGCAACAACGGATCCCGCATTAATCAATTTCCATTTCTTTTTTACAGATGGGGCAAATTTGTAAATAAATGCCACACCGTAGAAAAGGAAGAACACAAGAATAAACCACCGAATCAAATTCCACCATTGCAACTTTGCCTTCCTTTTCATGTGAAAAAGCTTTTTGAGCAAAGTAGCTAACTCATCTTGACCAATTAAAAGGGTAGCGGATGCGATTACTAGTAAAATCAATATAGCAGTAAGTAAGATAGCCCTCAACCGACGATGGAAGAAGAAAGATTTATTTTCCTGAATAGATTTGTCAAAAGTTCTAATAATACCCATCATGGCATTGGATGCATAAAATACCAACAACACAAAACCAAAAGAAAAAACCCCCATTTGCTTCTTCAGCAAATCTTTCAGAATGTTTTTTATAAACTGGTATGTGCTAGAGTTTGGTGAAATATCTTTAAAAAGACCCAAGATTTGTGTTTCAAAACTATCAGAATCAGGAAGATAGGGTACGATTGAAAACAAAAACAATAATGCGGCTGGCAAAGCCATTATCAAATTGAAGGAAATAGCAGCAGCTCGTTCAGATAATCCAACTTTATTTATCTGCTTTTGATATGCCTGCACCACATGAAAAATGGAAAACCCTAAAAACCCTGGGATGACTATTTTTTTGCTTAATCGAAGCGTTATTTTGACAGGGGGGGAATTAAAAATGAGTTTTTCCAGCTTGGTCATTTTCAATTTAGTTTTTGTGCTCAGTTTGTTTTTTTAATAAATACGCATTCAAAGCTTGTTGGTATTGTTTAGCAAATTTGCTATGCTCCGAAAAATTACTGCTGAAATTACTGTAACCACTAAAATCTGGTTTAGCAACAAAAAATAGGTAGTCCGTGGAAGGTGCATTCAAAACAGCATCAAGTGTTTGAATACTGGGTGTACAAATGGGACCAGGTGGTAAACCCTTGGTCTTGTAAGTGTTATAAGGGGATGCTACGGTTAAATGTTGGAATAAAATCCGTTTGAGAGTAAAATCTTTCAAAGCAAATTTTACCGTGGGATCAGCTCCTAAATTCATTCCTTTTTTATATCGATTCATGTACACACTAGCAATATTGCCTTTATCCGAAGGCATATTGGTTTCTTCTTCCACTATTGAAGCTATTGTGCAAATTTCTTTAGGAGTAAATCCAAATGCAGTGGCTTTTTCTGTTCTAGAATTTTTTGTCCAAAAATCAACGGAGGCTTCATTAAGTTTACTCATTATTTTACTGAGCGGTGTGGCCCAATAAAACGAATAGGTATTAGGTATGATGGAACAGAGTAGGGTAGCGGAATCGATACCTACACTTTTTAGAGAATCGGAAGAGGCTAAAAAGTGCATTACTGAAGCAGAGTCGCTAGAGAAATTTTTTCCAATCAAATGAGCTAAGTCCTCACTAATACGCACTTTATTGATGACTAATTTAACCTCTGATTGATTGTTGTTTCTGAGTAGTCGGACAATTGATAATAAACTACTGTGCTTTTTTACTTCAAATTTTCCTGGCTTGAGTTTATGCCAAACGTTTAATTGATTGGCCAAAATAGAAAATACCCAACCCTGACTAATAATTTCTTTGCTACTTAATAATTCTTCTAAGGCTGCTGTTGTAGTAATACTATGATCTACAATGACTGTTTTTGATTTTTCTTCAAAATTTGTAGTAGGCGCAAATACAAAGTAGGCTAGAGAAGCGAATACAACTAAGCAAATGGACGCAATAATTAGAATTGGTTTCTTCATAAACAAAAGAAATCCCCGTTAAGCAGGTAAAAAAACTTAACGGGGATTTATTTTAAAAAAGGCTCATTATTTTTTTAATGGTGCTGCTGGTGCAGAATTAGTCGTGTTCACTTTTTGAATCAAAGAGTTATCGCTTCCGTTGCTACTGCTCCCTTTTAGGAAAAGCGTAGAAGTTAAAGCCAAAGCGGCAATGATACCTGCAAACAACCAAGTCCCTTTTTCAAGCACATCCGTTGTTTGTTTCACGCCCATTACGTTATTGCTTATGCCACCTACGTTGCCAGCAAGACCACCACCTTTGGGGTTTTGAACCAATACCACAAAGCCTAGTGCCACACAGGCTATGATAATTAATAATAAAAATACGTAAACCATAATGTTTAAATTCCTTTTAATTGTTGAATCTTGGTTGCAAAATAAGTGGATTTATTAGGTTCTAAAAAACTTAATTTAATATAGAGCTGAATTGCCTTATTTACTTTACCCTGTTTGATGAAAACATCGGCCATAGTTTCAGTTACAATTTCCCTTGCTTCCAGAGATGTTTTAGCAATATTCTGAATTGCTTTTTCTAGTTCTGGATCGGTTCCTAAATCGTTCGGATTGGCATCCACTTTTTTCATTTGTTTGAGCCAATCAGTAAATCGCCTAAGCTGCATGGTTAGCTTATCCTGCGGTTGTTTGGTCAAATCTATTTTGATGCCTAGCGATGCGAAATAATCGATTGTATGATAGGGCTCGTTTTCAAAATCAAATTTTGCATCTTTTTCCAATGGAGCTTTAAAATCAACCACCTGATTGGAAATCATTGACGAGATGTGTTGATTGGGTTGTTCAAAACCAACTGCTGCTGCTTCTGCCTCCAAATCGTCTTCTTCTTCAATGGATGTAGTAAGACTAGACCCAATATTACTATTATGTTTAGTAGCAACTTCTTCTAGTGGTTCGTCTGTAAAGCCTTTGAATGAATAAGATGGGATGGCAGGTTTTAATTCTGGTTGGGTAAGGGTTTTCCCATCCAATGTATGGGTATTCATTTTACTGTTAACGGTTGGTACTTCTCGGTAGTAATTTATATCATCTACAGGGATAGGATTCGATGCCAGCGAAGAGGTTTTGGGTTTAATTACAGTAATACCAGCAGTTACCGTAATATCCTGCTGGGATATTGCCGGAGAAGCTTGGCTAAAGGCATAGGTAGGAATTCTACTTTCTGTTATTGCGGAATTAGCTACCTCATCAGGTGTTATTGTATTTAATTTCTCTTTTTCATCCATTTCTTGCATCAAAGCAAGTAATCGTGAAGGTGGTGTGGTGTATGCTATGGCATATTCATTCAATTGCGTGGTGGAAGGAACTTCATTGTAGGCAGTTTGGGCTACATTGTTTATGGCATACAACGTAGGTATTTCGGTTTCAGTTACTTCCTGTTTTGTGTCCTGAACAAATACTGGTGTAAGGCCTACCCGATCTAAAAGGGAGGATTCGGTGCTGAAATGGTCTTCTTGTATGGAGGCACTACTAAAGTTGTTGGATGGTAGTGTAATATTTAAATCTTCTTTTTCGATGGTGAATACTTCATTTTCCTTTTTACTAGCGCCATAATCACTCATCAGAAACTGTTCAATATTCTCTGAGGTGATTTCTGAAGAGTCATTAAAATGATATTGACGCGGTGTTTCTTGAGCGGGCTGCCATTGATATTCTTGAGCGATTTGGTTATTAACCATAGAATCGTATTCCGCTAAGTCGTCGTCTCCCTTTTCTTCGTCAGTTGTGAATGAAAAGTTGTTGTCATTTACTATTTTCTCAGGAGTGATTACAGTGGCTATGGGTTCGTTCAATATATCTGAAACAGAGGCAGTTTCAACAATTTCAGTGATAGATTCTTCAACAACATTAGTGGGTTGCTTTACAGACCTACCATTCAGCATCTGCTTAACTGCTTCAATTGAAGGAATTTCAATATTACCTGTTTGTTGAAAGGAGTGACCCTTTAGCACATCTTTACCCAGACTATCTGTCTGTTCTAATGGGGCATAGTTATCTTGTTGAAAATCGACAGCCTCTGTTGCCAATTCCACTACGTTAACAACTGGGTGAGTGCCTAGAATAGAGGTTGGGTAAATGCTTTCTTTTTCTACAGTTTCAATAACTGGGGCAGCATACATTCGCTCTGGACTTAAAACAGGAGCGTCCATTTGTTTTTCATCCAATTGATACAGTAACCAAGATGGATTACTAAAATAAAGGGATGCTTTTTGTAACTGATAGGGAAAATTATAGCTATTTTCCTGTTTTTGTTTAAGTGCCAATAGGTACTGAGCAGGCGAAAAATAGGGGTATGTTTTTACAAGGGAGGAGAGGTCATCAACATTGGTTCTACCGATGTTGTCGTTACCTGTAATATGATATAGCACTTGTTCTGAAGCCATGTCTCTTAATTCGGGGTTGAGTAATAAAGCTTAAATCACCAATTTGAGAAAACGCGGTTGAAAATTTCATCCGCTAAATTTCTAACGATTTCATCCAAAAGGGCAGTTTCCGCCTGCTGTAAAGATAGGTTTGCATCGAAATCAAAATTCCTACTCAGGTCAAATTCGTCTGTTTTGTTTTCCACAGTATTGCGCACAGTTAAATGTACACCTACCGTTAAACGGTTTCCAGACGCTTGAGTGGAAGAAATTGAGGCGGTACTTACGGAATAATCATTCACGTAACCGCTAATTTGTAAATGCGCATCATCGTTGTTCGTTCGGTTTAGTTTGGTTTGGCTCACAATTTTTTGTTGAATCTTGTCAGTTAATTTTGGACTCAATTGTGGATTGATATACCTAGCCTTATTCTCGAAGAAACCAATTTTGATGGTTTTAATTTTACTGTAGTCAATGGAAACATCTTTGAAAGAGTACACACCACACCCCATAAGGGTAGTAATTACCGCAACCAAAAGGGAGCAGCGAAGAAAGTATGTTATAAATACCGATGTAACCATATTGCCTCTTTGTATGATATTTAATAGTTTTGTTTAGTTGTCCTCAATTTCATACTCTTTCAACTTTCTGTATAGCGTCCGTTCACTAATGCCCAGATCTACACTGGCATCTTTACGTTTGCCTTTGTGTTTTTTAAGTGCTTTAATAATCAGTTCTTTTTCTAAAGTTACTATGTTAAGCATGTCATCTACTTCTTCATGAAGCATGATATCCTCTTGATTGAGCAAAACCGGTTGTCCAGAGGCATCTGTATAAAACGAAGATTGTAGATTTCCGTTTTGCCCATTCATCATGGTATTGTGGTCAATCGCCAATTCGCCATCGAATGATTTATTGCCATCTCCTTTGAGTTGAGCCGCAATTGAGTTAGCATTCATGGATGGATTTTTTAAGATTTCCACAAACATTTTTTTCAGCTCTGTTACATCTTTTTTCATGTCGAAAAATAGTTTGTAAAGAATTTCTCTTTCATTCGCAAATTCAGCCGTTTGGTTGGCTTCGCTAGCAAGGATGGGCATTCTGTTTACTGAGCGATCGGGAAGAAACTTCTTTAAACTGGCAGCAGTAATAAGATTACTAGTACTTAGTACAGAAATCTGCTCGGCAAGGTTTTTTAGTTCTCTCACGTTCCCTGGAAAGGAATAATTAATCAATAAGCCCTTGGCTTCATCGTCTAATTGTACAGGCGCAGTTTTATATTTTTCAGCAAAATCCACTACAAATTTTCTAAAGAGTAAGGCAATATCATCTTTGCGGTCCCTAAGTGCAGGCATTCTTATGGGTACTGTACTTAACCGATAGTAAAGGTCTTGTCTAAAACGACCTTTTTCTGCAAAGTCCAATAATTCTCGGTTGGTAGCTGCAATTACACGCACGTCCGTCTTTTGAACCTTTGAAGAACCCACCCTTATAAATTCCCCTGTTTCTAACACCCTTAACAATCGAGCTTGAGTGCCAAGCGGCATTTCTCCAATTTCATCCAAGAAGATAGTACCTCCCGTTACTGTTTCAAAATATCCTTTACGGCTATCAACGGCACCAGTGAATGCCCCTTTTTCATGCCCAAACAATTCACTGTCGATGGTGCCCTCTGGTATGGCACCACAGTTTAAAGCAATAAAGGGATTGTGTTTTCTGGATGAAGAAGCATGGATAATTTGAGAAATTACTTCCTTTCCCACACCGCTTTCCCCCACCACTAGGACCGTTAAATCAGTAGCAGCCACCTGTACTGCTGTATTAAGTGCGTGGTTAAGTGCAGGCGTATTGCCTATAATTCCAAATCTATTTTTAATACTTTGTAAATCCATTGTTTTACTGAGTTAATTGTTATTAATTAATATTTCTCCTAAGAGTGTAGCACGAGTGCAGTTAGTTATTTTCACCAAGACATAATCGCCCTTTTGCAATTCCTTAGTACCCTTTTTAAACACAACGTGTTTGTTTTGGGGTGTTCTTCCAGTCCAGTCTTCAGCGCTCCTTTTACTATCGCCCTCAATGAGAACTTTGAAAACTTGACCTATGTCGTTCAAATTGCCTTTAGTAGACAGTTTTCCTTGCAAGTCCACAATTTCCTGTAGCCTACGCTTTTTCACCTCCATAGGCACATCATCTTCAAAACGCTTAGCGGCCAAAGTGCCGGGCCTTTCGCTATAGATGTACATGTAGCTCATGTCATATCCACAGTATTCCATGGCTGAAAGTGTTTCTTGGTGGTCTTCTTCCGTTTCTGTGCAAAAACCTGCAATGATGTCTGCAGTTAAGGTACAGTCTGGCAAGATTTGCTTGATTTTATCCACTTTAGCCAGATACCATTCCCTAGAATAGGTTCTATTCATTAATTGAAGTAAACGAGTACTACCGCTCTGAATGGGTAAATGAATGTGGTTGCATATATTTTCAAATCGAGCCATTACATGAAGTACATCATCTGTAATGTCTTTTGGGTGTGAAGTACTAAAACGAACCCTCAATAAGGGGCTAATTGAAGCTACCCGTTCAAGTAAATCAGCAAAGGTTACGGCTGTTTTAGTGTCATCATTATACCAATAATAGCTATCAACGTTTTGTCCAAGAAGGGTAATTTCTTTAAATCCATTTTTGTGGAATAGCTCTTCAGATTCGGCAATGATGGAATGGGGATCACGGCTGCGTTCCCTGCCTCTTGTAAAAGGAACTACGCAGAAGCTGCACATGTTATTACAGCCTCTCATTATGGATACAAATGCACTTACTCCATTGCTGTCCAGTCTAACCGGGGAAATATCTGCGTAGGTTTCCTCACGACTTAAGAGTACGTTTACTGCTTTTTGGCCTGTTTCAGCTTTTTCAATTAATGCAGGAAGGCTGCGATAACTATCTGGCCCAACTACAATATCGACCAGTTTTTCCTCCTCCAATAATTTGGATTTCAAGCGTTCGGCCATACAGCCCAGCACGCCTACAAGCACCCCCTTCCTGTTTTCTTTTAGCTTTCTAAATTCTGTTAAACGTTTGCGTACGGTAGCCTCTGCTTTCTCCCGAATACTACATGTATTCACAAATATTAAATCGGCTTCTTCCAAGTTTTTGGTAGCGCCATATCCACCTTTTTGTAAGATAGATGCTACAATTTCTGTGTCGCTAAAGTTCATGGCACAACCGTAGCTTTCAATATAAAAATGTTTTTTAAAAGCACCGATGGGTGAAATCGGCTCGAAGGCTTCACCTTGCCGTATTTCATCATGTACCTTGCCCTCAATTGCTAATAACTCCATTAAAAATTCTATTTAAACAGCGAAAATAGTGAATTAATGTCAGTTTGGCAGCGTAATTATAGTTGTTCTCACTTTTTTGTCAGAGGATAAGCTGCTTGAAGGCAAGGTGTTTATCCACAGAAGGATGTAATCGGGAAAAAAGACGGAGAGCTTACATTACTGAATGAAGCCCTACTTTTTGCTTTTAATGAATGCACAAATGAATTTTGTTCTCCTTTTTTATTATTGGAAAAAATAATTCGGTGTAACTGAATAACAATATTTAGTTGCCGATTTGTGCATTGCTGGCGACAATAGAAAATGGATAATTTCTTGACGAAATTCTTTATCGCTTTTCCCTTATATGCGTAGCAATTGTATTAATTATATGTAAGTATAAAAATGGAAATAAATTGACCTTAACTAATACAAAACTAGGAACGTATTTTCCCACTCAAAGCAAGTAAAGTTATTTCGCAAAGTGCGTAATGTGTGGGTTATAATGGGGCAAAATATTTCATTTTAAGAAAGCTAAAACTAGGCGGATAAATGGGATATTAAATTAACCCTTATTGCTTCATTTTTAGACGAGTTCCTGACTAATCTAATGGTATTTCCACCAGTTGCTTCTTCTTATCACCAGACCAAGTGGGGCCTTCGGTAATAATTTGAAGTATAGCATTCCTGCTTTTTTTATCCAATTCATTGGAGAGTTTTACACGTTCAGGATTACCCTTATCGCTAAGGGAAAATTCCACCACCAAACTTTTAATTGGCTGCCCCTTTTTGTCTATTAACGGGGATAAACCTCCCAGTTTATTTTTAATTTGATCATTGATGTATTCTTTATATTTTGGCCAGCCTACATTTGGTGTAAGTAGGGGTGCTTGTGGCTTTGCGTTAGTAGCTGGTGGTGTAACGGCTGTCGTGATCAAGGGAGCCTTTATTTCTATTTGCGCAGGCGCAGCCGCTACAACCACTTCCCTTGGTTTCACGGTTTGTTTGTCATCTGCAGCAATAAAATTGTTGTTTGTAACTTGTGGTTTACTTGATTTGGCTATTAGTTTTTTTGATTTTGCTGCTGGAGGATCAAAACGATTTGAATTCGTACTAACAATATTTCCATTGTTGGTGATACCCTCTAAGATGGGTTTACTTTTTTTGGCTTCGTTTAATTGGTCTTTAACAGGCGCACTTACCACAGATTCTTTGGCCATTGCATCTGCATGAATATTTGCTTTTTTGTTGGCTTCTTTTACAGAAATGGACATATCATTTACCGCAAGAGCTGTAGAGTCGGTAGCTGGTGCAGGTGTAGTCGGTTGTGCTACAGTAGCCGCTTTTACGCTAGGATTAGGAATAGCGGTTTGATTACTGGCAATACTTGTATTAACGGAATCATTTACCGTACTTAAAGAGTCTAACGGTGGCGTAACAGCGGTATTATTAGGTGTAGTTGGCGGTGTAGGTAGGGTAGCGGGGGTGTTCTTTACCTGTGCGGG
Organism: Chitinophagaceae bacterium; assembly: GCA_027486835.1. Classification (GTDB taxonomy): domain Bacteria; phylum Bacteroidota; class Bacteroidia; order Chitinophagales; family Chitinophagaceae; genus Parasediminibacterium. Next base: position 115,124 of record JAIXOJ010000010.1, read on the forward strand.
GGAGTTGTCGGCAAGTTGAACACGGTAGAAAATGGTGCCTATTAGAACTACCGCTAATATTGATGCGGCAATAGCTATATAGCGATAATTGATACGAATGCTTACCGGTGATGTTTTCTCCTGTATTTGGCTACCAACCTGTTGTTCAATATCCGATAAATGTTTGGTTGCTTGGGTCATATCTGCATTCATGTATCCTTCCAAAGCATCGGCCATAAAAGGATCCATTTGCATTTCTTGCTCAAAGGCATACATCTCTTTGGAAGACATTTTGCCAAGAACATATTTTTCAATACGCTCGTCTTTGTACATTGGTATGTTAGGCTGACTATCCATGCTTTTCCATGCAGATTTTTAAATTACGTTTACCATTTTGAATCAAACTGCGCACTTTGTTCCATTCCAAACCCGTTAAACCAGCAATTTCTTGGTAGCACTTTCTTTCCAAATAAAACAACTGGATACTCCTCTGTTGTTCTTTTTGTAACTGATTGATGCAATTTTCCAGTGTTAACAATTTCTTTTCTTTAGTTAATGCTTCTTCCAGATGCAACGAAGCGTCAGATTGCATAAATGAAAAATCGTCAATAGAGGCAAAAGTATTGTTACTGTGTTTTCGTAGCTCCATGAGGCAATGATTTTTAGCTAATACGTATAGCCAGCTTTTAAAATTGCTCACTTCATGAACGTGTAGTTTTTTTACCAACGACTCGTAAATATCAACAACCGCATCTTTAGCTGTTTCTTGATTTTTGAGGTATTTCATACAAACACCGTAGAGCATTTCTGCATAGCGTAAATACAAAGCAGCCAATAAAGATTGGTTTTTTTGTTGCTTATACTCATGCAACAACTGTTCATCTGTAAGCTGGTTGTATGAATGATTGTCTGTCATGCAAAATGGGTTACGGGCTAAAATAACGGGAAATTAAGATAGCGTGGTAAATTAGTTGTATTACAAAGTGAGGGAAGTAATTTACTTTACTACTTATAATACAGTTTTCAGAGCAGTTGGCTAGGATGTTATGAATGCATAAATGCTATGAACACTGAGCAGCCTTTGCTTTTGAAACAGCTACTTTTATGTAAAACGCAAATCGGGAGATTTGTAATCGTTGCTGTGTGGTCAGGAGAAGTATTTGGGGCAGAATGGCTGAAGCTTCACTCATGTTCTTGCCAAAGTGTAACACAATAATTAGGTACAGTTTTAATCCGTTGTACTTCGCAATTGTTCAATCTGTTCAAGCGTTAAATCTGTCATTTGAGCAATAAATTCATTTTTAGAACCTGCTACAATCATTTTTTTAGCAATTTCCACATTCCTTTCCCGCCTAGCAGTATAACTGACACTGTTTTCAATGCGTCTATTTTCTTGAAAACGATCATACAGTTTCTTTTCTTCATCGGACAAATTTTCGTAACGTAGTTTTTCTTTGGCTTTGTCTAATCCTTTTGCTTTGAAGCTATCTTTTATTTCGCTGTTTTTGAGAAAATATACCCACTCGTCAAGCGAATCTTTGGCAAGATCATTAAAATTGTTCACTTTCAGGATGTAGTACTTGGGGAAAATATCCGACACCTGTTCTATTTTGAAATCTTGTTTTTGCAAAGGAGTGGGTAGTAAAATATCCTTTTCGTGTAAACCAATAAACTCCCCATTGTATTCATAAAGATAATCTTTTCCTTGTCCTAAACCAAAATAGACGATGTTGATAGAATAGATTTTTTTGATAGTACCATAAGGCTCTCCTTCTTTTATATATTCTGTAACGAGCTTGGAAACGCCGTATAGCATTCGATGGAAATAATCTATTTCTGAGTCATTCTGAACCTCGACTAACATCAATTCACTATTTTGACTTTTTACGAGGATATCTACTCGGTTGTACTTATCGTATTCGTCTTGTTTATTTCCTTCGCTTTCTAAAATGCCTTCAATCGTTACGTCAAAACGAAGTAACTCAGATAAAAAACCTTCTAGGATATCAAAATTAGCTTTGTGGCAAAGCAACTTCTTCATTGCCCAATCGAAACGAATTAGTTTCTTTCTCATTTCTTTTGAAGATTTTTGATAGAATTCTTTTACAAAATACCATAATGACACGATAAATAGTATTCCTCTTTCTGGCAAGGAGGGAATTGAATATCCTAGTTATTTGATTAGAAGACATGCTGTTTTGGGAAATAGGAGGGTGGGGTAGGCCTACTCATTTATTTGTTTCTATAATAAGCCCCAATTGCTCCCATTGCTATAAAACCAACGCCCATGCCGATTGCTCCGCCAATCTCCAAAGCGTTATACAATTTACCGATTCCAGCACCAATGAACATGCATCCAACAAATACTAACCCTCCAATTGAGGAACCCGTTTTCTTTTTTTCTTCTTCCATTTCTTTTCTTTTAAGTAAATTATTTTCTATTCTTCTTTGATGATGCCCCATTCTTTTAGTGGAAACTATTTTCGACTTGCCGACTAAAGAAAACGTAAAGCTCGGTGGGATTTAATTTTTACAATAGTAGTTTACAAATAAGAAGCCTTTTTACAATGAAGTGACCATTATCAATACGGGCATTGAGTTCTTTTGATAAAAGAAAACTAATTGTATTTCACCAATTCACTCGCATCTAAAATAAGGGAAAACTTTTTTAAATACAAATTTTAGCGTGTTTTCTTGTTTGTTGTGTTTATTGGGCGCTACATCATAAGCCTTTTTTGATTAAAATGTTATGTAAGGTTTAGTTTGGGATTGTTGTGGCAAAGTATGGAGACGTAACCCGAACGGGGATAAATTGAAATCCAATTAAACCTAGATGCGTAACGCCAACAAAACTTTTCCTTTATTTGCAACACCACCCTAAACTTAAATTGTAGAATAAAGGAAGTTTTAATTCGTATCAATATTTTCAATTAATAATTTCGATTACATGGCACTCGCAAGATTGGACAACGAAGTATTCTTCAAAAAAGCTTTTACGGACGAAATCGTGTTTAAAGCCTTCGTGCATGACATTGTAGGCATCAACATCTTGCCCGACAAGATTGAAACAGAGAAGTCCTTTGCCCCAATATTGGGCAATGTCAATTTCCGATACGACATTTTTGCCGAGGACAGTATTAACCGAGTAATTGTAGAAATACAGAAGGTGGAGTACGGTCATAATTTCAACCGTTTTCTCCACTATCATTACCAAGCTATAGCTGAGCAGCAACGTAGCTCCGATGATTATACTATAGATAAGACTGTTTACACTATCGTGTTGATGACTGCACCCTACAAGAGAAACAAGATAACAGGGAACTTATATAAAGATGAAGTATTAATTTCAAAGTCGAACCCCTATAATTTACAAGGAATTGAGCGAAAGATGTACAATCACGAAATGATATTCCTGAACCCTAACTACAAAGGCGAGGGAACGCCGGTCAACTATCGGGATTGGTTAGACCTAATTTACGAAAGCATTCACAACCCAACCCAACCAACAATAAACTTGGGCAATCTTGGTATAAAACGCGCCTCTGAATTAGTGAATACCAACAATATTGACCCTTATGAATGGGAAGAATCTAAGCTTGAAGTAACCAAAAAGAAAGTATTGGTGGAAGAGCGGGAAGAGGGTAAAGACGAAGGAATAGAAATAGGATTAAAACTAGTTGCCATCAAAGCAATTAAAAAAGGCATGGACAATGAAAGCATTATTGAATTAACTGGCCTCACTTATAACCAAATCATCCAATTAAGAACAGAAAATAAGAATGAAACGAACGAATAAAATGGAAAGTAGAAATCTATATCTAGCCCATAAAATGCAGCGCATACCCCCACACAAATCCTATCCATCCCAAAATCAAAAATCATTGTTCAAACATTATATAATAACCTTTCCTTTATTTGCAAGGTTTCCAAATGCAATATTGCTTTTGTGAATTAAGGCACAAGGTTAATAACAGTAGCGTTTGGCACAAGACCTATCCCCTACAAAGAAACAAATTTCATTATGGCACTCGCAAGATTGGACAACGAAGTATTTTTCAAAAAAGCTTTTACGGACGAAATCGTGTTTAAAGCCTTCGTGCATGATATAGTAGGCATTAACATCTTGCCCGACAAGATTGAAACAGAGAAGTCTTTTGCCCCTAAGTTTGGAAATATAGACTTCAAGTATGACATTTTTGCCGAAGACAGCACCAATAAAGTGATTGTGGAGATACAAAAAGTGCAATATGACCACAATTTTGATCGATTTATGCACTATCACTATCAAGCGATTACAGAGCAGCAACGAAATTTTAATGATTATAAGGTAGATAGAACCGTTTATACCATTGTAGTGATGACTGCGAAATATCATCGTCACAGGGAAACGGATGAACTTTATGAAGACGAGGTATTGATTTCAAAATCGAATCCATATAATCTGAAAGGTTTAGAGCGTAAAATATTTAACCATGAACTGATATTATTGAACCCTAACTACAAAGGTGAAGGCACATCACCCAATTATCGAGATTGGTTAGATTTGATTTATGAAAGTATCTACCACCCCCACCACCCTGGAATCAATTTGAGCAATCTTGGGATTAAAAGGGCATCTGAATTAGTAGATGTCACCAATATAAATTCTGCTGAATGGGAAGCCTCTAAATTAGCCGCTTCTTTTTTAA